>CAJXKW010000066.1 GCA_913055855.1 uncultured Limimonas sp. | reverse complement strand
CCACGCAGCACCCCGACGGCACGCTGGCCAATCGCTTTCTGCTGGTGGCCAACATCGAAACGCCGGACGGCGGCGCCAGCATCGTCGCGGGCAATGAGCGCGTGCTGCGCGCGCGGCTGGCCGACGCGGCGTTCTTCTGGGACCAGGACCGCGCGCGCCCGCTGCGCGAGCGGGTGGGCGATCTGGCGGGCGTGGTGTTCCACGCCAAGCTGGGCACGGTGCACGACAAGGTGGATCGCCTGACGGCGCTGGCGCCGCACCTCGCGGCATCCCTGGGCGCCGACCGGGACATGGCGAGTTCCGCCGCGCTGCTGGCCAAGGCCGACCTGACCACCGCGATGGTGGACGAGTTCCCCGAACTCGAAGGGCTGATGGGCGGCTACTACGCCGAGGCCGACGGCGAGCGCGGCGAGGTCGCGCGCGCCGTGGCGCGGCACTACCAGCCGGAGGGGCCGTCGGACGCGTGCCCGGCCGAGCCCGCGGCGGTGGCCGTCGCCCTGGCGGACAAGCTGGACACGCTGACCGGCTTCTTCGCCATCGGGGAGACGCCGACGGGCTCGAAGGATCCGTTCGCGCTGCGCCGCGCGGCGCTGGGGGTGATCCGGCTGATCGCCGACAACGGCCACCGCGTCGCCCTGGCGCCCATCGTGCGTGAGGCCATCCGGCTGCACGGCGACACCGCGCGCGCCGCCCTGCGCGAGCGCGCGGCGCACGGCGAGGGCGAGACCGTGCCCGGCGAAACCGCGCTGGTGCGCGAGCTGCTGGGTTTCCTGGCCGAGCGCTTGAAGGTGGTGCTGCGCGAGCGCGGCGTGCGCCACGATCTGATCGCGGCGTGCTTCGCCGTGGAAAAACCCGGCGGCGGGCCGGAGGACGATCTGGTGCGCCTGCTCAACCGGGTGGACGCGCTGCGGCGCTTTCTGGGCACCGACGACGGCGCGAACCTGCTCACCGCGTATCGGCGCGCCTCGAGAATCGTGAAAAAAGAAAAGAAAGATATAAATCAGTCTTTAAATATGTACGCTAACCAGCAATTCCTTAGCTATTATATACATAATCAAGAAAATGAAATTGAGGAAAAAAATCTTTGGGAGAGTCTCATGATGGAATATAATACAACTAGAGATACGATTAACAAAGAAGATTTCGAAGGTGCAATGAGGTCACTCTCTCTTCTTAGAGGGCCAATTGATCAGTTTTTCAACAATGTGCGTGTAACGGTTGACCAACCAAGTGTTAAGCTCGCAAGATTGGGTCTACTTTTAATGGTTCAACAAACTATCGATCAAGTAGCCCATTTTGCACAAATCGAGGGATGACGCCGCCATGACCAAGTGGGTCTACAGCTTCGGGCCGGACGGCACGGAAGGCCGTTCCGACATGCGCGAACTCCTGGGCGGCAAGGGCGCCAACCTGGCGGAGATGGCCTCGCTCGGCCTGCCCGTCCCGCCCGGGTTCACGATCTCCACGCAGGTGTGCAACCACCACGCCGAGCGCGGCGGCTATCCCGACGGCCTGACGGACGAGGTCACGGAAGCGCTAAAGAAGGTGGAAACGCGCGTGGGCGCCGGCTTCGGCGATCCCAGCAATCCGCTGTTGGTGTCCGTGCGTTCGGGCGCGCCGGCGTCGATGCCGGGCATGATGGACACCGTGCTCAACCTGGGGCTGAACGACACCACGGTGCGCGGGCTGGCGGAACAGGCGGGTGACGAGCGCTTCGCCTACGACAGCTACCGCCGCTTCATCCAGATGTTCGGCGACGTCGTCCAGGGCATCGACCACAGCCGCTTCGAGGAAGCCCTGGAACTCTACAAAAGCGACCGGGGCTTGGAGAACGACACCAGCCTCTCGGGCGCCGACTGGGCCACGGTGATCGAGCGTTACAAGGAGATCGTCGCTGACGAGACGGGCGAGCCCTTCCCGCAGGAGCCGCGGCAGCAGCTGTGGAACGCGATCGCCGCGGTCTTCGGCTCGTGGATGAATCCGCGCGCGGTGACCTACCGGCGCCTGAACAACATTCCCCAGCACTGGGGCACGGCCGTGAACGTCCAGGCCATGGTCTTCGGCAACATGGGCGACGACTGCGCCACCGGCGTGGCGTTCACCCGCGACCCCTCCACGGGCGAGAACGACTTCTACGGCGAGTTCCTGGTCAACGCGCAGGGCGAGGACGTGGTTGCGGGCATCCGGACGCCGCAGCCGCTGACCGAGCACGCCAAGGGCAAGCAGGAAACCGACCTGCCCTCCATGGAAGCGACCATGCCGGACACCTACCGGCAGCTTTGCGACGTGCGGCGCAAGCTGGAGGGCCACTACCGCGACATGCAGGACATCGAGTTCACCGTGCAGCGCGGGCAGCTTTTCATGCTCCAGACGCGCAACGGCAAGCGCACCGCGCGCGCGGCGCTCAAGATCGCCGTCGACATGGCGCAGGAAGGGTTCATCTCCGAGGCCGAGGCGGTGGGCCGCGTCAAGCCGAATTCGCTGGACCAGTTGCTGCACCCCACGCTCGATCCGGACGCCGAACGCAACGTGGTCGCGCGCGGCCTGCCCGCATCGCCCGGCGCGGCCGCGGGCAAGGCCGTGTTCACCGCGGATCGTGCGGAGGAGCTGGGCAACGCGGGCGAGGACGTCATCCTGTGCCGGATGGAGACCTCGCCCGAGGACATCCACGGCATGCACGCGGCCAAGGGCATTCTCACCACGCGCGGCGGCATGACCTCGCACGCCGCGGTGGTCGCGCGTGGGATGGGCCGACCCTGCGTCGCGGGCGCAGGCGAGCTGCGCATCGACGCCGAGAACGGCACGCTCAGCGTGCGCGACACGGTGATCCGCGAGGGCGACATCATCACCCTGGACGGCGCGAGCGGGGAGGTCATCGCCGGACGCGTTCCCACGGTCCAGCCCGAGCTTTCGGGCGACTTCGCCACGCTGATGCACTGGGCGGACGAGCGGCGCGGCCTGCACGTTCGCACCAACGCGGAGACGCCGCAGGACGCGCGCACGGCCGTGGACTTCGGCGCCGAGGGGATCGGCCTGTGCCGGACCGAGCACATGTTCTTCGAAAGCGACCGCATCGTGGCGGTGCGCGAGATGATCCTCGCGGACAGCGCGGACGGCCGGCGCAAGCCCCTGACGCGCATCCAGCCCATGCAGCGCAAGGACTTCGCCGAGCTGTTCCACATCATGAAGGGCCTGCCGGTGACCATCCGGCTGCTCGACCCGCCGCTGCACGAGTTTTTGCCCAGCAGCGACGCCGAACTCGAGGATGTCGCGCAATCGTCCGGGGTGGACCTGGCCAAGCTGCGCCAGCGCGCGCAGAAGCTGCGCGAGGCGAACCCGATGCTGGGCCACCGCGGCTGCCGGCTGGGCGTGACCTATCCCGAGATCTACGAGATGCAGGTCCGGGCGATCTTCGAGGCCGCCGCCGACGTGGCGCACGCGCACGGCGAGACGGTCGAGCCGGAGATCATGATCCCCCTGGTGTCGGTGGACCAGGAGCTACGCATCCTGCGCGAGCTGGTCGACCGCGTGGCCGGCGAGGTGATGGCCGAGACGGGCGTGCGCGTGTCCTATCTCGTGGGCACCATGATCGAGCTGCCGCGCGCCTGCATCACGGCCGAGCACATCGCGCAGTACGCCGACTTCTTCTCCTTCGGCACCAACGACCTGACGCAGACCACGTTCGGCATCTCGCGCGACGACGCCGCGAGCTTCCTGCCCGCCTATGAGGAGCAGGGCATCCTGCCCGGCGATCCGTTCATCAGCCTGGACCAGACCGGCGTCGGCCGGCTGGTCGAGATGGCGAGCAACAGCGGGCGCAGCACGCGGCCCGGGATCAAGCTGGGCATCTGCGGCGAGCACGGCGGCGACCCGGACTCCATCGCGTTCTGCCAGGAGACCGGGCTGGACTACGTCTCGTGCTCGCCCTACCGCGTGCCCATCGCCCGGCTGGCGGCGGCGCAGGCGGCGCTGACGGGGTGAGCTCGGAAGACGTCGTGTACGACGGCGTGTTCGGACAACCAGCGATCGGCCCGGGCTTGCCCGGGCCGTGGACGCTTTGGCTGCGGAACAAATGCCCGCGTTGATCCGCCCGATGTGATTGGCGCCTCTCCGCGGGGATTTTTGCGCGCACGCGAGGAAGCGGCGTTTCTCAATACCCGCTGAGAGCCACGCGCACCCATCGCGCGATCGCGGTGGCGGTCGGGTGCGCTGCGCTTGACGCCGCGCTTTGATCTGCTATCCCTCGCATACGGGATTATGCAGACGAACGGGTCGCGTGATGCGCGTACCGGTGCCGGGCAAAAGCCCGATGAGGGGGTTTTTCGCCGCGCTCGTGGTCGGCCTGGGTCTTGGCTGCACCGCGGCGGCGGCACCCCGGGTGACAGCCTACGACGACGGATCGGCGGCGGTGACGCTGGACGGCGGCCTCGCCATCGTGCTCGATCCCACGGTCACGCGCGCGGTGCGCGAGCGACGGGCCCCCCTGGCACGCGTGATCGACCGGCACGCCCGGGGCAACGACCTGCGCGCGCGTGCCATATGCGCGTATGCCCGCAGCCTCGGCCGGCGTCCGGGGCCGTGCGATCCGGCCCGGCCAGCCAACGGCACGGGAACCCGGCAAGCCCCGGCGGCGTCGGACAAAAGGCGGCAGGCGCGGCCGGCGCCCGACCGCACCCGCCCGCTCGGGACCGGCCTCGACGGAGTCGCGGAATCCGGGACCACGCAACGGACCCGGCCGCATGCCACCCCGCCACGCGGCAACCGCGATGCGGGGAAAGCCCGCCGAGCCACGACGCCGCCCCGAACCGACGCCGCGCGCGCCCCGGTACCGAGGCGCCAGCCGCAGCCACGCCGCCGGCGCGCCCGTAACCCCGACCCGACGAGCGCCGATGGCGCCGATCGGGCGACGGCGCCGCCCCGGACGGCACGCCCATCCCGGGATTCGCCGACCCTGCGCCGCACCGCGCCGCTCGATCAACATACGCGAACGCCACGCGTGCAGCGCACGCCGCGAAGCGGAACGGCGCCGCGCGAAACCCGACCACGGCGCCGCGGGGTGCAGGGCCCGAGGGGGCTGCGCCGGCGGTCGGAAACGCTGCGCTCGTCCTCGCTGTCCACCAGCGTGACCGACCCGGTGGCCAGTCCTTCGAGTCTCGGCCGCTGGCGGTATTGAGGCCATGCGCCGCGCCGGCCTCTATGCCTGCCTTCTTCTCTGCGGCACTGCGGACGCCACGGCCCAGGGCGTGGCCGGGCTGGATTCCGTGCGCAGCATGTCGACGCCCAACAGCGAACCCCGCGGCATCCGTGCCGGCCCCGTGGTCACCTACCTGAGTGTGGGCCTGCGCGGGCAGTACAACGACAACATCCACGCCGCGGACAGCAACCCGAAAGCCGACTACGTCGCGCATATCCGGCCAAGGCTGGAGGTCCGCACGCGCCGTCGGCGCCACGGCGCCCGGGCCACGCTGGAGGCGGATGCCGCGCGCCACCTGCGCAATCCGGCGGCGGACGCCGTCGCCTACGGCGGCCGCGTGACGGCCCATCTGGACCTGGACCGCACCACCCGCGTCGGCGTGACGCTCGCCGCGCAGCGGGAATACGAGGATCCGGCCGCACCCGACGCGCCCGGCGGCGAGACACGCACGCCCATCCGGCGCTACGCCGCGCGGCTGGAAGCCGACACCCGGCTGGGGCGGCTCGGCGCCGCCGCCGCGGGCGGCGTGGAGCGGCTGAATTTCGGCGACGTGGCCCCGGACAACCAGGCCAGCGAGGGCGAAAACGACGACCGCGACCGGTCGAGCGCGCGCGTCGCGGCGCGCCTGAGCTACGGGCTCTCCGCGGTCTACGAGCCCTTCATCCAGGGCGCCTACAACGTGGTCGATTACGACCGCCACCGCGACGCCAGCGGCTTCGACCGCGACAGCCGCGGCTTCACCCTCGGGGCCGGCCTGCGCTACCGGCCCAACGGTTTTACCGTGGCGGAAACGCGTGTGGGCTACCGAAAGCAGAGCACGGCCGCCGCCCGGCTCGGGCCCGTCGAGGGGCTGACCGCGGAGATCGCCCTGCGCAGCAACCTGACCCCGCATACCACGCTGGACGTGTCGGCTCAGCGCCTGCTCCGGCAGACGACGGCGGACAACGCCTCCGGCTTTTTCGCCACGCGCGGACGTGCGCGCATCGACCAGCGCCTGTGGCACAACCTGTTTCTGGGAGCAAACGCCGCGTTTGCCCGGCACACCTTCGTCAGCGCACTCGGGGAGCGCGAGGACCGGCTGTTCAGCGCACGCGTGGACGCGCGCTACGACCCTTCGGCGTTCCTGCGCCTGACGGCCGATTACCGCTATACACGCCGTGTTTCCAACCGGGACGCGGGTTTCGCGCGAAACCAAGTCACCCTGGGTGCGGAGCTGCGTTACTGATGTCCGCCGTGCCGCGCATCGCCGCCGTTACCGTGCTTTTCGGCGCCCTTCTCTTCACCGGCGGGCCCGCAACGGCACAACAACCGCGGGACGCGCGCGCCCGGACGAACGCGCCGGATGCGCGCGTACCGGCACGGTCCGCTCCGGTCTATCGGCTGCAGCCCGGCGATGAACTGGCCATCCGCGTCTACGGCCACGAACGGCTCACCGGCAAATTCGTCCTCAATGCCCGCGGCGCCATCCGGTTCCCGCTGGTCGGCCGGGTGCGCCTGGGCGGGCGCACGCGCCGGACGGCGGCGGCGGTGCTCATCGACCGGCTCAAGCCCGCCTATCTCAAGGATCCGCAGGTGGGCATCCGGCTGCTCAACCCCCGCCCCGTCTACGTCCTCGGCGAGGTGGCCGAGCCCGGTAGCTACCCCTATCGCGCCGGCCTCACCGTGACCGAGGTCGTGGCGCTCGCCGGCGGCTTCACCGTTCGCGCCGACCGGGACGCGCTGCGGCTCAGCCGTGGCCGCAAGGGGCGCGAACAGCGCCGGGCGGCCGAGCCGCGCACGCGCGTGCTCCCCGGCGATACCATCCACGTCGGCTCGAGCCTCTTCTGAATCGCCATGGCCGGATCGGAGCCGCCCACCCGAACCGACGCGCCGGCATCCCCGCCGGGTGGCGGGCGCGACACGCCGGACCTCTCCGCCCTGATGGCCTTGCTGGGAACGCTGTGGCGCTATCGCCTCAGCTTCGCCGCGGTGACCCTCCTGCTGCTCGGGCTGGCCGCCGTCGCGACCAGCCGGCTGGGACCGACTTACCGCGCCACGGCGGAGATCCTGCTCACCCCGCCGGCGTCCCGCCCGGCGTCCGACGGCGAAGCCGCGACCCACCCAGCGGACCGGGCCCCCGACATCGCCAGCGAAATCGAGGTCCTCACCTCGCGGAAGCTGCTCCGCGCCGTCGCCGCGCATCAGGGCCTCGTTGAAAAGCCCGCGTTCAACCCCGCGCTGGGGCGCGAGCCGGGGATGCTCCGCGCCATGGGACTCGCCCCGCCGCCCGCACCCATTCCGCCCGAGCGTCAGCGCGCGCGCACGGTCACCGCGCTGCGCCAGCGGCTGACGGTGCGCCCCTTGGGCCAGTCCGATGTGATTGCGGCCACCGTGGAAGCCGGCAGCGCCGAACGCGCGGCCCGCCTCGCTAATGCCGTGGCCGACCGCTATCTCGCCGCACGCGCCGACGCCGACGCCCGGAAGGCGCGCGCGGTCACCCGCGAACTGCGCGCCCAGGTCGGCGACCTGCGGGCAAGCCTGGAGGCGGCCGAGCGCAAGGCGGCGCGCTATCGCCGGCAGGCGGGGCTGCTCGACACCGGCGACGCCGCCGGGCCGGGCGCGCGTGTGGCCGCCCTGACCCGGAAACTCGCCGCCGCGCGGACGGCCCACGATACCGCCCGGGCCGAACTCGCCGCGGCAAAGCGCGCCCGGAAGGCGGACAGCGCAAGGGGGTCGGCGATCCTGGCATCCGACGAGCTTGCCGAGCTGCGTGCGCGCGCCGCCGAGCTGCGTCGCAAACACGCCGAATACGCCGCCACGTACGGCCGGCAGCATCCCAAGATGCAGCGGGTGCGCAAGGCGCTCAGCAAGCAGCGGCGCAGCATCGCCAGGGCGGAGCGACGCATCCTGAACGGCCTGCGCGAGGACGCGGCCGTGGTGCGCGAACGCGTGCGCCGCCTGCGCGACCGGCTGGCCACGGCGAAGCAGCGCGCCGCCGACCGGCAGGCGCGCGAGGTGCGCTTGAGCGAACTCGACCGCCGGGTGAAAGCCGAGCGGCAGGTCTACGAAACCATGCTCGCCCAGCTCAAGCGCCGCCGGCTGGGGCCACTGCACGACCGCCCGGCCGCGCGCATCATCTCGCGCGCCGACCCGCCCGGCGCACCGGCCTCGCCCAATGTCCCCCTGCTCATGGCGCTGGCCACGCTCGCCGCCGTGCCCGCGGGCGCCGGCGCGGCGCTGCTGCGCGCGCAGCTCGACACCGGTGTCGCCAATCGGGCGGAGGCGGAGCATGCCACCGGTCTCCCGGCTCTTGCGACCGTGCCCGAGGTTCGCGGCGGCCGTTCCGATCCGGCCCACCGCGTCGCCCGGCAGCCGGCGGGCATGTTCCCCGAGGCCGTGCGGCGCCTCGGGGCCGCGCTGCATACGGCACGCGCCGGACGCAACCTCACCAGCGTGCTCGTCACCGCCGCGGACACCCACGAGGGCAAGACCACCCTGGCACTCGCCCTGGCCCGGACCTGGGCGCAGCGCGGCGAGCGCACGCTGCTCGTCGAGGCGGATCTGCGCAAGCCGCGCCTGGCACGCCGTCTGGGCCTGCCCCGGCAAGCCGGCCTGGCCGAGGTCCTCGCGGGCGAAACGGACGCCGGAATGGCCATGGTGCGGGACCCGGCGGGGCCGCTGCACGTCCTGCCCGCGGGCGTGGCCGGTGCAACGCAGGCGGCACGGCTGGCGGGCCCGGACCTGCCCGTGCTGCTCCGGGCCGCGGCGCAGCACTACGACCGCATCGTCCTGGATGCGCCACCGGTGCTGCCCGTACACGACGCGGTGCACCTGAGCCAGGCCGCGGACACCTGCCTGCTCGCCGTGCGGTGGCGCCGAACACCACCGGAAACGGCGCGACAGGCGGTAACCGAACTCACCCGCGCCGGCGCGGCGGTCGCCGGTGTGGCGCTGACCCGGGTGGCGCCCCGGCGCTACGGCGAAACGGCGTCGGGCGATGGCGTCGCCTATGGCCGGCGGGCAAAGGCCTATTATGCGGGCTGAACGCCTCGCCGGGGTGGTCGCGGTACTGCTGGGCGCAGCCCTGATCGCGGCGAGCCTGCGCCTCGTCCCGGCCGCGCTTCACCGCGAGGCGGCCCGCGCCGCATTCGACCGGATCGTCGCGGCCGAAACCGCGCAGCCGCGCGTCGCGACCGCCCTCGTCCGGCACAGCGCGGCGGCGCTGGCGCAGCACGGCAAACCGGGTGACCGGCGCCGGCTTGCGGCAGCGGCCCAGGTTCGCGGCGACACCCGCCGGGCGCGCCGGCTCCTCCGGGCCACCCTCCGGCAGGCGCCCGCGGACGCCGTGGCGTGGACACGGCTGGCGGCGCTGCGCTACCGGGGCGGCGACAAAGCGGCAGGCGCGGCGGCGCTGGTGCGCGCCCTGCACACGGCGCCGGCGATGCGCCGGTTCGCTGCGGTCCGCGCGGAGCTTGTGCTGCGCCTGTGGCCGCGTCTGGCCGATCGGCGCGAAACGCGCCGGCTCGCCCTGCGCCAGCTCCAGCTCGCCGCGGAGGCCATGCCGCAACGCCTGCGCAAGGTGGCGCGCGGGATCGGGCGAAGCGCGCTGATCAGCGCGGCGGTTGCGGGGCCGCGCCGGCACCGATGAGCCACAGCGCCGGCAACGCCACACCGGGGACCAGCGGCGCGGAATCGATCAGCCCGTGCGCCCCCAGCAGCACACAGCATCCCAGCCCGGCCACGCCCGCCGGGTCGCCGCCGCGGCCGGCGCGCGCACACGTCACCGCCAGCGCCGCCCCCGCCACCAGGAGGGCGACAGCCGCGGGGACGCCCCACGCCAGCGCGGCATCGAGACAGACACTGTGCGCCCGGGTCACCACAAACGCGAGGTCGTCCGGCCGGAGTTGCCGGAACACCGCCTCGCTCGCCCCCGCGCCGTGGCCCAGCCAGGGCCGCTGCCCGACGGCCTCCAGCGCCATCCGATGGATCGCCGCCCGCCTTTCCAGGGCCTCAGGGACCGCCGCCAGCCGCGGTGCGAGCACGGCTGCCCCCGCGAGCACCAGGCCGAGGAGGCTCGCCCCCGTAGCGAGGCGGACACGCGGGCGCCCGTCGTGCCACGCCCAGTGTGCGGCGACCACGGTCAGCGCCAGCACGGTTGCCGCGATGCCGCCGCGCGAGGCCGACGCGCCCAACCCGGCAAGAATCGTGAGCCCGATCGCCGCCGCCCACCAACCGGGCGCGCCGCCGCGGCGGCATGCCGGCCAAACCGCCGCGGCCAGCGCCATGAGTCCGACGCCCAGGAACGCGGCGAAGGCGTTCCGGCTGATGAACGGCCCCGTCGCCACGTCGCGGTAGGCGGGCTTGGCCAGCCAGAGCACCTGCTCGCTTCCGGCGCGCAGGACCAGCAGCCCGTACAGGGCCGCCAGGGCGGCGGCGGCCGCGATCAGGACGGGCCCCTGTTCGCGCACGGTCCCGCGCGCCCGGCTGCCCAGCCAGAGACTCGCCGCCGCGGCCGCGACCAGAACCGCATTGGACAACGCCGCGCCGGGCGTCATGGACCATGTGCCCGGAGGCGTCCGGCCCAGCGCGTCGCCGAGGTCCGTCCAGACCGGGTGCGCCCCCGGCAGGCCGGGCACCGCCTGAAGCAGTGTCAGCACGACGACGGCGAGCGCGACAGCGCACGCAACTTGCACACTGGTAACCCGTCCGGCACTGGGTCGCGGTGCCAGGAGGGCGACCGCCCCCTCCGCCACCAGCGCGCCGCCCAGAACCCCAGCCGCTGTGCCCCAGCCCCAGCCGGGCCCGCCGCCCAGCGCGAAGGGCACGCACGCCACGGCCGCAACCGCGGCCCACGCGGCGACGGTTTCCGGGAGTCCGTTCCGCGGTGGCGGCGGCGTCTCGGACACAGCCACGGCGACGCATCTCATGCGATGCAGGTCGGAATACGCGTGCATTCGTATACATGCCCGGCCCCCTGGGGCCAAGCCCGCGCATCCCTACCCCCGCGCGCCGATCCAGTCGGTGATGCGCGGCCAGAGGTCCGAACAGGCGTCCCGGCCGACGAGGACGGCGAGGTGCTGCAGCCCCACCCCGGTCTCGCCGGGATAGGTGATGACCTTGGCATAGCCGTCCGGAATTGCGTCCACGACCGGCTGCACCGTTTCCGGGCCGGCGACGGTGTCAGCCGTGTTGGTGACCACGAGACAGGGCAGGCGGAGCCCGGCGGGCCGGGCGATGCCGCCGTTCAGGTTCAGGAGCCCGCGGCCGAAGCGGTCCTCCCGGTAAAGCCAGCCCAGCGTCTGAGCCACCAGCGCAGCGGGCAGCGGCAGCTCGTCGAGCGCCCAGCGCTCCACCCGCGTCTCCATCGCCAGGCCGCTGGGGTCGGCCATCGTTGCGGCGATATCGCCCATGCGCGACCAGACGAAACTCATCGGGTCCGCCATGGCGCTCAGGTGCGACAGCAGGGAACCCGGCACGATCTGGACGCCGGCCAGGTCGCCGGGGGCAAGGGCGGCGATGGCGTCGCGGAACGCGCTCGTGCCCGCCGCAAAGGCAAGCGGCGCGCTGAGCAGCACCAGCCCGGCCAGCGCCTCGGGCCGCACGGCGGCATGGAGCGCGGCCAGCGTCCCGCCCAGCGAATGCCCCATCAGCACGGGCTTGTGCCCGTTCGTGTCGCGACTGACCCGGGTCACGGCCGCCCCAATGGCATCCAGGGCGTGCGCGGCGATTCCGGCCTTCGCATCCGAGGTGTCCGGCGGCAGCCATTCCAGCATATACACGTCGAAGCCGCGTTCCCGGCAGATGCGCAGCGCGCTTCGGGTGGGCGCGATATCCCAGATATACGGCCGCTTGATGGGCGCCGCGACGATGAGCAGCGGCAGCGCCGCCGCGCCAGCGCCGCCGTAATGGCGCAGCCGCCAGCGCGGCCCGGCCGTGGTCACCTCGTAAGCGGATTCGCACGGCCCGAAGCCCGCCGCATCCAGGAGACACCCCTGCATCCGGCGCACCGCGTCGAGCTGTTCGTAGAAGCCGACGGCGAAATCGTCGGCATCCGTACGCGTCGCGGTGCTCACCGCCTGCCCCATTGGTTCCACCATCACCTCCCGAAGAACGGGCCCAATCCCTTTTCGATGTTTCAGGCTCCCCGTCGTCTTTAGCCACGTCAAATCGCAAAAAAGAAATGAGCCGACCGTGTCGTTTCGCCCGCATTTCCCATTGCCATGCGGAGCCCATTTGACATCATCGGAGCCTGTGGGAAAACCACTCGTGCGAGCCCGGGCACGTCCCGGCGATGGCGAGGCTAACCCGTCCGAAAGGCCGGGTGTGGGATTTTCGGAGGACAGTCATGGCCCGTTGCGAGGTTTGCGGGAACGATTACGACAAGAGCTTCCGCGTCGAGACGGCGGCGGGAACGCGCCATACGTTCGACTCCGTGGAATGCGCCGCGCACGTCCTCGCGCCCCGGTGCGACCACTGCAGCGTGCGCATCATGGGGCACGGCCTGGAGTACGGCGGCCGCGTGTTCTGCTGCGCCCACTGCGCCTCGGCCGCCGGCATCGCGGGCTTCACCGATCGCATCGCGGCGCCCTGAGATCGCGTCGCCGCCGCGCTGGGGCCGCGAGAGCGGCCATCGGCACGTTGCCGCGCACAGGCGGCGGGGAGCCCGCCGGCGCCGCGGCGGGGCCCGTTCAGCGCAGCATGTCCCAGGTGACCATCTCGCGCATCTCGGCCTTGCTCAGGATGACGTCCACCGCGCGGTCGTCGGCGGTGATGAAGCGGAGCTTGACGCGCTCACCCTGGGTGGAGAGCACGCGCACCTGATCGAAGGTGGCCTCGCCGGCGGCGAAAGCGTCGTGGAAAACGAAACGGGCGGACACGGCGTAAGGCTCCCAAAGGTGGCAGGGCTGGCGGATCGTATGAACGGGGTATGGCCAAGGGGACGTGGCGCACAACCGCACAAACCGCGCTATAACCTCCGGATGGCGGGCGTTCGGCTGGACGCCCCCGTTCGGGCCGGGATGCCCCCGGGTCCCGGGATAAGGAGGTCCGGATCATGGCGCTCGACGATGTCTTCAAGAACAACGTGACCACGGCCGTCGCCGTCGGGGTGGGGGCGGCGCTGCTGGCGCCCACGCTCCTGCCCGCGCTGGGCCGGGTGGCGCGTCCCGCGGCCAAGGCCGCCATCAAGGGCGGCATCCTCGCCTACGAGCGCAGCCGCGAGTCCATCGCCGAGCTGGGCGAGATGGCCGAGGACACCTACGCTGAGGCCCGGGCCGAGCTGCACGAGGAAGCGCGCCAGGCGGCAGCCGCGTCGGCCGGCGCCGCCGCGGGTGCCGCCGCGGGCGGCGAGGCGGCAGAAACGCAGGCGGACGACGGCCCGGCGGCGGACGGCGGGGGCGCGCGTGGCTGATCAGCCGGCTCCGCCAATTGCGCGGGCGGTGCACGAACTGCCGGGCCGGTTGCGCGTGCGCGTGCCGGCCCGGCAGGGCGACCGGGCCTATTTCGCCGACGTCGCCGAAACCTTCGACCTGTTCCGCGAGGTCCTGGCCGCCGAGGGCAACCCGCGGACGGGCAGCATCCTGATCCGCCACGAAGCAACCAGCGCGCGCGTCTGGGCGTTTGCCGAAACGCATCGCCTGTTCGTCCCGGAAACCGCGCAGGCGCCGGCTCCCGGGGCGCTTGACCGCATGCTCGCCGATGCCCGGCAAATCGACGGCTGGTTCCGGCGCAGCTCGGGCGGCGAACTCGACCTGGGCACCCTGGTCACCATGGGGCTGGTGGGGATGAGCGCGTACCAGATCGTCTGCGGCCGGATCCTGGCGCCCGCGGTGACGCTGTCCTGGTATGCGGCGCAGCAGCTCCAGGCGCGCGCGGCCTGGCGGCCTGCGCCAGACGGGACGAATTCGGCGTCTGCCGCGAAAACCTAAACAAAACCGCCACGCGGGCGTCATCGTCCGGTAACGCGATCGGCGTATCCATCGCGCAGAGCCATGTGCCGATCGCGATGGGTGCCATGACGCAGGACATTCACCACACGCCGGGCCGGGTGCGCGTGCGCGTGCCGGCAGTGAAACGCCATGCCACGCGCGCCGAGTCCGTGCGGCGGCATCTCGAAAGCCTCCCCGGGGTCGATGCGGTCACCGTGCGCCCGGTCACGGGCAGCGTCACGGTGCATTACGACGCCGACGCCCTGACCATGCCGGAAATTCTGGACCACCTCGCCGCGGGCGGCCACGCCCTGCCCGCGCCGCCACCGCGCGACCTGCCGAGCCCGCCGCCGGTGCCGGCGGCGGCGAGCGGATCGCGCCTGGGCGCCCAGACTGAACAAGTGGCGCGCGTCGTCGCCGGCGTGGCCGTGGAGAAGGTGCTTGAGCGTTCGGCGGCCGCCCTCATCGGAGCGCTGGTGTAGGGTAGGTACCGCCACGGCGAGCCGGCCCGGGAACGATCAACGACGCGCCCCGGCCAGCGCCGGCGACAGGCGCGCCCCGCGGTCGCTCGCCCAGTCGGGCGGGGTGTCGCGGCCCTTGAGCAGATTGTTCAGCACAAACGGCAGGCCGCCGGCCATCAGGGCGATGCCATAGCCCGCCGGGGCCAGCGGGGCGAAGCCGAAGAACCCGCGCAGCGCGGGGATGCCCGCCACCGCGCCCTGGAGCGCCAGGGTGCCGCCCAGCCCCGCATCCAGGTACGGGTTGCGCCGGCGCCAACCCGGATAGCGCCGGAACACCGAGCGGTGCGAGCGGCAGGTGACGGCGTGGCCGAGCTGGCCCAGGATGATCGCCAGGCAGGCCATGGTCTGTGCCTGCGGCCCGGGGCCGTAGCGCCAGATCCCGGCGCCGTAGGCGCCCAGGCTGCCCCCGGCGATGACCAGGGATTCGCGCCCGATGCGCCAGAGGTCGCGCCGCGGCACGATGGGCTCCTGCGGGTCGCGCGGCGGCGCGCGCATGATGTCCGCGTCCGGCGGCTCCAGCGCAAGGCCCAGCGCGGGGAAGACGTCCGTGGCCAGATTGATCCAGAGAAGCTGCATCGCCGTCAGCGGCGCCGGGCGCCCGGCCGCGGTGGCGGCGAACATGACCAGGATCTCGCTGGCGTTGGTCGAGAGCAGGAAGCGGATGGCCTTGCGGATGTTGCGGTAGATGGTCCGGCCGCGGTGGATCGCCGTGACCATGTCGTCGAGGTTGTCCTGGGCCAGCACGACGTCGGCCACGTCGCGCGCCACCGGCGTGCCGCTGCGCCCCATGGCGATGCCCACGTCGGCAGCCTTGAGCGCCGGGCTGTCGTTGATCCCGTCGCCGGTCATGGCGACCACCTGTCCCCGGGCCTGAAGGGCACGGACCACGTCGAGCTTGTTGCGCGGCGTCACCCGGGCGAAAACCTGCGCCTTCGCCGCCGTCTCGCCCAGCGCCGCGCCGTCCCGCCCGGCGAGGTCGTGCGCGTCGACCACGGTGATGGGCTTGCCCCCGCCGAGGTCGAGGTCGCGCGCGATGGCCGCGGCCGTTTCGCGCTGGTCACCGGTGAGCATCACCGTGGCGATACCCGCCCGGTGAAAATTGGCAATGGTTTCGCGAATGCCCGCGCGAATGGGATCCTGCAGCCCGACGAGCCCGAGCCAGGTCAGGGCCATGTCGTCGGGACGCGCCTCCGGCGGCGCGTCGGACTCGGCGAAGGCGAAGCCCAGCACGCGCTGCCCGTTCCGGGCCATTTCCGTGTTCGCCGCGGCGATGGCCGCGCGGCGTTCGTCGGTCAGCGGCGCCGTGGTGCCGTCCGCCTCGGCAACCCGCGTGCACGCCGCCAGCACCTCCCGCGGCGCGCCCTTGACGGCGATCAGCGTCCCGCCGTCGGGCCGGCGGTGCCAGGTGCGCATGTGGTTGATGCCGTCCCGGCGGTGCGCGACCCGCACGACGGGCGTGTCCTTACGCAGGCGCTTGAGCTTGATGCCCGCCTGGCTCGCCGCGCGCAGCAGGGCCGTTTCGGTCGCCGAACCCTGGAGTTCGCGGGTGCCGTTGCGCTTCTTCGCCTTGGCGTCGGAGCACAGCACACCCACGGCGAGCAAGCGACGCAGCGCCGCGTCCACCTGCGGGTCGATCACCGTGTCCCCGGCGAAGAAACCGCCGTCCGTCAGGCGGACGGTGTCCGCGGCGGTGCGGATCTCGGCGACCGTCATGCGGTTGTGGGTCAGCGTGCCCGTCTTGTCCAGGCAGATGGTCTGCACCGAGCCAAGGGTCTCCACGGCGTTGAGCCGGCGGGTGAGCACGCCGTAGCGGCGCATTTCCCGGATGCCCAGGGCGAGCGTGGTCACCGCCATGGCGGGCAGGCCTTCGGGCACCGCCGCGACCGCAAGCGCGATCGAGCTGTTGAGCATGGGCAGCAGCCCCACGCCGTGAAACAGGCCCGCGGCGAACACGGCGAGACAGACCCCACCGCTGACCCAGACGAGCTGTTTGCCCAGCCGGTCGAGTTCGCGTTGCGCGGGTGTTCGCGGCGTTTCGGCCGTGTCCGTGAGCGCCTGAATGCCGCCGATTTCCGTGGCCATCCCCGTGGCCGTCACCAGGGCCAGCCCCTGCCCGCCGGTAACGACGGTGCCCTTGAACACCATGTCGCGCTGATCCGCCAGGGGGACGTAGCGGCCGGCGGGCACGGCAGTCGTCTTGGCCACCCCCAGGCTTTCCCCGGTAAGGGCGGACTCGTCGACGACGAGCGCGTCCGTGCGTACCAGCCGACCGTCGGCGGGAACGTAGCTTCCCGGGCGCAGCTCGATCAGATCGCCCGGCACCAGATCGCCCTCTGGGACCTTGGTGCGTTTGCCGTCGCGATAGACGCGCGCCGGTCCCGTGCTGGGGCGGGACAGCTCGGCGATCGTGCGCTCGGCCTGGCGTTCCGTGACATAGCCGATGACCGCGTTCACCGCGACGATGCCCACGATGGCCACGGCGTCCGCGAGCCCGCCCGTGGCGACCGAGATCGCCGCCGAACCGAGCAGGAGATACACGGGCAGGCTGTTCACCTGCCCCACGAGCTGGGCGAAGCGCGACGCCCCCGGCTGCTGGGCCAAAGCGTTGGGGCCGTAGCGGGCGCGACGGGCCGCCGCCTCGGTTTCCGGCAGCCCGGCCGCGGCGTCGCTTTCCAGACGCGCAGCCACCTCGGCGACGGAGTACCGCCACGCGGCGTCGCTTTCCGGCACGCCGCCGGGACGGCTGCGCGTGGCGGGAGCGGGGCTTCGGCGGGCCGGTTGCGGTCGGCCGGGCCGGTCCGCGCTCCCGTCCGCCTTCGCATCGCGGGCGATCCGCTTCACCGCGGCAAGCAGGTCGTCCACCGTCTCGCCGGCGCTGTGCACGAGCAACAGGCTGCCGCTCCAGACGTCCGCGGCAATCCGCGTGACGTCCGGCCGGTCGGCCAACTCGCGCTCCAGCGCCGCCTTCACCGCGGGCGTGCGCTTGAGTTCGGGCAGGCCCAGCCGCACACGGCCGGGCACGGCGGCGTGGCGCACCGTCCAGCCGTAACGGGCGGCGCAATCGGTGACCGTCAGGGCGCGCACCGTGTTGGCACTCCCGCGAGCTGCACCGTGGTTACCGCCGCAGCAACCCCGCCACCAGCGCGACGGCGCCACCCAGCACCAGGATGGTGCCCAGTGTCCGTCCGAGGCGGCGGGCCGTTGGGACATCCTCCTGGCGCGTGCGCTTGATGGCGTCCGCCACACCCTGGCGCAGCTTGGCCATGGCGGGGCCACTGGATGCGGCCGTCGCCGCGGCTTCACCTGCCACCGCCTCCGGTTCAGCGGGGGCGGCATATTCCCCGGCAACCGCGCCCGTGGTTGCAGCGGCACGCTGGCGTAGCACCTCTTCCGCTATCGCCCGGCGCTCCAGGCTGCGGATGCGGTTGCTGTTGAGCCGGCGCCGGATCTCGTCGCTGCTCAACTGTGCCAGTTCGGCCCGGAAGCGCCGGGTGTCGTAGCGCCGCCGGCGGTCCGTCTGGGTCATGGCAACCCCCGTCCGGCCGGTCAGCCCGCGGCCCCGCGGTCACCGCCGCCGGGCCCACTCTCCGGCGGTTCACCCCGGGGGCGCTCGCGACCGCCCCGTTCCGGCAGAATGGCGGTGATGACGTCCTTCATGCCCTCGGCGACGCCCAGCAGCAGATCCTTGACCGTGGCCAGCGCGGTGGTGCCGATGGTGCCGGCGGCCTCGACCGCACCGAGCGCGGCGGCGCGCGCCAGCCGACCGGTGTTCGCGCCGGTCTCGCCGGCGGCGTCGATGACCCCGTCCACGGCCCGGCGGGCCACGGTGCCCACGTCGCCGCCAAGGTCGCCCACGGCCTTGACCAGCGCACGCGAGACCTCGCTCGCCGCCGTCACCACGTCGCCGCCCACGTCGGCGACGCCCAGGACGACGCCCTTGGCCACGCCGCGCGCCGTGGTCCCGGCGGCACCGCCCACCTCGTCCACGGCGGCGATGGCGCCCTTCACCACGTCACGCACCACGGTGACCGTGTCGGTGGCGACGGATCCGGTGGCCTGCAGGCTGTTGCTCACCGTGTTGCGCACCAGCCCGACCAGCTCGCGCTCGATGGTGTCGACGTTGCGCACGGTTCCCGCCACGCCCGATTTCACCCGCGCGCCGGCCTCGCCGAGGTCGTCGGTGTCCGCGGCGCCGGACGCGTCGTGGATGGTTTCGTCGCTCATGGCAAAACTCCTTCCGGCACGCCTGAAGGCCGGATTAATATGACGTTAATATCAACGATACGCCCGGGGGGCGGGATGCGAAAGTGTCCTTTGGGAGAAGCCCGATACGCGGACACGCCCGGCCGCGGGCGGGGCTGGCAGGCGCGACCTGACGGCGGCGTCAGCGTCCGCTCGTGCGCCCGCCGCCGCGCTTGCGCAGGGGCTGGTCGTCGAAGAGTTCGGACAGGCTGTCCAGCATGGTGCCGCCGAGCTGCTCGGCGTCGTGAATGGTGACCGCGCGCTGGTAATACCGGGTGACGTCGTGGCCGATGCCGATGGCGGTCAGCTCCACGGGCGAGCGGGTCTCGATCCAGTCGATAACCTCGCGCAGATGCTTTTCCAGATAGTTGCCCGGGTTCACCGACAGGGTGGAATCATCCACCGGCGCGCCGTCGGAGATCACCATGAGCACACGGCGCTGCTCGGGCCGGCCGATCAGCCGGTTGTGCGCCCAGAGCAGGGCCTCGCCGTCGATGTTCTCCTTGAGGATGCCCTCGCGCAGCATCAGCCCGAGCTTCCGGCGGGCGCGGCGCCACGGCGCGTCCGCGGATTTGTAGACGATGTGGCGCAGGTCGTTCAGGCGCCCGGGTTGGGCGGGCTTGTTCTGGTGCAGCCAGGCCTCGCGCGCCTGGCCGCCCTTCCACATGCGCGTGGTAAAGCCGAGGATCTCCACCTTCACGCCCACGCGCTCCAGGGTGCGCGCCAGAATGTCGGCGCTCAGCGCCGCCACCGTGATGGGCCGGCCGCGCATCGAGCCCGAATTGTCGATGAGCAGGGTGACCACGGTGTCGCGGAACTTGCTGTCCGTCTCCTGCTTGTACGCCAGCGGCACCTCGGGATTGGCGATGATCCGGGACAGCCGGGCCGTGTCCAGGTAGCCCTCCTCGAGGTTGAACTGCCAGGCGCGGGTCTGGCGCGCCATCAGGCGGCGTTGCAGCCGGTTGGCGAGGCGCGAGACCACGGCGTGCAGATGGGTGAGCTGGTGGTCCAGCATGCGCCGCAACCGGTTCAGCTCCTCGGAATCGCACAGGTCGCCGGCGTCCACGACCTCGTCGAACTTCGTCGTGAACGCCTGATACGGCGCTTCCTCGCGCGTGTTGCGGCGGTCGTCGTGGCGTGGCTGGGTGCCGGGCTCGCCGGGCTGTTCGGAATCCGCGCCCCCGACCGCCTGGCTGTCGCTGTCCTCGCCGGTGTCCTCGACCGTCGCGCTTTCCCCGGTCTCCTGGCTCTGGCTCTGGGCGCTGGCCTGGGACTCGCCGGAATCGCGCTGGCCGCGGTCCTGCTGGTCCTGACCGGAATCCGCCTGGGAGCCGTCATCCTGCTGCGCCTGCGACTCCTCCGGCTCGTCGCGCTGTTCCTCGTCCTCCTCGGGAACCTCGAGGTCCAGGTCGCGCAGCAGCCGCTTCACCGCCTGGGCGTAGCCGCGCTGGTCCTCGGCATAGGCGATCAGGTCGTGCAGGTCGCTGAGCACCTCGGGCGGCAGCGTGGGACGCCAGGCGTCCGCCATGGCCTTGGCCGCGGGCGGCGGGGTCTGCCCGCTCAGGCTTTCGCGCGCGAGAACGTGCATGACCTCCGAAAGCGGCACGTCGTCTTTGTGTTCCGCCGCGTTGTAGCCGCGCGCGCGGTAGCGGTCATCCAGGGCGGCGTCGATATTGGCGGAAAGCCCGGCCATGCGCCGGCCACCCAGGGCCTCGCAGCGCGCCTGCTCCACCGCGTCGAAGACCGCCTTGGCCTCCTTGTTCGTCGGGCGGTTGGCGGCATGGACCGCGTTGTCGTGGTAGCGGAAACGCACCGCGAAGGCGTCCGATTCCCCGCGAACGCGCGCCGCCTCGCCGCCGTCGAGGGCGCGCCCGGACAGCGGCAGCCGCGCCTCGGTTCCGCTGTGCTGCGGGGTCTTGGCGCGATAGTTGGCGGTCAGGTCGTCGCGCCCGGCGACCGCGCGCATGGTCGCCGTCGTGGCCTTCTTGAAGGTGTCGAGGCGGTCGTCCTG
>CAJXKW010000065.1 GCA_913055855.1 uncultured Limimonas sp. | reverse complement strand
CACTGGTGGCTGACATCCCAGATCAGCCGGTCGTCGGGTGTGTTGAAGACGTAATGGAGAGCTACGCTGAGCTCCACCACCCCGAGGCCGGCGCCGAGGTGTCCGCCCGTCTCGGACACTGCGTCGATGACCTCCTGCCGGAGCTCACCAGCAAGCTCCGGCAACTCGTCCTCGGAAAGGCCGCGCAATTCCTCAGGGGTCGGCACGCGGTCCAGGATCGGCGTCTTAGAGCCACCTTCCATGGTTTCCCTCGATTCGTTTGTGGCTTCGCCTTGCCTATCCGGCGCGGCGGGCGGCCGTGTCCGCATGTTCCGCGTTGCGACCGTCCGCGTCGTTCGCCGCCGTGTCCGTCCGGGTATTCTGCGACGCCATTGCGTTTGCCACAAGGTCCTCAAAGACATACTCGGCGGGCCGCTGGCGATCCAACGGGATCTCCGGCGCCATGGGGCCCTTGGTGCGCGGACCGCGCAGGCTGACCCATAAGGCCTTGAGCGGATTGCGAACCGCGTCCTCCACGGCCGAGCCCTCGTAGCCACAGTGGACCATGCAATTGGCACACTTCTCGTAATTGCCGGTGCCGTACTGGTCCCAGTCCGTCTCCTCCATCAGCTCCTTAAAGGAGGAGGCGTAGCCCTCGTTGAGCAAATAACACGGACGCTGCCAGCCGAAGATATTGCGCGTGGGGTTGCTCCACGGCGTACAGCGGTAATTCTGATTTCCCGCCAGGAAGTCGAGGAAGAGGCTCGACTGCGCGAACTTCCACTTCTTGCCCTTGCCGCGGCGGAAGACGTCGCGAAACAGGTTCTTGGTCTGCGAGCGGTTGAGGAAATGCTGCTGATCGGGCGCACGCTCGTACGCGTACCCGGGTGAAATCGTCACACCCTCGACGCCCATGGCGTGGACGTAGTCCAGGAACTCGGCCACACGGTCCGGCTCGGCGTTGTTGAACAGGGTCGCGTTGACGGTGACGGCGAAGCCCTGGGCGCGCGCCTCCTTGATCGCCGCCGTGGCCTGGTCGAACACCCCCGCCTGGTCCACGGCCGCGTCGTGCTCGTCGCGCAGCCCGTCCAGATGCACCGAGAAGGTCAGGAAGTGGCTCGGGGTGAACAGGTGGAGCTTCTTGCGCAGCAAGAGCGCGTTGGTGCACAGGACCACGTAGAATTTCCGCCGCACCAGTTCGTTCACGATCTGGTCGATCTCGCGGTGCAGCAGCGGCTCCCCGCCCGGGATGGAGACGATCGGCGCGCCACACTCCTCGGCGGCATCGATGCACTCCTGCACCGACAAGCGCTTGTTGAGAATGGGCTTGGGGTAGTCGATCTTACCGCAACCCGGGCACGCGAGGTTGCATTGGAACAGCGGCTCAAGCATCAGCACCAGGGGATATTTTTTGTTCCCCTTGAGCTTTTGCTTGAGAATGTAGCTACCCACGCGGATCTGTTGGCGCAGCGGAACGGACACGGCTCCTCCTTAATCCCATACATGTTCTGGGGAATTTTTCGGGGCGCTCATCCAGTCATCGTTACTGTTTTTTGCCTGCTTCGTGGGTCGAGCCGAGCATGCTCGTCTCACCATTTCCCCCAATACGACCGTTCGATACGTGGTAACGCGACACATGACGGCGGATCAACTCTTCCGCCGACCTTTGGGCCGACAGTGGGCGCGCCACGCCTGTCATCCTACGTTGACGCTCCGTGTCGTTCCAATGACAACGCCGTGAGAAACGATGTAGGCCGACACCCCGTGGCGATGCCACGACCGGACCATCCACAGCGCGCGAGGCACAACGCCGCATGATCCATCCCCTGACCGGCAGCGATGTCGTGACCCTCGGCCGGCTGCTCCGGCGCGACGGCCTGCCCTCGGCGCGCGCCTGGCCGCGCGTCGCCGGGGCCCTGGGATCGGCGCTGGGGCGGGCACCCCTGAGCGCCCTGGAGCGCGGCTACGTATCCCTCGCGGCGCGCGAGCCGGGGATGCCGGCGCCCGTGTTCGTCGTCGGACACTGGCGATCGGGCACGACTCACCTGTTCAACCTGCTCAGCGGCGCGCCCGGCGTGACCTACGCCGCCCCCATCCCGACCGGCCTGCCCTGGGACTTCCTGCTCCTGGGCCGGGCGCTGGCGCCGCTGCTGGAACGCGCGATCCCCCGCGAGCGCGGCATCGACCCCATGACGGTCACGCCCGACGCGCCGCAGGAGGACGAGATCGCCCTGGCGGGCATGGGCGCGCCGTCGTACTACCACGGCGTCTACTTTCCGCGGGCCTTCCGGCGCGAAATGGCACGCGGCTTGTTCTTCGACGGCTGCCACGCGGGCGAGCGCGACCGCTGGCGCCGGGCGCTGCGCCAGTTCACCCACAAGGTCGCGCACGCCGGCGGCGGGCGCCGGGTGCTCGTGAAGAACCCGGCACACACGGCGAAGATCCCGGAGATCCGGGCGATCTGGCCGAACGCCAGGTTCGTGCACATTGTCCGCAACCCGTATCACGTTTACCAGTCCACCGTCCGGATGTTCGACGACCTGCTCGGGATGCTCGCCTTGCAGCCGGTGGACCGCGCGGAAATGCTGGCCGCCATCCACGAGACCTATCCGCGGATGATGCGCGCTGTGGCGGCGGCGACGCACGACCTGCCCGAGTCGCAGATGATCACGGTGCGCTTCGAGGACCTCGAGCACGACCCCGTGGCCGAGGTGCGGCGGATCGTGCAAACGCTGGAATTCGCCGACCCGGATGCGGCCGAGCGGGCGGCCCGCGCCCATCTCGACCAGGTCGCCGGGTACCGCAGCCGGACCCGCACGATTCCCGCCGAGGTCGCGGCGGCGGTGGAACGGCACTGGGGCGCGGAACGCGCCCGCTGGGGCTATACGCGGGCCGAGGGCGCATGAGCGGCGTCGATCTTGTCACCGGCGGCTGCGGCTTTCTGGGCCGGCACGTCGTGGCCGCGCTGCGCGCCCGCGCGCGCCCCGTGCGCGTGCTCGATATCGCCGATCCCGCCGGGCTTCCCGAAGACGTCGAGGTGGTGACCGGATCGGTCACCGATGCCCAAGCCGTCGCCCGCGCCCTGCCCGACGTGCGCCGGATTTTCCACCTCGCGGCCGTGCCCGAGCTTTGGGCGCGCGATCCGGACGTGTTCGAGCGGGTCAATTACCAGGGGACGGTCACGGTCCTGGAAGCGGCGCGCGGCAAGTTCGACCTGGAGGCCTTCGTCTACACCGGCTCCGAGGTGACGCTGGTGCCGCGGTGCGGTCTTCCCCTGCCGGCGCGCCTGGACGAGACGCTGGAGCTGCCACCGGAGTCGCTGATCGGGGCGTACGCAGCGGCCAAGCGGCGCGCCGAGCAGGCCGTGCTCGACGCCGCGGCCTCGGGCGTACCGGCGATCTCGGCGATTCCCACGATGCCGCTCGGGCCGTCGGATGTGCACCGCACGCCGCCCACCCGCATGGTGGCGGATTTCCTCGCCGGGCGGACACCCGCCTATGCCGACGTGATGATGAACGTGGTGGATGCGCGCGACTGCGCGGAAGGCCACGTACGCGCCGCCGAACAGGGGACGTACGGCCGGCGCTACCTGCTGGCGGGCAGCAACGTCACCATGAGCGCGCTCCTGGGCGAACTCTCGCTGGTGTGCCGAAAGCGCATGCCGCACCGGCGGATCCCGCTCTGGCTGGCGCGCGGCTTCGCCCGCCTGGATACCTTTTTCGCCGACACCGTTACGGGCAAGCCGCCCACCGCGCCCCGGGCGGGCGTGGAAATCGCCTGTCGCCAGCGACCTTTCGACGCGCAGCGGGCGCGCGCGGAGCTGGGCTTCACCACGCGACCGCTCTCGGTGACCCTGGCGGACACCGTGGCGTGGCTGGAAAGCGAAGAATAGCGACCCGGCGGGCGGCTAATCCGCATCCTGCGCCGAATCCGCGTTGAGCTGGGTGTAACGCTCCGCGCCGATACGATTGAGGAGATCGAGCTGTGTCTCAAGATAATCGATGTGCTCCTCTTCCTCTGCAAGGATCTCGCGGAACAGATCGCGACTGGGATAGTCGCCGACCGAATCGGCATAGGCGATGGCCTCGCGCAGCTCGGGGCATGCGCCGTACTCGATCTTGAGGTCGCACTCCAGGACCTCCTTCACGTCCTGGCCGATGTGCAGCTTGTTCAGATCCTGGAGATTGGGCAGCCCCTCAAGGAAAAGGATTCGCTGGATCAGCTTATCCGCGTGCTGCATTTCCTCGATGGACTCCTGGTATTCTTTTTTGCCCAGTTTGGTGACACCCCAGTCGTCCAGCATGCGCGCATGCAAGAAATATTGGTTGATCGCCGTCAACTCGTTCTTCAGAACCTGATTCAGGTATTTGACGACCTTTTTATCGCCCTTCATCGCAATTCCTCTCGCTCGCTCACACCGGCCTCGCCCAGATCCTGCGACTCACCGCCGCAGGCCTCAGGATCGCACGCCCGGGCGGGCGCGCCAAGGCCGGTGTCGCGAGCGCGCATCGCCGCGCGCACGTATGGCACGCACTGCCCGCATTCCGGGGTGCAGCCGTAGCATCGGTAGACTTCGGCCACCCGGCTGCATGCCTCGGCGGCCCGGCAGATGTCGCGGTCGGTCAGCGCATGGCAGAGGCAGACGAACACGGCGCGCGCCCTTCTGGTTCGTGAGTGGCAATGCGAACGATTTGCAATTGCAGTTTGCCGGGCGCGCAGCGCAGGCGTCAAGCACGCGCTACATCTCCAGATCTCCGGCCATATTACGTCTCCGCCCATTGGCGCAGCAGATTGGCGTGGGTCTTGGAGATGAGGTCGAACTCGCGGCTCTTGCCCTCGCGCTGGAACAGGCTGCGCCGCGCGGTGTCGAGGTCGAAAAGCATCTCCCGGTGGGCCGGATCCCGCACCAGGCTCTGCACCCAGGTCACGGCGACCTCGCGCGTACCGCTGGTAACCGGCGCCACGTAGTGGAGCGTGTTCGACGGATAGGTGATCACGCTGCCGGCATCGAGCTTGAAGCTCTGCTCGCCGCCCGTGCCCTCAATGACAAGCTCGCCGCCGTCGTAGCTCTCGGCATCGCCAAGGAACACGGTGAGCGAGACGTCGCTGCGCGTCAGGCTTTCGCCCGAGCCCATGAGCGCGTCGTCAACATGGGCGCCATAGTCCTGCCCGCCGCTGTATTGACTGAACAGCATGGGCCGGATGTGCCGCGGGCGCACGGCGGCGTTGAAGACCGCACTCCGGGCCAGCGCCTGATGGATCAGCGCGCTCGCCTGCCGGGCCGTCTCGCCACTCTGGAGCTGGGCGTTGTTCTTCACCTGCCGGGCATGCCAGCCGGCGGTCTGCCTGCCGTCGATGAACGTACCCTGTTCGAGCAGCTCGCGTATCTTCCCCAGGGTTTCCGCGTCCAGGACGTTGGCGATGGGAACGATCATGGCGTGGCTCCGTTGGTTCGGCTGGGCCTGTCGCGGATTCTCTATTGCAACTGCAAGTCATTCGCAATATGAATCCGCCCTGCGGCGACACGCCGCTGCACGACACGTCATCCCGGCGGCGCCGCGCTGCCGACCAGCACGAAGGATTAGGGGGACATGGCACAGAACCGAACGAAACTCTGGGTGGGGCTTGGCGCGTTCGTCTTCGCGGCCGGGGGCGGTACCCCGGCCGGCGCAGGCGCGCCTGAGGCCACGACCGCGCACACGCCCGCCGAGACGGCGCCGGGCATCCAGCTCGCCAGCGCCGGCGGCGAAGGCGGTGAAGGTGGTGAAGGCGGCGAAGCCGGTCCGCTCGCCGGCCTGAGCGACAGCCAGACCTACCTCGCCCAGCTCATGCTGATGAAGGGCCACCTGCGCGTCGGCCGCGAACTTTTCGACGAAGGCGAGATGAAGGACAGCGCCGTCCATTTCCGCCATCCGGTCGAGGAGATCTACGCCAGCATCGCGCCCATGCTGGACAGCCGTGGCGTGGGCGGCTTCAAGGGCGCGTTGAACGAGCTGCGTGCGCTCGTCGAGGCCGGTGACCGGGACCAGGTCGCCGTCGCCTACGAGACCGTGATGAACCGCATCGACAACGCGGCCGACGCGATCCCGCAGGCCTACCGCACCGATCCGAGCTTCGTCGTTCCCGTGGTCGTGGCCATGCTCAAGCAGGCGGCGGCGGAGTACGACGCCGCCGTGAAGGACGGGCAGATGGTCAACGTGGCCGAGTACCAGGACAGCCGCGGGTTCGTCTGGACCGCGCGCGACCTCGTGGGCGGCGTCGCCAGCCGGCTCTACACGGCCGACGCGGACGACCTTGGTGACGTCGCGGCTGATTTCGACGGGTTGATGGCCGCCTGGCCGAGCGCCATGCCCCCGCACCAGCCGGCGATGACGCCGGGCGAGGTGAACGCCGCGGTGTCCAGCCTGGAACTCGAACTCAACGGCTTCATCACCCACAACTACGGCGCCGGCGACGGCGGCGAAGGTGGTGAAGGCGGGGAAGGTGGTGAAGGTGGTGAAGCCGGCTGAACCGCCTCGCCAACGTGCCGAAACCATCCCACGGGCCGGCCGTCCGGATTTCCGGCCGGCCCGGATTCCCCTTCGCTTACCCGGCACTCCCATGCGCCGACTCCGCCCCGCGATTCTGGCCCTGTCCGCCCTCGCCGCAGCGGCACCCACGACGGCCGGCGAACCGCCCACGCCCGCCGCGCTGAAGGCGCAGTACGCGCGCCCCGAAACCATCCCCTTCCCGGAGGACAATCCGCGCTCGCCGGCGAGGGTAACCCTGGGCAAGCAGCTCTTCTTCGACGAACGGCTCTCGGGCGGCAACGACACGGCCTGCGCGACCTGCCACATCCCGGCCCTGGGCTGGGAGGATGGCGAGCGCCTGACGGAATCCACGGGCGGCGGCAACCTCAAGCGGCACACGCCCACCATCTGGAACCGCGCCTGGGGGCGCACCTTCTTCTGGGACGGCAGCGCGCGCAGCCTGGAGGAACAGGCGCTGCAACCCATCCGGAACCCGGGCGAGATGAACCAGCCCATGCCCGCGCTCATGGACGAGTTGCGGCGCATCCCGGGCTACCGCAAGGGCTTTCGCGCGGCGTTCCCGGACGCCGAGGCCCCCGTGATCACGGCGGCGCGACTCGCCAAGGCCATCGCCACCTACGAGCGCACCGTGGTCCAGCCGCAGACCGCATTCGACGCCTGGGTCGACGGCGACGGCAACGCCATTTCCGAGGCGGCCAGGCGCGGCTTCCGCCTGTTCAACGGCAAGGCGCGCTGCGCCGAATGCCACAGCGGCTGGAACTTCAGCTCGGGCGCCTTCCACGACATCGGTCTGCCCGACACCGGCGACCGCGGGCGCGGCGCCGTGCTCGACCTCCCGGCCGCGGACCACATGTTCAAGGTGCCCACGCTGCGCGACATCGCCCGGCGCGCGCCCTACATGCACGACGGCTCGCTGCCCAACCTGCAGGCCGTGCTGGACCACTACCAGGGCGGCTTCGTCCGCCGGGAGACTCTGTCCGCCGACATGGAGGCCATCGCCCTGACCGACCGCGAGGAAGCCGATCTCATCGCGTTCCTGCACACTCTGACAACGCCGCCTGCCGCACGCGGCGTGCCCCGCCCGGAGCTTCCCCAATGAGCCGGATCCGCCTCGCCCTCGCCGGCCTGTTGGCGCTGACCGCGACCGGCGCGCTCGCCGAACCGGCCGTTCACGAGGTGAGCCAGCACGGCAAGGCGTTCCATCCCGACACCCTCACGATTGCGCCCGGCGACCGCGTGGTGCTGCACAACGACGACAAGCGCGTGCACAACATCCGCGTGTTCCATCCGAAACTCGATTTCAACAGCGGCAAGCAGGAACCGGGCGAGCCCGTGACCATCACCTTCGACGAACCGGGCACCTACTACGTCACCTGTGGCATCCATACCCAGATGGAATTGAAGGTCGCGGTGACCCCGTAGCGCGGGGCAACCAGCCGACCGCTCATGCCCCCTGGGCCGACTCCCGGATGGCGGAGAGCGTCGTTCCGGGCGTGATGGCCTCGGGGTCCATCTGCACCTCGATCAGCGCCGGCCGGCCGCAGGCGAGCGCGCGCTCCACCGCGGCGGCGAAGGTGTCGTTCCGGCTCACCGCCTCGGCGTGCGCCCCATAGGCCCGGGCCAGCGCGACAAAATCCGGATTGACCAGATCCGTGCCCGAGACCCGGCCCGGATAGCTGCGCTCCTGGTGCATCCGGATGGTGCCGTACATGCCGTTGTTGACCACGATCACCACGATGGCCGCCCCCGCCTGCACGGCCGTGCCCAGTTCCTGCCCGGTCATCTGAAAGCAGCCGTCGCCGGCGAAGGCGAGCACCGGCCGGTCCGGATGGCGCAGCTTGGCCGCCACGGCCGCGGGCACGGCATAGCCCATGGACCCCGAGGTGGGTGCGAGCTGGGAACGGAAGCGGCGGAACCGGTAGTAGCGATGGACGAAGCCGGCGTAGTTCCCGGCACCGTTGCACACGATGGCATCCGCCGGCAGGCGTTCGCGCAGCCACGCGACAGCGTCGGCCATCTGCATCTCCCCCGGAATGGGCTGCGGGTCCTGCCAGGCCGTGTACGCGGCGTGCGCGGTCTGTGCCGCGCCCCGCCAGGCGGGCGAGAAAACCGGCTCCAGCGAGCGCGCTGCGCTGGCAAATCCGGCGCTGGACGCCTGGATCGCCAGCGAGGGCTGGTAGACCCGGCCCAGCTCGGCCGGATCGGGATGAACGTGGATGAGTTCCTGCCGGGGCGCCGGCGGCGTGGGACGGGTGTAGTCCCCCGTGGTCACGGCATCCAGGCGCGCGCCCACGACCAGCAGCAGGTCGGCTTTCTTTGCTCGCGCCACCAGCGCCGGATTGGCGCCCAGACCGAGATCCCCGGCATACCCCGGGTGTGAGTTGGAGACGTAATCCTGCCGCCTAAAGGCGCAGGCGACGGGCAGGTCGTTGGCGTGGGCGAACGCGCCGATGTCGATCTGGGCGGATTCCGTCCAGTCGCCGCCGCCCACGATGAGCAGCGGGCAGCGCGCGGCACCCAGGCGGTCGCGCAGGTCCAGCATCGCCGCCGGATCCGGAAACGCGGTCGCCGGGTGTACCCACGGGGCGTCGCGCACGCACGCCGTCTCGGCGAGCACGTCCTCGGGCAGCGCCAGCACCACCGGCCCGGGCCGGCCCTGCATGGCGGTGCGCACGGCGCGTGCCAGATACTCGGGAAGCCGTGCGGCCGAATCCACCTCGGCCGCCCATTTCGCCATGGGCGCGAAGATCCGCCGGTAATCCAGCTCCTGGAACGCCTCGCGGTCCCGCTGCTCGCGCGCGACCTGGCCCACCAGCAGGATCATGGGGGTGGAATCCTGCTGCGCGACGTGGACGCCGCTGCTGGCGTTGCTCGCGCCGGGGCCGCGGGTGACGAGGGCGACCCCGGGACGGCCCGTGAGCTTGCCGTCCGCCTCGGCCATCATCGCCGCACCGCCCTCCTGGCGGCACACCGTGAACACCATGTCCGGGTAGTCGTACAGCGCGTCCAGGATGGGCAGAAAGCTCTCGCCCGGCACGCCGAAGAGCCGGTCGAGGCCCTGGGCGCGCAGGGTGTCCACGACGATGCGGCCGCCCGTTCGGGGCGCAGGCTGGTCGGCCATGTTGCGGTCTCCTCTCCCCTGGCCGTCCGCATAGCACGCTATCCGCGCCTTCGCCATTGCCGTTGCCCGGCCCGCGGGCGGGCGCCACACTCATGACCATGAAACAGCTTCTCGCCGGCCTCGCCGCCCTTCTCGTCCTGCCGTCGGCCGCCGCGGCGGCGGGATCGACGCCGCCCGTTCCCGACTCCTGGCAGAGCGCGATCAACGCGGCGCACCCGCTGGTCGGCCGGCTGGTCCGCGTACGCGACGGCGCGCGCGTCGCCCCCGAAACCCTCGCCGGGGCGGCATCGGAGGCGACATATGTCCTCCTGGGGGAGACCCACGACAACCCCGACCACCATGCCCTGCAGGCCTGGATCGTCCGGGCCATGACGGCGCGCGGGCGGCGTCCGGCGGTGGCGTTCGAGATGATCGACGCGGACCAGGGCCGCGACCTGCGCCGCTACCTCGACGGCGCGCCAGGCGATGCGGGCGGGTTGGGCGACGCGGTGGGCTGGCGCGCGCGCGGCTGGCCGGCCTGGGAAATCTACCGCCCCATCGGCGAGGCGGCACTCGCCCACGACCTGCCCATGTGGCCGGCCGACGTGGCGCGGAAGCTCCAGAAGCAGGTGGGCCGGCACGGCTTCGACGGGGCCGTCGACGCCGAGCGGCGCGCGCGCCTCGCCCTCGACCGGCCCCTGGGGAACACCCTGCGCAGCAACCTGATGGCCGAGCTGAAGGCCGGGCACTGCAACATGCTCCCGGAATCCGCGCTGGCGCCGATGGCACGGGTTCAGCGCCTGCGCGACGCGGTGATGGCGGACAACCTGATGGCCGCGGCGAAGGACTCGGCCGACGGCGCGGTCCTCATCGCGGGGCGCGGGCACGCGCGCGCCGATCGCGGGGTGCCGTGGTACCTGCGCGCGCGCCTGGACGCGCCGTCGGTGCTCACCGTGGGAATCGTCGAGGCCATGGCCGGACAGACCGAATGGCGCAGCTATTTGCCGCAAGCCCCCGAGGCCGGGCCGGCGCCGTTCGACTACATCTGGATCACGCCGCGCTTCGACGACACGGACCACTGCGCCGAAATGCGCAAACGCATGGAAAAAATGCGCCAAAGCCACGGTGCGGGCAACGACGGGAACTGACCGCGTCGGCCGCCGCCACGATTCCCGGGAAGATCGCTGGTGCGCGAATCCGGCTCGTGGCAGATTGCATCGCGGACGGGGACGATCCTCGACACGGCGAGGGAGGGTCGCCGGGCATGCGCAAGCTTGCAATCGCGCTCACGGTTCTCGCCGCCGCCGCTTTGGCCCCGGCCCCGGCGGCGGCACAGGCGAGCCCCTGCCACGCCTTCGTGCAGAAGAATCCGTACGTGCGGGTTATCCGCGCCGGGGTGAAGCGGGCGAACCAGCCTCGCCAGGTCGCCATCCGTTTCGTCGGACATGCAACGTTCCGCATCCGCACGCCCGACGGGGTGGTCATCGCCACGGACTATGCGGGTCGCGCCGGCCCGGGACCGGTGCCGGACGTGGTGACGATGAACCACGCCCACCATACGCACTACACGACTTCGCCCGACTCGCGGATCGATCACGTGCTGCGCGGCTGGAATCCGGCCGGCGACGGGCCGGCGAAACACGACCTGACGGTGCGCGACGTGCGTATCCGCAACGTGCCCACCGATATCCGCGGGCCCGGCAACAGCGTCGAACCCGACGGCAACTCGATCTTCGTCTTCGAGGTGGCGGACCTGTGTATCGTCCACCTGGGCCATCTGCACCACGAACTCAGCGACCGGGATCGCGCGCTGGTGGGGCGGGTGGACGTGGTTTTCGCCCCCGTGGACGGCATTTACACCCTGAGCCTGGCCGAGATGACGGACGTGCTGGAGGGCCTGCGCGCCAGCCTCGTCCTTCCCATGCACGTCTTTTCGGGCCGGTCGCTGCGCCGCTTCCTCGCCGGGACGCGCGAGACCTTCACCGTGCGCATGGCGGAAACCTCGCCCATCACCGTTTCGCGCCGCAGCCTCCCGCGCGAGCCCACGATCCTGGTGCCCAAGCGTATGGCTCGATCAAGTGATCCGTCCAGATAAGGCATCGACGTGCATATCAACGGCGCATGCGGCGCGAGCCGGCAAGACGGGCGTGGGTCCATCACGCGCGGCCGTGGTGTTCCCACACCCTCGGCCGTCGGCGGTAGCCGGCGTACCGTTGTACGGACGAAATCGGACGCTCAGAGAGAAAGTGGTGCCCGAGGGTGGATTCGAACCACCGACACTGCGATTTTCAGTCGCATGCTCTACCAACTGAGCTACCCGGGCACCGGGCTGCGGCGATCCCGTCGCCGCCATGTGTCACGGGGTATAGTCTACTGAGCGTGCCGTGTCCAGAGGGTGACAGGGGCATTGCACCCGCGCGGCGGCGCCGCAGCGCGTCACGGGCGGTCGTCGCCGTCTTCCGCGTCGCTGCCGGCACCCCCGTCCGCCGGCGCCTCGTCCGTGGGGATGCGATAGCCCTCACCCAGCCAGCGGTGCAGGTCCAGGTCGGCACAGCGCCGCGAACAGAACGGCCGGTGCCGCGGCGCACTGGGCTTGCCGCAGATGGGGCAGCGATTCCCGCCCGCGTCGTGCTTTGCCTTACCGCCCATCGTCGTCACCGCCGTCCGTCGTGATCTCCCAAGATTCGCGTTCGCGCGCCGGGTCCGGCGCGACGGCGAAATCCTGTCCCAACCGCCGCGCCACCGCCGTGCGCGCCGCCGAGAGCCCGGTGTCGAGCACCGTCGCCACATCGGGCGCCGCGACCACGCGCAAGCGCCGCCCCGGCTGCGCCCGTGCCGCGTGCGGCAGGGCGCGCAGGATATCGCGCGCCACGGTGTCCGCGCGCGCCTGAAAGCCGCCGCCGTCGCGCCCGCAATGCGCCAGGAGCAACTCGTGCAGCGGCCAGCGGATGCGCTGGCGGGTGATCTCCACCAAACCGGAGGCGCGCATGGGCCCCACCTCCGTGGTCGCCGGGTCGCCGGTGAACGCGGCCTGGAGCGCCGCCGCGATGTCGCTGCGCTCGGCCTTGGTCGCCACCTCCAGCAGGTCGACCACGATCAGCCCGCTCAGCCCGCGCAGCCGGATCTGCCGCGCAATCTCGGGAATCGCCGCACGATTCGCCTCACCCGGCGTGCGCCCCGCCGCACCCGCGTGCTGCACCGCGCCGCCGGTATCCAGGTCGATCGCGGTCAGCGTTCGCACGGGCTCGATCCACAGCCGCCCGCCCTCGGGCAGCGGCACTTCCGGGCGCAACAGCGCGTCGAGCTGCGCCGTCAGGCCCAGCTCGTTGAACGGGTCCGAATCGGCGCGGCCGATTGTCGCCGTGCCGGCGAAATTGGGCGCCTGCTTGCGCAGCGCCGCCACGGCCGAATCCCCCGCGACGCGGATCTCCGCCGGCGCGTGCCGCTTGAGAAAACCCGCCAACGGTGCCGCCGGTGTGAGCAGCTTGGGCGCACGCCCCGAGGCCTCGTCCGCATCGGGAATATCCTGCTTGAGCTTGGCGCCCTTCCCCGGCGCGGGCGCACGAACGACCTCGACCACCACCCGGTCGCCGTCGTTCAGGCGGGTCATCGCGTTCTTCCGCGGCAGCAGCGCGGCCCGGTCCAGGCCGATCTCGACGAACGCCGCCTGCAGATCGGGATCGAAGGCGGTCACCCGGCCCAGATACCGCGCGCCCACGGGATTGGGGCGATCCGCCCGCTCGACCAGCAGGTCCGTGAGCGCGTCGTCTTCCAGCACAGCCGCCCGGATTTCGCCGGGCTGGCCGTCGATCACGACCCGGCGCATGGCACCGCGTATCCCAGGCCGCGAAGGCAGGCCAGAGTCTCGCACACGGGCAGGCCCACGACGTTGGCGTAGGAGCCATTGATCCACGGCACAAACGCGCTCGCCCGCCCCTGGATGGCATAGCCGCCGGCCTTGCCGTCCCACTCGCCGCTGTCCAGGTACCACTGCACCTCGGTGGGGTGCAGGCGCTTCATCCGGACCTGGGTCTGCACCGTCCGCTGCGCCCGGCGGCCGTCCGGGGCGAGCACGCAAATTCCGCCGTAGACCCGGTGGCGCCCGCCGGACAGGCGGGCCAGACAGCGCCGGGCCGCCTCGCGATCGGCCGGCTTGGGGAGGATGCGCCGGCCCGTGGCAACCACGGTATCCGCGGCGAGGACGAAGCAATCGTCGTGGCGCGCGGCGACCGTGTCCGCCTTGGCACGGGCGAGCCGTGCGGCGTACTGCGCCGGCAGCTCCCCGCGCCGGGGCGTTTCGTCGATCTCCGCCGGATCCACCACGTCCGGCGCCAGATCGATCTGCTGCAACAGGTCCCGGCGGCGCGGCGAGGCGGATGCGAGAACGAGGGACGCCGGCGCGCCGACCGTGTGGCTGGGCACCGTCACGACCGGGGCGTCCTACTTATAGCGGAAGGTGATCCGACCCTTGGTCAGGTCGTACGGCGTCATCTCGACGTTGACCCGGTCGCCCGCAAGCACGCGGATGCGGTTCTTGCGCATCTTGCCCGAGGTGTGCGCGAGAACCTCGTGGCCGTTGTCAAGCTCGACCCGGAACATGGCGTTGGGCAACAGCTCGGTAACGGTTCCCTGGAATTCGATGAGATCTTCTTTCGACATGCGCCCTTCGTCAGATCCTCCTTGGATGCACAAAGCCGCGCAACGGGCGCGTCACCCGGCGCGGCGCGCAAAGCATAATCACAATCGCTGATGCCGCCAAACCCGCTGACGGCGACCAGACTGGACAATGGGCGTTCACGGCGACGGATTCAAGTCAAGGGGAAAGCGCTTTTTCAGCTTGGCCAGGAGGGTATCGCGCACCTGGCGGTAGGCCTCCAGCTTCTGCTCGCGCGAGCCCTCCATCGCCGTGGGGTCCAGCGTGGGCCAGAACTCCACGTCGCAGGCCATGGTACGCGTCATCTCCACGGCGCTGTGCTGGGCTTCCGGGGACAGCGAGACGATGACGTCGAAAAACGAGTCGGCAAGCGTGTCGAAGGTCTTCGCCCGGTGGCGCGACAGGTCGACGCCGATCTCGTCCATCACCTCGACGGCCATGGGATCGATCCGGCCGGCATGCACGCCAACCGAATCGACGTAGACCTTGTGCCCATACAGGCTTTTCATCAGCCCCTCGGCCATCGCGGAACGGACCGAGTTGTGCGTGCACGCGAAAAGAACGGCGTCGGGAAGGTCCCGCATCGCACCGGATATCCGTCAGCGGATGTGCAGCACGCACAGCAGGGTAAAGAGCCGCCGCGCCGTGTCGAAGTCCATGGTGATCTTGTCCGACAGGCGCTCCTGCAGCAGCTCCGAACCCTCGTTATGCAGCCCGCGCCGTCCCATGTCGATGGCCTCGATCTTGGACGGGCTGGCCGTCTTGATGGCTTCGAAATAGCTCTCGCAGACCGTGAAGTAGTCTTTGATGATCCGGCGGAACGGCGAGAGCGAGATCCCTACCTGACCCAGCCGGATCTCGGATTCGTCCCGGATGTCCAGGATCAGGCGCGTCTCTTCCAGGCGAAGATGCAGGCTGTACGGCCCCTGGTAGTCGCCCAACGGGGCAAAGGTGTTTTGCTCCAGCAGATCGTAGATCGCCACGGCGCGCTCGTGTTCGATATCGGGACTGCGCCGGACGACACTCTTTTCGTCCAGCGTGACGTTGATGACGCAGTCGTTCTGCCCGATGCCGCCGCCCGCGCCCGAGCTGTCGGCTTCCGCCATGGCGTGCCTCCGCGGCTGCTCAGTCCGTGGTGCCCTCCGCCTTCAGCCGTAGCGTCAGGGACATTGCGTGCGCGTCCAGGCCCTCCGCGCGTGCCAGGGTCACCGCGGCCGGGCCGATGGCCTGCAGGCCTTCCGTATTGCACTGCAGCACAGTGGAGCGCTTCATGAAATCGAGCACCGACAGGCCTGAGGCGAAGCGCGCACAGCGGTCGGTGGGCAGCACGTGATTCGGCCCGCCCACGTAATCGCCCAGGACCTCCGGCGTGTTCGCCCCCAGGAAGATCGCCCCCGCGTGCCGCACTGCGCCCAGCAGCGCGTCCGGGTCCTTGACCGCAAGTTCCAGGTGCTCCGGCGCGACACGGTTGGCCACCTCGGCCGCCTCGGCGAGGGTCTGCACGCGCACGATGGCGCCGTAATCGCGCCAGCTCGCCCCGGCGATCTCCGCGCGCGGCAGCGCCGTAAGGTGCTGGTCTACCATGCGCGCCACGGCGCCCGCGAGTTCATCGTCGTCGGTGACCAGGATCGCCTGGGCCTTGGTGTCGTGCTCGCTCTGCGCCAGAAGGTCGGCGGCCAGCACGGCCGGGTCGTTGTCCCGGTCGGCGATGATCAGCACCTCCGATGGACCGGCGATGCTGTCGATTCCCACGGTGCCGAAGACCTGCTTCTTGGCACTGGCGACGTAGGCGTTGCCGGGGCCGACGATCTTGTCCACGGGCGCGATCGTCTCGGTGCCATAGGCCAGCGCGCCGATCGCCTGCGCCCCGCCCACCTGATAGACCTCGTCCACGCCCGCGATGTGCGCCGCGGCCAGCGCGAGCGCGTTGAGCTGCCCCTCGGGCGCGGGCACCGTCATCACCAGCCGGCCCACGCCGGCGACCTTGGCGGGCACGGCGTTCATCAACACCGACGAGGGATACGCCGCCGTGCCGCCGGGGACATAGAGCCCTGCGCCGTCCACGGGCGTCCAGCGATCGCCCATGCGGATGCCCAGCGCGTCCGTCGTCTCGTGGTCGGCGGGCACCTGATAGCGGTGAAAGGCGTCGATGCGCTCGCGTGCCAGCTCCAGCGCCTTGATCGTCTCCGGATCGCAGGACTCCAGCGCGGCCTGCTGGCGCTCCCGGGAGACCCGCATCTCCGCCGGCGTCATCCGGTGCTTGTCCAGTTCGGCCGTGTAATCGAGCAGCGCCGAGTCGCCGTGATCGCGCACGGCCTCAAGGATACCGGCGACCCGGGTGTCCACGTCGGCGCCCGTCTCGCGGCGCAGCGCCAGAAAGCGCCGGAACGACGCGTCGAAATCCGCGCTGCGCGTATCGAAGTTATACGGCATCGGCAGCCTCCCGGAAGCGTTCGACCCAGGCGTTGACCGCGTGCGGCCGGGTCTTCAGCGCAGCCCGATTCACGATCAGCCGTGATGTGATTTTGGCGATATGTTCGACCTCCACAAGGTCGTTGGCCTTCAGCGTGGTGCCCGTGGAGACCAGATCGACGATACGCCGGCACAGCCCCAGGCTGGGGGCCAGCTCCATGGCGCCGTTGAGCTTGATGCACTCCGCCTGCACACCGCGCGCGGCGAAGTGGCGGCGCGTCATGGCAGGATACTTGGTCGCCACCCGGATGTGGCTCCACCGCGTGGGATCGTCGCGGGCCACCAGATCGCGCGGCTCCGCCACGGACAGCCGGCAGTGCCCGATGTTCAGGTCCACCGGTGCGTAGAGGTCCGGGTAATCGAACTCCATGATGACGTCGTTGCCCGCCACGCCCAGGTGCGCGGCCCCGAACGCGACGAAGGTGGCGACGTCGAAACTGCGCACCCGGATGATTTCGAGCCCCGGATCGGCGGTGGCGAAGCGAAGCTGGCGCGCGTCCTCGTCGGCGAACGCCGCTTCGGGTTCCACCCCCGCCTTCGCCATCAGCGGGCTCAGTTCGCTCATGATCCGCCCTTTCGGCAGGGCGAGTACCAAAGGCTCGCGGTCGCTCACGGATCCTCGCTCGGGCTTTCGGCGGATGCCGCGCCGGATTCCCCGGCCGCGGACGGCGCGTGGCGGGGCCGCCAGTGCGTGGGCCACGGCTCGCCAAGATCCTCCAAATGACAGACCAGCCGCTTGCCCTGCAAGCGTAGGGCCGCGCCACCGGCGCATTGCAGCGTCACGCCACGCGGATCGGGAAGCAGCGCCAGCAGGTTCAGCACCGTGCCCGCATCGTCGCGCCGGAAGCCCCGGTAATGCACGCCCGTAACCCGATCGAAGGCGATGCCGCATTGAACCCGTTCGTACACGGGGGCGTCCTCGAAGCTGGCGTCGCCGCCGCCGACGGCGGCCGCAGCGTCCGGCCGCGGCGCGTCGGGGAGGTCGGACAACGACGCCCCGGTTTCCCAGCGGAAGCGGTTGGCCAGCAGGACGAAGCGCTTCTCGCGCGGCAACTGCGTCATATCGCGCACCGGCAGCAGCGCATCCTGGAGGAGCGCCGAGACCACGCGATAGTCCGCGCGGTCGCGAGCGCGCAACTTGAGACGTTCGGACGCATCCGCCGTCATGGCGCCTTTACCCCTCGCCGCGCAGCCGTTCGACGTCGGCGCCGCACGCCGCCAGCTTCTCCTCCATGCGCTCGTAGCCGCGGTCCAGGTGATACACCCGGTTCACCACGGTCTCCCCCGAGGCGGCGAGGCCCGCGAGCACCAGCCCGGCGCTGGCGCGCAGGTCGCTGGCCATGACCGGCGCGCCGCGCAGCCCCGTGCAGCCGCGCACGCGCGCCGTGCCGCCCTCGACGTCGATCTCGGCCCCCATGCGATGTAGCTCCGGAACGTGCATGAAGCGGTTCTCGAAAATGCGTTCGGCAATCTGCGCCTGCCCGCGCGCGGTGGTCATCAGCGCCATGATCTGTGCCTGAAGGTCGGTGGGAAACCCCGGGTAGGGCTCGGTGCACAGCGCCACCGCGTCCAGCGGCGAGCGCCCGCGGCGGACCCGCAGGAGGCCGCCGTCGCGTTCCACACTGACACCGGCGTCCGCCAGCACTGCCAGCGGCGCCTCCAGGTGCGCCGGCTCGGCGCCGGCCAGCTCGACCTCGCCGTCGGTGATCGCCGCGGCCATGGCGTAGGTGCCCGCCTCGATGCGATCCGGGATGACATCGTGGTCGGCGCCGTGCAGGCCGGCGACACCGCGCACGGTCAGGGTGTCCGTCCCGATCCCGGCGATGCGCGCGCCCATCTTGTTCAGGCACTGCGCCAGGTCGGTGATCTCCGGCTCGCGCGCGGCGTTGACGAGGCGCGTCTCGCCCTCAGCCAGGGTCGCCGCCATGAGCAGGTTCTCCGTCGCGCCCACGGAGACCTTGGGGAACACCACCTCCCCGCCTTTCAGGCCGTCGGGCGCGTGCGCCCGGATGTAGCCGTCGGCCAGCTCGATCTCGGCGCCCAGCGCCTCCAGCCCCCGCAGGTGCAGGTCGACCGGGCGCGTGCCGATGGCGCATCCGCCGGGCAGCGAGACTTCCGCATAGCCCGAGCGGGCCAGCAGTGGCCCGAGCACGAGCACGCTGGCGCGCATGCGGCGCACCAGCTCGTACGGCGCGCAGGTGTTGACGATGCGCTCGGCGCGCAGATCCAGGCGGCGCCCGCTCGCGCCGGCGCTGTCCGCGCCGTCCATGTGCAGGCTCACGCCGTGCTGCGAGAGGACGTTGGCGAAGGTCGTGATGTCCGCCAGATGGGGCAGGTTGCCCAGGCGCAGCGGCGCGTCAGTGAGCAGCGCCGCCGCCATCAGGGGTAGCGCCGCGTTCTTTGCGCCGCTGATCGCGATCCGGCCGTGGAGCGGGCGGCCGCCCCGGATTCGGATACGGTCCATGTGAATGTCGGCGTCGGGGGCTCGGTTTCCGTCCATCGGGTGCGCTAGAGCCGCGGCAGGGTCACGCCGCGCTGGCCCATGTACTTGCCGCTGCGGTCGGCATAGGAGACGTCGGGCGGCGCGTCCCCTTTGAGAAAGAGGAACTGGCAGACCCCCTCGTTGGCGTAGACGACCGCGGGCAGCGGGGTGGTGTTGGAGAACTCCAGGGTGACGTGGCCTTCCCACTCGGGCTCCAGCGGGGTGACGTTCACGATGATGCCGCAGCGCGCGTAGGTCGACTTGCCCAGGCAAACCACCAGGGTCTCGCGCGGGATCCGGAAATACTCCACCGTGCTGGCGAGCATGAAGGAGTTGGGCGGAATGATGCAGTGGTCGCCCTCGCGCACGACGAAGGAGGATTCGGAGAACGCCTTGGGGTCGACGACGGCGCTGTCGACGTTGGTGAAGATGTGGAACCGCGTGCCCACGCGGGCGTCGTAGCCGTAGGACGACAGGCCGTAGGAGATCACGCCCTCGCGGCGCTGCTGCTCCTCGAAGGGCTCGATCATCCCCTGCTCGTGCGCCATCCGGCGGATCCAGTGGTCCGGCATGACCGACATGAGGGCGTGTCCCGTCCGTGATCCGGCGCGGGCCGGGCCCGCCCGGCGTCCGCGCCGCGTTCAGCCGTCCGTGTCGCGGTCCGCGTTCCGGTCCGTGCCGCGATCCGCGCCGCCGCGATCCGCGTCCGAAGCCGCGCGGGCGCGCTGCTGTCCCTTGCGGCGGCGCAGGTTGGCGCGAAGCTGCCGCGCGCGCCGGGTCTCGCGCGCTTCGCCGCCGCTCGTGCCGCTCTTGGCGGCCACGCGGCCCGCGCCCGGCGTGCCCGCGGATCCGGATGTACCGTCGTCCCGCTTTCGGGTCATGCCGGGATGCTGCGCAGGCGATGTGACGGGGTCAAGGCTTTCCTGGGGCGCAGCCGTGGCAAACGCCCCCGTCCCGGCGGGCGCGCACGCGCGCCTCGGAAAAGCCCTTGCAGGGCCGGCGGCGCAGTGGCATGTTCCGACCTGTCCGCGGCGCACGGTCTTCCGCAGCGCTGGCGCATTGCCGCCGTAGCTCAGGGGTAGAGCACACCCTTGGTAAGGGTGGGGTCGGGTGTTCAAATCACCCCGGCGGCACCATGCTTCTGCCTGTTCCGTCCCAAAGCTGATCTTCCCTTACGCCGATGACCGGGCAAGGACGACGAGGTCCCGCGCGATCCGGATGCACGGCCGTCCCGTCCATTTCGACGCGTTCGCGCGCCATGGCCGCGACCCGCGCGCGACCGGCACCACCACGGCCGCCCCGCCCGGAAGCGCGATTCGCAGATTCCCGGCCGAATCGGGGGATCGCGTCCACGGAGGTGGTGTAGCAGCGGTGGGTAAGTGGGCCGCCGCCGTGACCGCCAAGCCATGGACCAGCATCTCGCCGAAATCAGCCGCTACGTCACGCCGGGCTGCCACGCCATCATCGTCGCCATGGCGTGCCCTCCGTGGCCGGATGAGCGGTATCCTCCCGGCGAGCGAGATGTCATGCAAGAGGGTCGGAAGCCTTCAGCGTGGTCGCGCAGCCCTCATACTTCGACAAGCTCAGTATGAGGGCCGAGTGATGGGCGGCAGCGGCCTTGCAATCGGATCTCCGACACGCGCCGGTTGCGCGGCGCCACTCAAGATGAGGCATATGCCCGACCCGCTGTCCGCAAGAGCCCCTCAATGCGCCTCGCCCCAGTTGCTGCCCGTCTCGGCGTCGGCGACCAGGGGCACGTCCAATTTCACCGCCGGCTCGGGCGCGCCGGCCATGACCTCGCGCACGAGCTTTGACGTCGCCTCGACTTCGGCGTGGGGCACCTCGAAGATCAGTTCGTCGTGGACCTGGAGGAGCATGCG
>CAJXKW010000064.1 GCA_913055855.1 uncultured Limimonas sp. | reverse complement strand
CCGCTCCAGGCCAATCCGGTGATCATCGAGGACAACGTCTTCATCGGCGCGCGCTCGGAAGTCGCCGAGGGCGTCATCGTCGAGGAGGGCGCTGTGCTCTCCATGGGCGTCTTCCTGGGCGCCTCGACCAAGATCGTCGACCGCGAGTCGGGCGAGGTCTACCGCGGCCGGGTGCCGCCCTACGCGGTGGTCGTCCCGGGCAGCATGCCGGGCAAGCCGCTACCCGACGGCAGCCCCGGACCCAACCTGTATTGCGCCGTGATCGCCAAGTGGGCCGATCAGCAGACGCGCGAGAAGGTCGCCATCAACGAACTGCTGCGGACATGACCACCGGCGTGGACGTGGTGGATCTGGCCCGGCGCCTGATCCGCTGCCGCAGCGTCACCCCGGCCGACGACGGCGCGCTGGACGTGCTCGCCGGTGCGCTGGAGCCGCTTGGATTCACGTGCTCCCGTGTGACGTTCTCCGACGCGGATACGCCGGACGTGGCCAACCTCTACGCGCGCTGGGGGACGGGGCGGCCCAACGTCGCCTTCGCCGGGCACACCGACGTGGTTCCGGCAGGGGACGCGGCGGACTGGTCGGTCGATCCCTTCGCCGGGGCGATCCGCGGCGAGGACCTCGTGGGCCGTGGCGCGGTCGACATGAAGGGCGCCGTCGCCGCCTTCGTTGCCGCGGCCGCCGAGGCGGTGCGGGGCCGCGACCCGGCCGCCGCAAGCATTAGCCTCCTCATCACCGGGGACGAGGAGGGGCCATCGATCAACGGCACGCGCAAGCTGCTTGCTTGGCTGGGAGAACGCGGTGAGGCCGTCGACTACGCCCTGGTGGGCGAGCCCACGAGCGGCGCGCGCCTGGGCGACACGGTCAAGGTGGGCCGGCGCGGCAGCCTCAACGCCACGCTCACCGCCACGGGCCGGCAGGGCCACACGGCGTATCCCCAGTACGCGGACAATCCTGTGCATCACCTCGTGCGCGCGCTGAACGCGGCCCTCGCCACGCCCCTGGACGACGGCTCGGCGCACTTCGAACCGTCCCCCCTGCAGGTCACCAGCATCGACGTGGGCAACCCGGCCAGCAACGTCATCCCGGCGCGCGCGCAAGCGCGGCTGAACGTGCGTTTCAACGACCGCCACGACAGCGCCGGCGTGCGCGCCTGGCTTGCCGAGCGCATGGCCGCCGGCGGGGGCGATATTGCGCTGGAGACGCGCACCTCGGGCGAATCTTTCCTCTCGCCGCCGGGCCCGCTGACCGACGCGCTTACGGGCGCGGTCGGGGAATGCCTGGGATGCGCCGCCGAGTTGGGGACCGGCGGCGGCACCTCGGACGCCCGCTTCATCAAGGACGTCTGTCCGGTCGCCGAGCTGGGCCTGAAGAATGCCACCGCGCATCGGGTCGACGAGCGTGTCCCCCTTGCCGACCTGCGCGATCTGAGCGAGGTGTACCGCGTTGCGCTCAATCGCCTGTTGGAGCCCTAATGCGCCCGCCCGACGCGCCACAGATCGCCGCCGCTCTCTACGGCGCCTGGCGCCTGCTCCGCCTGGAGCCGGACGGATTGCAGGCGTTCCGGGTGGATGTGGAGGCGTTCTGGCAGTCGTTCTTCGCCGCGCTCATCGTGCTGCCGGGCTATGCGATCCTGGTGAGCCGACATCTGGGCGAGCCGGCCTCCGCGGCCGGGCTGGTGTCGGCGGCGCTGATCCACGTTTTCGCGTATGCCATGAACTGGACGGCGTTTCCGCTGGTGACCTACTACGCCGCGGAGAGCATGGACCGCGCGGCGAACTGGATGGGCTTCGTCATCGCGCTGAACTGGTCCAAGGTCCTCCAGATCGCGATCTACCTACCGCTGGTGCTGGCCGCCGATACGGGTTTCTTCGGCCAGGGCGGGGGTGCCGTGCTGACGGTCGCGGGGTTCGTGGCGGTGCTCGTCTATCAATGGTTCGTCACGCGTTCGGCGCTGGACATTGCGGGCGCCGCTGCGGCCGGCCTGACGGTGCTCGACGTTGTTATCGGGCTGCTCATCACCACGCTGACGGAGGCGGCCGTCTCGGGGTGACGGCCGGGACGCCGCGCTCATGATCGATCTGCGCCCGGTTGCCTTTGTCATCGGAATCCTCCTTGCCATCCTGGCGGCGGCGATGGTGGTTCCCGCCATCGCCGACCTGGTCGTGGGCAACGTGGACTGGCAGGTCTTCGTCGCCAGCAGCGCAGTCACCCTTTTCGTTGCGGTCTCGCTGATCCTGAGCACGCGCTCGGCGGCACAGGGCTTCAGCGTGCGCCAGGCCTTCGTGATCACGGCCTTCGCCTGGCTGACCATCGCCGCATTCGGCGCGCTGCCCTTCGCGTTCTCCGAACTGGATCTGAGCCCCACGGACGCGTTCTTCGAATCCATGTCCGGCATCACCACGACGGGGAGCACGGTGATCGTCGGACTCGATGAGGCGCCGCCCGGGATCCTGCTCTGGCGTTCCATCCTGCAGTGGCTGGGCGGTGTGGGCATCATCGTGATGGCCGTGGCGGTGCTGCCCATCCTGCGTGTGGGCGGGATGCAGATGTTCCGGGTCGAGGCCTTCGAGACGGACAAGGTGCTGCCCCGCGCGGCACAGGTCGCGGTGGGGATCGCGCTGATCTACGCCGCGCTCACCGTGGCGGCTGCGGCGATGTATATGGCGTTGGGGATGACGCCGTTCGACGGCGTTGCGCACGCGATGACCTCGATCGCCACGGGCGGCTATTCCACGCACGATGCATCGTTCCGCTACTGGGCGGACACGCCGGCGATCCACTGGGCCACCAGCGGGGTTATGGTGCTGGGGAGCGTGCCCTTCGTGCAGTATCTGCGCGCGGTGCGCGGGGATGCGCTGGCCCTGGTGCGCGACGAGCAGGTGCAGTGGCTGGTCATGATCCTCGCCGGCGCGATCGCGATCACCGCGGCCGTGCTCATCATCAACGGCGTGCTGCCCAGCGAGGGCGCGCTGCGCCACGGCACGTTCAACGTCATCTCGGTGATGACGGGTACGGGCTATGCCTCGGCCGATTTCTATGCCTGGGGCGGCTTCGTGCCGGTGCTCATGTTCATCCTGATGTTCATCGGTGGCTGCGCCGGTTCGACGACCTGCGGCATGAAGATCTTCCGGGTGCAGATCGTCTATGCCGAGGCGCGGGTGCAGATGCGCCGGCTGATGCAACCCAACGGGGTCTTCATCCCGTACTACAACCATCACCCCATCCCGGATGCGGTGGCGCGTTCGGTGATGGGCTTCTTTTTCTTCTACATGCTGTCTTTCGGCGTGCTCGCCCTGGCGCTGGGCCTGATGGGGCTGGACTTCATCACCGCGATCTCCGGCGCGGCCACGGCGATCAGCAACGTTGGCCCCGGGCTCGGGCCCACGATCGGACCCGCGGGCACCTTCGCGCCGCTACCCGACGCGGCGAAGTGGGTGCTTGCCGCGGGCATGATCCTGGGGCGGCTGGAGCTGTTCACGGTGCTGGTGCTGTTCTCGCCCGCGTTCTGGCGGGGCTAGGCCATCCCCGCCAGGCGGTCGGGGGCGCGCGCCGGTTGCCCGGCGCCGGCTCACGCCATGGGCGATTCGCCGCTTCCGGTGGGCTGGAAGTACGGGTTGGTGCCCGAGGCGTGGTCGGTGACGTCCAGGATCTCCTGGATCTCCGGCGCGGCGCGCTTGATCTCCGCCTCGACGCCCTGCTTGAGGGTGACGCTGGCCATGCCGCAGCCCTGGCAGCCGCCCTCCAGGCGCAGAAAGACGCGCGAGCCGCGCACATCGAGGAGCGAGATGTGCCCGCCGTGTCCGGCGACGGCCGGATTGATGCGCTCGTCCAGCACCTGCCGGACGCGCTTGCCCGTTTCGGTCTCCAGCCCCGGCTTGGGAATGGCGTCCATATAGTCCTGGACCTTTTCGATCTCGGGCACGTAGTGCTTCATCATGGTTTCGATCTGGGGCAGCATCGAATAGGCCGAACCCGAGAGAACCAGATTCAGCGTGGAATCGACGAAGGAGTGGAACGCGATCTCGCCGCCCGTCTGCTCGATGGCGGGCTGGATGCGCGTTTCGATGAGTTCGCGCGCCTCGTCGATGAGGTCCTGATCGACGTTGGAGGTCGGCGCCAGGGCGTCGAAGTCCGGCATCTCCTCCCCCTGAGACGGCGCAGCCGTGCCGTTGCCGGACGCGCCTTCGGGCGCCTGCTCCAATACCGGCCGGCCCTCGGTGAAGTGCTGCATGATCGCCGCGAGCACGTGCGGCTTCAGGGTCAGCCACTCCGCGTTGGGCGCCTTGGTCACGGCGACGTTGTCGCTGTTCAGGGTGATCCCGCGCACCTCGTCCAACTCGAACAGGCGCTGCGCCAGCGGCGAGCGCGCCGCCTCCTCGGGCGCGTGGAAGGCCATGGGGCCCCCGGCCAGCACTTCGCGGCCGGGCACGAATTCCATGGTGTCCGGATCGGTGGTGGTCTGCGTCTGGATGAACATCGTCTACTCCCGCGCTCGTCCTGATGGCTGCGCGCCGTCGCGCTCGCTGTCCACAATTTAGGACGTGCATCCCGGTGACAAAACACCACACGTCGTAGGGCAATTTACCCCAAGCGCACACGCAGAATAGCCGTTACCACCGAAACCCGTTTCAGGCAGCACAAGATGTCGAATGACACGCAGGCCCTGCTCGATTTTGACGCCATAAATACAGAACCCCACGATACCGGCGTACCATGACACCGGCGTTTTGTTGAAACCGACCGGGGCGGCGGGCGCCGCATCCGCAGGGTGCCGCCGGCGTCGCGGACCAGCCCGACGTCGGCAGCCGGTCCTTTGGATGCGCCCGGATCCGGGCAGGCGCCGTGCCGCGCCGCTGCGACAGGGCGCCATGCCCCCTTCGACCGGCGAAGCCGGCGCGCAAAGCGTACCCTTCATGCCCGCGCGCACAGGGCGGAGGCGGTCGCGCACACCCTGGGCGGACGGCGGGCGAGCGCCCCATCACGGTTTGCGGGAAGGCACATCATGGAAACGGAGTCCGGTGGCAGCGGCGAGACCATCGACCGCGACACGGCGACCGAGTCCGAACCGAACCGCGCCGGGCGCGGGACGGAAACGGCAACCGCGGCCCATCCGGCGAGCCAGCGCCGACGCGAGCGCGGGCCCACGCGGCAGAAGATGATCCCTGTTCCGGAGCACATGCGGCCGCGCACCGAGCCCATGGTGCACGACGACACCGAAGTCGGACCGCGTGCCCTGCTGCCGTTGCCGCTGGGGACACAGGTGCTCGACCGCCTGGTTCAGGCGAACATGGGCCGGCTGACGGCCAATCTCTCGCCCGCCTCCGTTGGCCAGGCCTTTGCCGACTGGGCCTTCCATCTGGCGAGTTCGCCGGGCAAGCAGATCGAGCTGGCGGTCAAGGCGTGGCGCAAGAGCGCGCGGCTGGGCATGTATGCCATGGAATATACCGCCGACAGCCAGACGCGCCCGTGTATCGAGCCGCTGGAAAACGATCATCGCTTCGACGACCCGCGCTGGAGCAACCCGCCCTTCAACATGATGTATCAGGGCTTTTTGCTCTACCAGCAGTGGTGGTGGAACGCCATCAATGGGCTGCGCGGCGTCGCGCCCCGGCACGAGGACCGCACGCAGTTCGCCGTGCGCCAGATGCTCGACACGATGTCGCCGTCGAACTTTGCCGCGACCAATCCCGTGGTCCTCGATCGGACCGTGCGCACCGGCGGGGCCAATTTCGTGCGCGGCGCGGTGAATCTGATCGAGGACAGCCGCCGGCGGCTGGTGGGGGAACTGCCCGTCGGCGCGGAGAACTACCGGCCGGGCGACGCGGTGGCTGTTACGCCGGGGCAGGTGGTCTACCGCAACCATCTGGTGGAGCTGATCCAGTACGCGCCCACCACCGAGCGTGTCCATCCCGAGCCTGTGTTCATCGTTCCGGCCTGGATCATGAAGTACTACATCCTCGACCTGTCGCCGGAAAACTCGCTGATTCGCTGGTTGCGCGACTGCGGGCACACGGTTTTCTGCCTGTCGTGGCGCAATCCCGATGCGGGCGACTGCGACTACGCTATGGAAGACTACCGCCGCCACGGCATTACCTATGTGGTCGACGCGATCGAGCAGATCGTGCCCGAGAAGAGAATTCACGCCGTGGGATATTGCATCGGCGGCACCCTGCTCGCCATCGAGGCCGCACGCATGGCGCGCGACGGCGACGAGCGCTTCGCCACACTGAGCTTCCTCGCCACGCAGGTGGATTTCAGCGAGCCCGGCGAGCTGGAGCTGTTCATCGACGAAAGCGAGGTCGCCTATCTCGAGGACGTGATGTGGGCGCAGGGCTATCTCGACACCAAGGAGATGGCGGGCGCGTTCCAGATGCTGCGCTCCAACGACCTGATCTGGTCGCGCATGGTCAACGAGTACCTGCTGGGCGAGCGCCAGCCCATGTTCGACCTGATGGCCTGGAATGCCGATGCCACCCGCATGCCCTACCGCATGCACGCCGAGTACCTGCGCCGGCTGTTCCTGGACAATGCCCTGGCCAACGGGCGCTACGAGGTGCACAGCCGGCCCGTGGCGCTCACCGACATCGGCCAGCCCATCTTTTCCGTGGCGACGGAGAAGGACCACATCGCGCCCTGGCGCTCGGTCTACAAGATCCACCTGCTCTCGGACACCGAGATCACCTTCGTCCTGACCACGGGCGGGCACAACGCCGGCATCGTCAGCGAGCCCGGCCATCCGCGGCGCGAATACCGGGTGCACACGACGGCGCACGGCGAACCCTATCGCGACCCGGACACCTGGCACGCCAGCGCGGAGCGCAAGACGGGGAGCTGGTGGCCCGAGTGGCAGGCCTGGCTCGCCCGGCAGTCGGGCAACAAGGTCAAACCGCCGTCGATGGGCAACCCGGAGGCGAGCCTGCCGCCGCTTGTCGCCGCGCCCGGCACCTACGTTTTCCAGCGGTAACGCCTGCGAATCTGGGGCCGGACGGCGGGTCAGCTCCGATGCCGGGGCCGCGGGGTGTAGGCGGCGCAGATGCAGTCCTCGTCGCCGGGCGCCAGGACGCTGCCGTTGAGGGCGCAGACGCGCACCGACCCGCTTTCGATGACGAGGTTGCCGCACGTGGGGCAGGTGCCGAAGCAGTTGCCGTCGGGGCAGGGCAGATCGGCGAGGAGGCGTGTGGCCGCACGGGCCAGGCCGGTACGCGCGTCCGTGGGCAGGGCACCAATGGCCGCGACCAGGGCGCGGTAGGGATCGCGCGCGGCCAACTCCCGGCCCGAGGCGGTGAGGTCGATGCGGCTGCTCCGCCCGTCGTGCGGCGCCGGCCGGCGTACGGCATAGCCCGCGTCGATCAGCGCCTTGACGGTTTTCGACGCCGGCCCGCGCGTCGTGGCACAGTAGCGGGCGAGGGCGGAGACGGTGCGCGACATCGCGTTGGCGTCCGCGAGATAGCGCAGCGCGGTCCACTGTGCCGCGGTGAGCCCGTGCTGCAGGTGCGCTGCGTCGCCCGCGCGGCCGATGTGGGACAGAAGAACCGCCAGAGTCTCCGCACTCTGGCGCTCGGCATCACTCATAGGGGGAGTCAGTAGCACATTGCAACCATCTTGCCAACCGCGGCGGCCTTGGCTATGGTTGCAACTTGCAAAAACTGGACTGGGCCCGGGGGAGCCTGCTCGCGATGCGGATCGATCCGACGGCCATGACGGCAATGGCGGTGGCCCGCTGCCTGGCGGGCGCGGCGCGCGGTCGCTGGACGGCGGCGCGGTTGGCGGCGGAGACGGGCGCGTCGGACGCCGCGATCGCCAATGTGCTCACGCGGCTGACCTCGGCGCAGCTCGTGCAGTGGAGCCCGGAGCTGGGGAGCTACGCGCTCACCCGCTCCGCCGCAGCGATCAGCGTTGCGGACATCGTCGCTGCGGCCGGGGAGGCGCCGGTGCACGACGACACGGCCGCGGGAATCCTGACGGCGGCCGTCTGGCCCAGTCTGCTCCAGGCCCTGGGATCGGTGAGCCTGCGCGAGGCCGCACCGCCGGCGACCACGCCCATGGGGGACCCCATGGCCGGGATGCGCGTCTCGCCGACCGTGCATTGATTTTGCGGAATTTCTGGAGCGTGTGGCGGGTTGGTGCCCCAGGCAGGACTCGAACCTGCACGGCCGAAGCCACGCGATTTTGAGTCGCGCGCGTCTACCAGTTCCGCCACTGGGGCACGGCGCTGACGGCCGTCTCCTGTATAAACCTTCGGCGGGCGTGTGAAAACCGCCGTGTTGCCTGTGCAAGGGACAGCCCGGGGCGCGCCCCGGGCTGTCGGGCTATTGATAGCGGCCCTGGCGCTGCAGGATCTCGATCTTGTAACCGTCCGGATCCTGGACGAAGAAGAACCGCGCCAGCAGCCGTCCCTCCTGGTGGATCTCCTTGATGTCCTGCGGCGCCAGGCCGAGTTCCCGGAAGCGCGCATGCTCGGCCTCCAGGTCGTCGACCGCGAAGGCGACGTGGCCGTAACCCTCGCCCAGCTCGTAGGGCTCGGTGCGGTCCTTGTTCACCGTCAGCTCGATCTCGAAGTCGTTCTCGGCGTTGCGCAGATAGATCAACCGCGCGCCGCCGAGGTCGAACGCGTCCGCGACGTCCAGGCCCAGCGCCTTGTTGTAGAAGGCGATCGAGCGCTCGGCGTCGAGGACCCGGATCATCATGTGGATGGCCTTGGCCATAGGATCCCCTTTTTGCTGCTGATGCGGTCGCTGTGGATGGCGTGACCCGTACGGGCACGACGCGATCGGCTCGGGCTACCTGATCGCCCAATCCTGTCCGATCTTCACCATGTTGCGTGCGATTCCCCCGACCCATCGGGATCGTATCGCAGGCTAGGCGCCGCCGTCGCGTCAGGCAAACGCCGAAACAGCATCACGCTCGCCGGTCGGCGCGCAGCATCGCCGCGGCTTTTTCCGCGATCATCAGGGTTGGGCTGTTGGTGTTGCCCGAGGTGATCCGCGGCATGATCGCTGCGTCCGCGATGCGCAGCCGGCCCACCCCGTGGACGCGCAGGCGCGCGTCGACCACCGCGCCAGCCGCCGGGTCCGGACCCATGGCGCAGGTGCCCACGGGATGGAAGATGGTGGTGCCGATTTCGCCCGCCGCGCGGGCCAGCCCGGCGTCGTCGCCGTCGGCGATGTCCGGGCCGGGCAGGCGTTCCTCGGGGCGAAAGGGCTGGAGCGCACGCGTCGCCATGAGCCGCCGGGTCAGGCGCAGCGCGTTCGCCGCCGTCCGGCGATCGCCCTCGGTTGCCAGGTAGTTGGGCCGGATCAGCGGCTGAACCCGCGCGTCCGGGTCCTGGATGTGCACCTCGCCGCGGCTTTCCGGGCGCAAGTGGCATACCGACGGGGTGATACCGGGGAAGGGATGCAGCGGATCGCCCAGCTTGTCCGTGGACAACGGCTGGACGTGGTATTCGAGGTCGGGGCGGTCCAGCTCCGGCTGCGAGCGCGCAAACGCCCCCAATTGGCTGGGCGCCATGCTCAGTGGACCGCGCCGGAACAGGGCGTACTGCAACGCCATGCGCGCCTTGGCGGTCCAGGACCGCGCGAGCTGGTTCAGCGTCAGGGTGTCGTGCAGGCGGTACACAGCGCGAATCTGCAGGTGATCCTGCAGGTTTTCGCCCACCCCGGCCAGGGCGTGGCGCACGGCGATGTCCTGGCGCTTCAGGACCGCGCCGCGGCCGATTCCGGAAAGTTCCAGCAGCTGTGGGGATCCGATGCTGCCCGCGGCGAGGACCACTTCTGCGGCCGCCTCGGCCCGGCAAGGCTTGTCCCCGTGCCAGAAGCGCACACCGCGCGCTTCGCCCGATTCCAGGATGAGTTCACGCGCCTGGGCGTGCGTAAGCACAGTGAGGTTGGGCCGTCGCGCGATCGGGTGCAGGAAGGCGTCGGCCGCGCTCCAGCGCCGCCCGCGGTCCTGGTTTACCTCGAAATAGCCGCAGCCCGCGTTGTCGCCGCGATTGAAATCGACCACCGCCGGGATGCCCAGCTCCGCCGCGCCCGCGCGGACCGCGTCAAGAATGGGCCAGGCGACGCGCTGCGCGGTCACGCGCCACTCGCCGTGAGCGCCGTGCAGCGCGTCGGCGCCCCGGGCGTAGGCCTCGTGGCAGGTGAAATAGGGGACCACGTCGTCCCAGCCCCAGCCCGGATTGCCCAGCTCGCGCCAGCCGTCGTAATCGCCCGCCTGGCCGCGCATGTAGATCATGCCGTTGATGGCCGAGCTGCCGCCCAGCACGCGTCCGCGCGGGTAGTTGAGCGCCCGGCCGTTCAGCCCGGGCGTCGCGTCCGTGCGGAAGCACCAGTCCGTGCGCGGGTTGTTGATGGTATAGAGATAGCCGATGGGAATGCGGATCCAGCGGTAATCGTCCCGACCGCCGGCTTCGAGCAGCAGCACGCGCACTTCGGGGTCGGCGCTCAGCCGGTTGGCGAGCAGACAGCCGGCCGTGCCGGCGCCGACGACGATGTAGTCAAAGCTGCCCAGCGTGGTTTCAGATACCGTCATGCGCGCGTGCCCTCCCGCGGCAGGTTCCCGTGCTTGGGGGGCAGATCGTCGCGTCCGCGGGCGTTTGCGGCAAGCGTTGCCGCGGATGCGGGCGGCTGGTAAACGCCCGGTGCGCCATGCCCCGACAGCGCGAGTCGCCCGATGCTGCAGCGCCTGTACGACCGTACCCTCGCCATCGCCGCGCACCGGCACGCGCTGCCCGGGCTCGCGGCCGTGTCCTTCGCCGAAAGCTCCGTCTTCCCCATCCCGCCCGACGTGCTGTTGATCCCCATGGTGCTCGCGGATCGGGCGCGGGCCTGGCTGATCGCCGCGGTGTGCACGATCGCCTCGGTGCTGGGCGGGGTCGCCGGCTACGCCATCGGCTATTTCCTGTTCGAGTCGGTGGGCCAGCCGATCCTGGAATTCTACGGCCACACCCAGGCCTTCGCGGAGGTCCGGGCGATCTTCCGCGAGTGGGGTTTCTGGTTCGTCTTCGCCGCGGGTTTCACACCGTTTCCCTACAAGGTCATCACCATCACCAGCGGGCTGATGATCCTGGATCCCGTCCTTTTCCTGATCGCCTCGGCGGTTTCCCGGGGCGGGCGGTTTTTCCTGGTGTGCGCGCTTTTGTGGTATTTCGGACCGCCGATCCGCCGGTTTATCGAAGGGAACCTGCGGCTGCTGAGCGTCGTTTTCGTGCTGATGCTGTTCGGCGGGTTCCTGGCGGTACGCTATGTCGTCTAGCGCGATGGGAGACACGGCCACGACGGATCGGCGCCGGCGGGCGCCGCTGCTGCTCGCGCTCGCGGCGGCCCTCGCCCTGGGCGCCGCCTACGTCGCGCAGTACGGTTTTGGGCTGGCGCCCTGCGAGCTTTGCCTGTTGCAGCGCTATCCCTACATGGCCGCGCTGCCGCTGGGTCTGCTGGCCGCGCTGACGGCGCCGGGCCGCGGGATACGGCGCGCGCTGGTGGCGCTCACCGGCTTGGCGTTTTTCGCCGGTGCCGGGATCGCGGGCTTCCATGTGGGCGTCGAGCAGGGTCTGTGGGAAGGCCTGCCCGGCTGTTCCGCGCCCGAGATCACCAAGGACATGTCGGTGGCGGAGCTGCAGCGGGCGCTGGAAGCCCGCTCGGAGGTGGTGCCCTGCGACGAGCCGGCATGGACCTTCGCGGGCATTTCGATGGCGGGGTATAACGCGATTTACGCCGGTTTATTGGCGATCGCCACGGCATGGCTGCTCCGGCGCGGCCGGGTGTAGGCGCCGGGGAAACCTATTCCTCCAGCTCGGTATCCCAGTACAGGAAATCGTGCCAGCTTTCGTGGAGGTAATTGGGCGGGAATTTGCGCGCCTGGCGCTGAAGCTCCTGGAGGCTGGGCTGGCGCGGCGTGCGCAGGAGCTTCATGCCCGCTTCGGCGGGCGTTTTGTTCGCCTTGGCCAAATTCATCTCGGCCGAGGCGGTGACCACGTTGGCCCAGGAGGTTGTGCCGCCGCGCGAGCGCGGCATGACGTGGTCGAAGGTCAGGCGTTCGGCGGGAAGGCGCTGGCCGCTGTACTGACAGCGGAAACCGTCGCGGAGAAAGACGTTGAAGCGGGTGAATGCCGGTTTTCGTGTGACGGGGACATATTCTTTGAGGGATATGACGCTGGGCAGGCGCATTCGCAACGTCGGGGAGCGAACCTCTTCCTCGTACTCGCTTATGATATTGACGCGGTCGAGGAAAACGGCCTTGACGGTTTCGTGCCAGGGCCAAAGGGAAAGCGGAAAGTAGCTGAGCGGACGGAAGTCCGCGTTCAGCACCAGTGCCGGGAACGCATTGGCCGGGACGGTCAAGACCCCGCTCCTATGTTCTCCACGGTCGCCGGCCAGCGGTCTCCACTGCAAGCCGGTGACACCGTGATACGACAGCAAGCGGCGCATGGCAAGTTTGCGCCCCGCATGTCCCGTCGATCTTCATCGGACTGTCAAGATAGCGGGGATGGGGCGCGCGTCCAGCCGCCGTCGCTCATGTCTCGAACGCGCGCGGCTCGAGGACGATACGCGAGCCGTCCTTGCTGGCGTCGAAGGCCACCCGCAGAAGGCGGCAATCGTCCCCGTACCAGAGGTCGCGATCCATATCGCCGCGGATGCGATAGTGCTTGGCCCGGCGCTCGCCTGACGGCCCCGGGATTTGTTCCGTCCCGCGCACTCGGCCGCGGATCTGCTTGACCACGCCGTCCTCGATGTCGAGCAGCCGCTCGACCTTGGGCGTTTGTGGATGCCACAGCGAGGCGGTCAGGATGTCGCCCTCAATGGCCAGTTCGCCCTTGCGTCCCCGGACGTGCAGCACGCCCTCCCGGCGCTCGGCGGTCAGGTCGAATTTTTTGCCGTCCTTGTTGGTCTTGGACGTCACCGCATGGAGTCGCCCGTTCCGCCAGATTTCTTCGTTGCGGTGCGCGTAGCGGTAGACCGGGATACCGAAGAACCGGACCACCAGCTCGATGTCGTTGGTGACCTTGAGGTCATCGCCGTCCCGGCGGAAGCGCGCGACGTGTTCGCCCACACGCAAGCCCTTGCGGTAGACGTTGTAGCGGATCGCGCCCAGGGGCGGATAGCGGCAGCCCGCGGCGGCCATGGGTAGCCGTGGGCGGGCGGCGGCCGAGGCGGCCGCGGCGCCGACGGCGAGCAGGTTGCGCCGGCTGATGCGGGTCATGGCGGTCTCCCGTGCGGTGTGGACGCCGGGGCGTCCATCTAGGTGCAAATCTGCATATATTCCCGCGCCGCCCGCGGCACAAGGCGCGCGTTGTCTTCGCTTGAGGCGTATGGGACAAGGCAGCGTGATGTCGGGCCGCCATCTCCCCTATACCTTCGCTGGCCTGGATCGTGCGGCGGACAAACGCAAGCACCCCGCGTGGTTGGCCTCGCGCCTGGCCGACCCGTCGTCGCGGTTTACCGTGGTCTGGCGCCGGCGCAACCTGGTCACCGCGGACGCAATGCCGGCGCCGGTTCTGTTACACGGTGAGCGCGCGAGTCTGGCGCTGGAGCTGGCGGCGGAGATCGTCTTCCTCGGCCTGCACGACGACCGGGCCGTTTTCGCCCTGGACCTGTCGCCGCTGGATCCGGGCGAGGCGGAGCAGGCGGTGGACAGCCGCGGGGCGTTCCGCGATCTGCGCGAGATTGGGCCGGCCATGGCGCAGGCCGACGGAGCGCTGCTCGCGTACGCCCGGGCCCTGATTTTCTGGCACGGCCGCCACCGCTATTGCGGCGCCTGCGGGTATCCGACGGAAGCCGTCGAGGGCGGCCACAGCCGCATCTGTACGAACGACCGCTGCGGGCTCAGCCACTTCCCGCGCACCGACCCGGCCGCCATCATGCTCGTCCACGACGGCGGCGACCACTGTATCCTGGGACATCACCCGCGAATGCCGCAGGGCATGCACTCCACACTCGCGGGGTTCGTCGAGCCGGGGGAGAGCGTCGAGGAGGCGGTGGTACGCGAGATTCGCGAGGAGGTCGGGCTAGAGGTCGCCCCGGCCGCGCCGTGCTATTTCGCCACGCAGCCCTGGCCGTTTCCCGCGTCGCTGATGATCGGGTTCCACGTCGCCGCGCCCCGTGCGCCGCTGACCGTCGATTCCGAGGAGTTGACCGCGGCGCGCTGGTTCCACCGCGACGAGCTGCACGCCAGCCCGGAAGACGGCCGGTTCGCCCTGCCGCGGCGCGACTCGATCGCCCGCCGGCTGATCGACGCATGGCTGGACGGGGCGATTTGAGTGCCGCTTACCCCGCGGCGTCTTCGCCATCCCGGAAAGGCGAGGCGGGGTAGACGCCCAGGATGCGCACTTCGCGGGAGAAAAAGCCCAGCTCCTCCAGGGCGAGCCGCACGGCGCGCTCGTCCGGGTGGCCCTCGATGTCGGCGTAGAACTGGGCCACCGTGAACTGGGAATCCATGATGTAGCTTTCCAGCTTGGTGATGTTCACGCCGTTCGTGGCGAAGCCGCCCAGCGCCTTGTACAGGGAGGCGGGCACCGAGCGCACGCGGAACACCATCGAGGTCATCACCCGCCCCTGGTCCGACGGCGGGTCCACGGGGTCGCGCGCCATGATGAGAAAGCGCGTGGTGTTGTGCTCGGCGTCCTCGATGTCTTCGGAAAGGGTGGTCAGGCCGTAGATTTCGCCCGCAAGCTTGGACGCGATGGCGGCCTGGGTGGGGTCGCCCAGGCCGGCGACCTCGGCGGCCGCACCGGCGGTGTCGGCGTGCACCACGCTCTCGAGCCCGCGCCGGCGAAGGAAGCCACGGCACTGCGAAAGCGCCTGGACGTGGCTGCGCACCACGCGGATGGACTCCAGGCTCGCCCCCTGCGGTGCGAGAAGCTGGTGGTTCACCCGCTGGAAGTGCTCGCCCACGATGTGCAACCCCGATTCGGGCAGCAAGTGGTGGATGTCCGCCACGCGTCCGGCCGAGGAGTTCTCCACCGGAATCATGGCATAGAACGCCCGGCCCGATTCCACTGCGGCGAAGGTGTCCTCGAAGGACCGGGAGGGCAGGGTGACCATCTCGGGAAACCGGGCGCGACAGGCCATGTCGGAGTACGCGCCGTGGTCGCCCTGGAAGGCGATGCACATCGTCGGGTCGGAGCTTTCGGCCATGGGGGCTCGCGCCAGTGGCATGCGTGGCGACGGGGTGGGGCAGTGGCGCTACGCGCGGGCCATGAGGTTGCGTGCCCGCGCCAAGTCGGCGGGAGTATCGACACCGACCGGAATCGTGTCAACGCGCGCCGCGTCGATGCGCATCCCCGCCTCCAGGGCGCGCAATTGCTCCAGACGCTCGCGCTGCTCCAGACGGCCCGGCGGCAGCGCGACGAAGCGCGCCAGCGCCGTCCGGCGGAAGGCGTAAACGCCGATGTGGTGGTACAGGGGCTGGTTGGCGTCCCCGCCGTCCCAGGGCACGGCGCAGCGCGAGAAGTACAGCGCCCGGGCCACGGGCTGCGGCGCCTCCGCGTCGAACAGGGCCGCCACCTTGACCACGTTGGGGTCGTGGCGCTCCTGCGCCTCGCGGATGGGGGCGGCCAGGGTGGCAATGTCCACCCCGGCGTCGTCGAGCGGGGTCAGCGCGGCGCGCAGGCTTTCCGGTTCGATGGTGGGCAGGTCGCCCTGCAGGTTCACCACCACGTCGTGGACGGCATCGGGGTCGTGCTGGGTGAGCGCCTGCCATACCCGGTCGGAGCCGGATGCAAGTGCGCTTTCGGTGGTCACCGCCGTGCCGCCCGCAACCGTTACCGCATCCGCGATGCGCGCATCGTCGCAGGCGACCAGCACGGGGCCGATATCTGCGGCCACGGCGCGGCGCCAGACCTGGACCACCAGCGGCGCGCCCGCGACATCGGCGAGCGGCTTTTGCGGCAGCCGGGTGGCACCCAGCCGCGCGGGAATGACGACGATCGGCCTCATGGTATGTCTCCGGCGGCTTTGTCACATCCATGGTGGGCCGCGTCCGCGACGGCGTGCGAAAAAACGTCGCACTCCTCCGCGGGGAACGCGGCGCGAAATCCCGTTGCAGACGGGTTCCGCAGGGATGTCAAGCGCGCGTCGCGGCCGTTCGTGGTCGGCCACTTGAACGGGGCCGATGCGGCGGCTATCGTCGCGCCGATTTGAACAAGGGGCTGTGGGATCGATCGCATGTCGCTCGAACTGAACAAAATAGCCGCATCCATTCTCACCGCCGGCGTGGTCGTCATGGGCAGTCAGTTCATGGCGAACGTGCTCGTGGATCCGGACATTCCGGAGGAGCCGATCTATGCGCCCGAGCTGAAGGAAGCGAAGAAATCCAAGCCCAAGGGCAACGGATCGGACGAAGGCCAGAAGACGGCCCAGGCTGGCGACTCCGGCGAGGCCGCCGACGCGGATGGTACGTCGGATTCCGCCAAGACGGGCGGGGGATCCGGCAAGGGGCCGGGTATGGCGGCAATGCTCGCCAGTGCAAACGCCGAAGCCGGCAAGTCCGCGACGACGGTATGCAAGGCCTGCCACAGCTTCAACAAGGGTGGACCGAACAAGATCGGCCCCAACCTCTACGGGGTTGTGGGTAACGACATCGCCAGCCACGAAGGGTTCAACTACTCCGACGCCCTCAAGGGCAAGGAAGGCAAGTGGACCTTCGAGAAGCTCAGCAAGTACCTCGAGGCCCCCAACGACTGGGCCCCCGGTAACAAGATGAGTTACCAGGGCATCAAGGACGACCAGAAGCGGGCCAACGTCATCGAGTACATGCGCCAGAACGACGACTCGCCCATGGCGCTGCCCGAAAGCGCATCCGGCTCGGACTCCGGCGAGTCGGGGCAGGATAAGGCCTCGGCCGGGGGCGACGCCGGCGCGGCCGAAAAGGCCGATGCCGAGGGCGATGCGGCCACGTCGGACGGCCAGAAGAAGGCCGAAGCCTCGGACACGGGCGACACGGCCGGCTCGACGCAAACCGCCAAGGCCGAGGGCTCTGCCCCGGCCGGCGGTGCCTCGGACGGCGGCGCCGGCGGCCAGTTCGCCAGCATGATCGCGAACGCCAGTGCGGCCAAGGGCGAAGCCGCGTCGGCGGTGTGCAAGGCCTGCCACTCGTTCGCCAAGGGCGGGCCGCACAAGATCGGGCCCAATCTCTACAACGTGCTCAACCGGGGGCTGGCGAAAGCCGAGGGCTTCAGCTACACCGACGCGCTCAAGAGCAAGGGCGAGCGCTGGAGCTACAAGAACCTCTGGAACTATCTGGAGAATCCGCAGAAGTGGGCCAAGGGCACGAACATGTCCTATGCGGGCGTGAAGGACGCCGAGAAGCGGGCGAACCTGATCGCCTATCTGCGCCAGCAGGGCGAGACGCCGCCGAAGCTCCCGAACTGAAAGCGACAGCGCCAATGAACGGGCGACGCGTCGCATGGACATACCGGGATGGGTGATCCGGAACCGCCCGATCCGGCCCGGATCGATCTTGCGACGCGGCTTGCCGAGACCGCGCGGACCACGGTGCTCGGCTATTTTCGCGGGGAACTGGGCGATACCGACAAGCCCGACGCGACACCGGTTACGCGCGCCGACCGGGGCGCCGAGGAGGCGATGCGTGCCATCATCGCCGACGCATTTCCGGACGACGGCATCATTGGCGAGGAATTCGGGACCACGCAGCCGGATGCGCGTCATGTCTGGGTTCTCGACCCCATCGACGGCACCAAGCAGTTCATCACCGGCAAGCCCGCTTTCGGCAGCCTGATTGCGCTCCTGCGCGAGGGGCGGGCGGTGCTCGGCGTGATCGAGATGCCCGCGCTGGCCGAACGCTGGGTGGGGATTGCCGGCCGGGGGACCGAGCATTGCGATGCGCGCGGCCGCCGTAGCGTCCGTACGCGTGCCTGCACCGACCTGAGGCGTGCCAGTTTCTGCCTGACCGGGCCGGATACCTTCGACACACCCCGGCGCCGTGCCGCGCTGGACCGCCTGCGCGCGGCCGTGCGCGTGACCGTTTATGGCGGCGATTGCCACAATTACGGCCTGCTCGTCAGCGGGTTCTGCGACCTCGTCGCCGACGGCGGGATGAGCACCTACGACTATGCCGCGCTGGTTCCCATCGTCGAGGGCGCGGGCGGCGTCATCACCGATTTCGCCGGAAATGCACTAACCCAGGGGCCGGCGGACGTGCTCGCCGCGGGCGACCCGGCGCTCCACGTGGCGGCGCTGCGCGCGATGGGGGGTTAACGCCGGTTCAGCACCGTGATCGTTGCCGCTTCGCCGCGCACCCGGATGGGCACGCGCTTGGCGAGCCGCAGGGGTAGGTCGGCGGCGGCTTCCGCCACCAGATCGGGATCGGCGGCGAGCAGTACGGCGCGCCAGCCGCGCGGGGCGGCGGTGCGCAGCATCTCCGTCAGCAGCGCCCGATAGAGGTCGGGATTGTCGTCGACGTCGCCGAACTGCTTGCCGAAGGGCAGGTTGGCGAGCACCAGCGACGCCCGGCCATCCGCGAGGTCCAGCTCGCGCGCGTCCGCTTCCCCCAGATCGGCGTCGTACCCCGTCAGGTTGTCGCGCGCCGCCGCGACCGCACCGGCATCGATGTCCCGGCCGACCAGCGCCGCGCCCGGGGCGTAGGCCGCGGCCTCGGCGAGCAGGGTGCCGCTGCCGCACACGGGGTCCAGCACGGTATCCCCGGCGCCGGGCTTGCCCAGGAAGGCCATGGCTGCGGCGACACTGGGCGGCAGGCTGGCCTCGCGTTCGGCGACACGCGCCGAGCGGCCGGGCATGGCGTCCGCCGCGGTCTCGGGGACGACGACATAGTACGCCGCGTCCACGCAGAAGGCGAAGACGGTGTGCGGCGCGCGTTCGTCCATGCGCAGCCCGCGCTGTTCGAGTTCGCGCGCCAGGAAGCGCCGGAGATCGTGCCGGTTGAAGTGCGTGCCCTCTGCGGTTGCGACCAGGCGCCAGCGCGCCGTCGTGTGACGCAGGTGCCCGGCGAGCCGGTCGAGCTGGTCCCGGGACATCTTGTACCGGCCGTAGATGATACACCGGTCGATCTCTTCCACCGTGCGCAGCTCGGCGGCCGCGGGATCGCCGGACGCCGCGGGCAGGAAGAGCAGATCGTGGTTGCGCTGCCAGAGCAGGTCCACACGGTCGGTGTGCCGGAGCACATCCGCGTGGCGCAGCTCTGCCCTGACGGTCCGCGCCAGGCCGGGCGCGCACCGGATGACCCAGGCCGGATCGGGCACGGGCGCGGCGGGCGGCCGGCGCGGGCGTTCGCCGCGGTTGCCGGGACCGGCCGGACGCGCCTGCGCCTCGCGCTTCTCACGCGCGGGCGTCCGGGAAGGCCGGCGCACGCGACGTTTGACGCCGCGCGCCTTGGGCGAGCGATGCTTGGCCATGAGTGGGCCTGTGGCAGATGCGGGGGACAAAAGCAAGCGCACGCGCGGAGAACGTGGCGCGTGCGCGGGACGTGGGCATGTATCGCCTGGTATCAGGCCGCCTTGGCGTGGTGGTGATCGCCGTGCTCGCGGGCGATCAGGTCGGCCACGCGATGCCAGACATCGTGGCCCTGATGGTCGCCGGCGGCGCGCAGTTGCTCGGCGTGGTCCCGGGCGTAGGCGACCGCACGATCGCCGAACCGCGCCAAAAAGCCCCGTGCATACGCGTCGAGATCCGCTTCGGGCACCATCCCCAATCTCCGTTCTTGCCGCGCTTGAACACATACGCGTGTTGAACACGAGGCAGGATTCCCACCCTGTCGCATTTTTGCAAGATCGGTGATGTTGCACTGCGCAATACCGGGGTATGCACAAAAATCAACCCCCGCCGGCTGATGACCGACGGGGGTCGCAACTTGTTGGCTTCGGCGCCGGTGAGGCGTGCTTAGGACAAGATGCGATCAGGTTGGGTCACCTGATCGCCGAATCTTGCCCGATCTTCAGAGGGGCGCGTGCGATCCAGCGATCCATCCGGATCGCCTCGCACGCTAGTGCCGCGTGACGCCAGTGCGCTGATCCTCGGCCGCGGGCTGGGTGATCGGCTCCACGGGCTCGGACTCGACGTCGACCGGCGTGGGCTGCTGGGTCAGCGTGTGCTCGAGCACCTCGTCCACCCGTTCGACCGAGATGATGTTGAGGCTGCGCTTCACGTTGCTGGGCACGTCGGCAAGGTCCTTCTCGTTCTCCTTGGGGATGAGAACGGTCTTCAGGCCACCGCGCTGTGCCGCCAGCAGCTTCTCCTTGAGGCCGCCGATCGCCAGCACGCGGCCGCGCAGCGTGATCTCGCCCGTCATCGCCACGTCGTGACGCACCGGAATCCCCGTCAGGGCGGAGACGATGGCGCTCACCATCGCGATGCCGGCGGACGGACCATCCTTGGGCGTGGCGCCCTCGGGCACGTGGACGTGCACCGAGCGCGACTTGAGCAGGTCCTGGTGGATGCCGAGCGAGGCCGCACGGGCCTTGATGAAGTACTCCGACGCCTGGATCGATTCCTTCATCACCTCGCCCAGCTTGCCGGTCGAGGTGACCTTGCCCTCGCCGGGGACCGTGACCGCCTCGATGGAGAGCAGTTCGCCGCCGACCTCGGTCCAGGCCAGACCGGTGGAGACGCCCACGAGATCCTCGCTCTCCGCCTCGCCGAAGCGATAGCGCGGCACGCCGGCGTACTTGGACAGGTTCTGCCGGGTGATGTGCACCTGGCTGGACTTGCCCACGGCGATCTCCTTCACCGCCTTGCGCGCCAGGTTCCCGATCTCGCGTTCCAGGTTGCGCACCCCGGCCTCGCGGGTGTAGCGGCGGATCAGCTCGCGCAGGGCGCCGTCGGAGATCGACCACTCACCCTCGCTCAGGCCGTTCTCGCTGCGCTGCTTGACGATCAGATGGCGCTTGGCGATCTCGATCTTCTCGTCCTCGGTGTAGCCGGGGATCCGGATGACCTCCATCCGGTCCATCAGCGGCTGGGGCATGTCGAGCGTGTTGGCCGTGGTGATGAACATCACCTCGGACAGATCGTACTCGACGTCGAGGTAGTGATCGACGAAGTTATTGTTCTGCTCCGGATCCAGGATCTCCAGCAGCGCCGAGGAGGGATCGCCGCGCCAGTCGGCGCCCAGCTTGTCCACCTCGTCGAGCAGGAAGAGCGGATTCCGGGTGCCGGCCTTCTT
>CAJXKW010000063.1 GCA_913055855.1 uncultured Limimonas sp. | reverse complement strand
ACCGCGCCGCTGCTCACCGCGGGCGTGCGCGTGGACCTGCCCGAGAGCCAGGCGAACACCATCAACGAGCCGGTCGAGCCGCTCGTGGTCACGGTCGACCGTGAGGGCGCGATCTACATCCAGGAGACCCGGGTCGAGCTGGCGCAGTTGGTGCCGCGGCTGAACGCGATCACGGGGGAGAAACCCGATACGCGCATCTACGTGCGGGGCGACAGGGCGATCGACTACGGCCGGGTGATGACCGTCATGGGTCGCATCAACGGCGCGGGCTTCTCCAAGGTCGCCCTGGTGACCGAGCAGGAGCTGGAGCGCGGGCAGTAGGCGCCATCATGCAGACCGGTCTGACCGTCTCGATCACGCTTCATGCGGCCGTTATCGCGGCCCTCTGGGTGGGGGTGCCGTCCTTCGGCGAGCCGATGGCGCCCAGCGACTCCATGCCCGTGGAGGTGGTCAGCACCGACGAATTCGAGGCCCGCACGCAACCGCAAAAGCCCGAACCGGCGCCGGCGCCGGAGACGCCGAAGACGGCGAGCGCGAAGGCCGCCGAGGCGGCCGAGCCCGCGCGCGCCGAATCGACCCCGGCATCGCCGCCCGAACCGGAGCCGGCGGCCCGGCCGGCCCCGTCGGACGCACCCCCGGTGCCCGAAAGTCCGCCGGAGACGGCGCCCGAGCCGGATACGGCACAGCCCCGTCCACCGGCCGTGCCCAAACCGCGCGCCAAGCCCGAGCTTCAGGTTGCCCGGGCGACCCAGCCCGAGGCCGAGCCGGAGGCGAAGCCGAAGCCCGACCCGGCGGCGGAATCGCCCGAACCTGAGAAAACACGGCCTGCCCAAACCTCGCAATCAACGCCGCCGCGGCCGCAGGCCAAGCCGCGCGTGCGCCTGGACGAAGCGGCCAAGGAAGAGACTCAAGAGTCGCAGGAAGATCAGCTTACCTCGATCCTCAAGGACGTGGAGTCGGAGCTGAGCGAATCGGCGCAGCCGAGCGAAGAGGCCGAGGACACAACGGAGGAGTCGCAGGCGCCGGCGGATACGCAGCAGGCCGAAACCGACCCTGAGAGGGAACCCACGCCCAAGGCGCGCGACCAGCTCAGCGCCAGCCAGGTCGCCAATGTCCGTCGCCAGCTCCAGGATTGCTGGCGCGTGCCGGCCGGTGCGAAGAACGCCGCCAACCTGGTGGTGGAGATCGCGGTGCAGCTCAATCGCGACGGCTCGGTGCGCCACGCGGAAATCGCCACCACCGACCGGATGAACGATTCCTTCTACCGCGCCGCGGCGGAGAGCGCGCTGCGCGCGGTGCACATCTGCTCGCCGCTGGACGGCCTGCCGGTGGACAAATACGGGACCTGGCAGCGCATGCGGCTGACCTTCGATCCCGAGGAGATGTTCGGATCCTGACCCGCAAAGGGGGCGGATCCGCACGCCGTCGCCAACGACCGAAAGACACGGGCTGACATGGTCGAGACCAATCGCCGCGCCTTCCTGACCACCTCGCTGGCCACCGCCGGGCTGGCCGCGATGCCGCTCTGGCCGCGCCCGGCGCGAGCCGCCCTGGAAATCGATATCAAGCAGGGCTACGTCGAGCCGCTGCCCATCGCGATCACCCCCTTCTATGGCCAGTCCGAGGCGCTGCGCGAGCGCGGCAAGGCCATCGCCGGCGTGGTCGAGGCAAACCTGAAGCGCTCGGGGCTGTTCGAACCCATCGACCGCGAGGCGTTCATCCAGGACGCGGCAAGCCTGCAGGCCGGGCCGCGGTTCGCCGACTGGCGCCTGATCAACGCGCAGGCCCTTGTGGGCGGCACGGCCGAGAACAAGTCGGACGGCCGGCTGCGTATCGCTTTCCGGCTGTGGGACGTCTACAACGAGCGCCAGATGACCGGCGTCGCCTATGCCACCACGCCGGACAACTGGCGGCGCATCGCCCACCTGATCTCGGACGAGATCTACAAGCGCCTGACCGGCGAGGAGGGCTACTTCGACACGCAGGTCGTCTACGTCTCGGAGAGTGGACCGCAGAACCGGCGGACCAAGCGCCTCGCCATCATGGACCAGGACGGCGCCAATCACCGTTATCTCACGGACGGCGGCAACCTGGTCCTGACCCCGCGGTTCTCGCCCACGCGCCAGGAAATTACCTACGTCAGCTACGTCCAGCGCCTGCCCAGGGTCTACCTGTTCAACCTGGAAACCGGCCAGCAGGAGGTGCTGGGCGACTTTCCGGGCATGACCTTCGCGCCGCGCTTTTCGCCGGACGGGAACAAGGTCATCATGGCGCTGGAGAGCGAGGGCAACTCCGACATTTACGTCATCGACCTGCGCACGCGCGAGCGCACGCGCCTGACGTCCAGCTCCGCCATCGACATTTCCGCCTCGTTCTCGCCCGACGGCGGGCGCGTAGTGTTCAACTCCGACCGAAGCGGCGGGCTGGAACTCTATACCATGAATGCCGATGGAACCGGGGTGAAGCGGATTTCCTTTGCCGAGGGCCGCTTCGCCACGCCGGTGTGGTCGCCGCGCGGCGACCTCATCGCGTTCACCCGCCAGCACAAGGGCAAGTTCTTCATCGGCGTCATGCGCCCCGACGGCAGCGAGATGCGCATGCTCACCGACGGTTATCGCGTGGAAGGGCCGACCTGGGCGCCCAACGGGCGCGTGCTGGCATTCTTCCGGCGCACACGGGCGGACGAAAAGGGCGACTACAGCAGCCGCATCTACACCATCGACCTGACGGGGTATAACGAGCGCGAGTTGCCCACGCCGCAGGACGCCTCCGATCCGGCCTGGTCGCCCCCGAGGTCTTGAGCGTCGCGGCGCGCAGACGCGGCGAATACGGCAAGATTTTGTGATATCGGTGGCGGCGGCACGGCTTGATTTGGGCACATACGCCCCGTATAGTCCGGCGCAACCGGTACCGGCGCGGAAAATTGCGCGCCGTCCGGGTGGTATCGAGGCTCGCCGGGGCCAGCGGCGTCTTGGAATCGACCACCATGTTTTTCGAGAGGATTGGGATGCGCAAACTCGCAAGCCTGTTTGCGGCCGCGCTTTTGCTCGCGGCATGCGAATCGGCGACTCAGGAACAGGCGGCCACCGGCGGGGACGGCACGACCCAGACATCGGCGCAGACCGAAACCAGCGGCCAGAACGGTGACGGCAGCGGCCAGGACGACGGTGACCAGGTCTCCCAGGAGGCCCTGGCGGATCAGGCGGAGCCACAGGGGCCCGAGCGCGGCACGCAGGAACATCTCGTCGTCAACGTGGGCGACCGGGTCTTTTTTGATTTCGATAAGTCCAGCCTGACCACCGAGGCGGAAAAGACCGTCGAGCGGCTGGCCGCGTGGATGAAGGAGTACCCGGCGACGAGCGTAACCATCGAGGGGCACGCCGACGAACGCGGCACGCGCGAATACAATCTCGCGCTGGGTGCGCGCCGGGCGAATTCGGTCAAGGACTATCTCATCGTCCTGGGCATCGATCCCAATCGGGTCGAGACGGTCTCCTACGGCGAGGAGCGACCCGCCGTCCTGGGCTCGAATGAGAAGGCCTGGGCGCAGAACCGGCGCGCGGTCTTCGTCGTGGACGGCGGCGACAGCGGCGAGGGCTGAACGGTCCGGCCGCCCTTGCGCGCGCGGGCCGCTGTCGCTGGGGCGGTCACAATTGTGCCAAGAAGCCGCGGCATGCCGACCCTCGAAAACCCATTCGTGCCGGAGGTTTCGCGGTGACGGGCTGGTTCAAATGGCCGCCGCGCGAGCGGCGCCTGCGCTTCCTCGCTGCGGCCGGGTTGAGCGCCGTGCTCGCCGCACCGGTCGCGACCCCCGCGTCGGCGCAGGACAGCGGGCGCATGGGCGCCCTGATGAACAAGATCGACCGCCTTCAGGGCGAGCTGAACGACCTCCAGCGCGCCGTCTATAAGGGCAAGGTCCCGGCGGAAACGGGCGACTCCGCTGGCGCGGAGACCGCGGCAGCCAAGTCCGGCGCGGCCCAGGGCATGCAGCCGATGACCCAGGCCGCGGGCCGGCGCATGCGCCAGCGCATCGGGACCCTGGAGAACGAACTGCGCGATCTGACCGCGCAGGTTCAGCAGACGCAGCACCAGCTCGATCAGATGGCCAAGCGGCTCGACAAGCTGGTGAAGGATGTCGACTACCGCCTGAAGCAGCTCGAGGCGTTCCAGAAAGAGACCGCCAAGCGGCTGGACAAGCTCGCGTCCGGCTCGGCCGGGGGTTCGGGCGCGGCAGATACCGCCGACAGCGGTTCGGGCGGCGGCCGCGGCGCGCAGAGCGGCGATGCGCAGGGGCAGCAGGCGGCCGGTCCCGCGGGCGGCGGCGCGACCGGGAACGGCGAGAGCGGAACCGGCACCCTGGGCACCGTCTCGCAGGCTGCGGTCGCCGAGCTGCGCGAGGAAGCCGGGGGCGAGGGCGCCGGCACGGACGAGAGCGGCGGCAATGCCGGCGATGGCACCCAGAGCGCGAGCAAGTCCGGCGGTGCCGGGCCGCTCCCGGACACGGCGCCGAAGAAGCAATACGACGCCGCCTTCAAGCTGCTCCAGGAGCGCGAGTTCGACAAGGCGGAGACGGCGCTGCGCGCCTTCCTGGACAAGCATCCGGAGCACGACCTAGCCGGCAACGCCAAGTACTGGCTGGGCGAGACGTATTACGTCCGGGGCAACTACAATAAGGCCGCGGTGGTCTTCGCCGAGGGCTTCCGGACCTACCCGGACAGCCGCAAGGCGCCGGACAACCTGCTCAAGCTCGGCATCACGCTGGGCGAGATCGATAAGGTGGACAAGGCGTGCCGCCTGTTCAGCGAGCTGCAGTCCCGCTTCCCCGACGCGCCCAAGAACATCCTGCGCCGGGCGAAAACGGAGCAGGCCGAACTCGGGTGCGAGGGGGACTGAACCTCGTCGATCCCCATGCGGCCCGGCCGGCCGCGGCGCCCGTGACCGACGCCGAGGTCGCCGCGCGCATGGCGGCGTTCGCGCCCTTCGAGCCCGCGCCCGGGATCGCCGTCGCCGTCTCCGGCGGCCCGGATAGCCTGGCGCTAACCCTGCTTCTCCAGCGCTGGGCCGCCGCGCGCGGCGGGCGCGTGTACGGCGTTACCCTGGACCACGGTCTGCGCCCGGAGTCCGCCGACGAGGCCGCGTGGGTGCGCGACCAACTGGCCGCCCAGGGTATACCGCACAGCACCCTGACGTGGCGTCCCGGTCCCGATGCACACGTGACGCACGCAGCGGCGCGCCGGGAACGCTATGCCCGGCTGGGCGCTTGGTGCCGGGGGCGCGGCATCCTGCACCTCGCCCTGGCGCACCACCGGGACGACCAGGCGGAGACCCTCCTGGCGCGGATCCGCATGCAGACAGGCCCCGACGGGTTGGCGGGCATGCCCGCCGAGCGCGCCCTGCGCGACGTGCGCCTGCTGCGCCCGCTGCTCGACCTGCCCAAGGCGCGCCTGGAAGCGACGCTGGCGTCACTGGGCCAGCCCTGGGTCGCCGACCCGATGAATACGGATCCGCGCTATGGCCGCCCGCAGATCCGCCAGTGTCTTCCAGTCCTATCGGCCGAGGGTGTGACCCCCGAGCGCCTGGCGCAGTTCGCCCACGCCATGGGCCGTGCCCGGCGCGCCATGGACGCGGCGCGCGCGGACCTTGTGGCCCGGGCAGTGCGCCTCCTGCCGGCCGGCTACGCCGAGGTCGACCCGGCCGCCATCCTTGCCGCGCCCGCGCCCGTGGGCGGCGCGGTCCTGGCGCGCGTGCTGCGCACCGTGGGTGGGCGGGCGTACACCCCGCGTACGGCCCGGCTGGCGCGCTTGCTTGCGGATCTGTACGCGCGCCCGACGCGCGGGCGTACGCTGGCGGGCTGCCGCATCGTGCCGCGGCGCGGCGTCTGGCTGATCCTGCGCGAATGGGCTCGCGCGCCCACGGTCGCCGTCGCGCCCGGCGAGCCGCTTCACTACGACGGCCGCTTCCGCGCGGTCGTGGGCGAGACGGGCGGCGACATGACCCTGGGCCCGCTGGGCGAAACCGGGTGGGCGGCGCTCGCGGCGGCGGATCCGGCGCTTCGCGCGACGGCCATTCCGCCCCCGGCGCGCCCGGCGCTGCCCGCGCTGCGCGATAGCGCCGGGATCTGCGCGGTTCCCGGCCTGGGCTGGCGGCGCGATTCGACGGCGCCGGACCTGACCTTTTGGGCATGGTCGCCGGCGCGCGGGATCGCTGAGGGTATCTTTACAGTTGCTCCAGCGTGAAGGCACATTATCTGGATACGGTACGGACACCAACGCGGTGGCCGCAGCGACGTCAGGGGAAGCAGGCGCCGTGCTGACGGGCGCGGGCCGGGCACGGTCCACCAAGGCGCCGGACAGAGGGATCAGGCATCGTGAATTTCAGCCGCAACGCAGCCCTTTGGATCATCATCGTCCTGCTGCTTTTCGCGCTGTTCAACCTTTTCCAGGGTTCGTCGCAGCGCGGGCCGCAGCGCGAGGTCGCGTTCTCCGACTTCATGCAACGCGTGGAGAGCGGAGACGTCTCCAAGGTCACGATCCAGGGGCAAAAGGTCGAGGGCCAGTTCCGCGACGGGCGCCAGTTCACCACCTACGCGCCGCAGGACCCGGGGCTCGTGTCCAGTCTGCGCGAGAACGGCGTGCGCATTTCGGCCAAGCCGCAGGAGCAGCTCAATCCGCTGCTTTCCGTGCTCATCTCGTGGTTCCCCATGCTGCTGCTGATCGCCGTGTGGATTTTCTTCATGCGGCAGATGCAGGGCGGCGGCGGCAAGGCCATGGGCTTCGGCAAGTCCAAGGCCAAGCTGCTCACGGAGAAAACGGGGCGCGTCACCTTTGACGACGTCGCGGGGATCGACGAGGCGAAGCAGGAACTCGAGGAGATCGTCGACTTCCTGCGCGATCCGCAGAAGTTCCAGCGCCTGGGCGGCCGTATCCCCAAGGGCATGCTGCTCGTGGGCCCGCCGGGCACCGGTAAGACGCTTCTGGGCCGCGCCATCGCCGGCGAGGCCAACGTGCCCTTCTTTACCATTTCCGGCTCGGACTTCGTCGAGATGTTCGTGGGCGTGGGCGCGAGCCGCGTGCGCGACATGTTCGACCAGGCGAAGAAGAACGCGCCCTGCCTGGTGTTCATCGACGAGCTGGACGCGGTGGGCCGTCACCGCGGGGCCGGCCTGGGCGGCGGCAATGACGAGCGCGAGCAGACGCTGAACCAGCTTCTGGTCGAGATGGACGGCTTCGAGTCCAACGAGGGCGTCATCCTGATCGCGGCGACCAACCGCCCCGACGTGCTCGACCCGGCGCTGCTCCGGCCGGGCCGCTTCGACCGGCAGATCACCGTGCCCAATCCGGACGTGCTCGGCCGCGAGCGCATCCTGCGCGTGCACATGCGCAAGGTTCCGCTGGCGCCCGACGTGGACCCCAAGGTGGTGGCGCGCGGCACGCCCGGGTTCTCCGGCGCGGACTTGGCGAACCTGGTCAACGAGGCCGCCCTCATCGCCGCCCGCGCGAACAAGCGCGTGGTCACCATGAGCGACTTCGAGTCCGCCAAGGACAAGGTGCTCATGGGGGCGGAGCGGCGCTCCATGGTGATGACGGAGGACGAGAAGGCCCTGACCGCGTACCACGAGGCGGGCCACGCCATCGTCTCGATCTACGTCAAGGGCAACGACCCGCTGCACAAGGTGACCATCATACCGCGCGGCCGGGCGATGGGCGTGACCATGTCGCTGCCCGAGCGTGACCGCTACGGCTACAAGAAGAATGAGATCCTGGGTCGGCTGGCCATGATGTTCGGCGGCCGGATCGCCGAGGAACTCATTTACGGGGCCGATTACGTCACCACGGGTGCGGGCAACGACATTCACCAGGCGACCGACCTCGCCCGGCGCATGGTTACCGAGTGGGGCATGAGCGAGCGCCTCGGGCCGCTGCGCTACTCGGAGAACGAGCAGGAGGTCTTCCTGGGCCACCAGGTGACCCAGCGCAAGAACGTCTCCGAGCACACCGCGCAGATGATCGACGAGGAGATCCACCGCATCATCGCCGAGGCGGAGGAGACGGCCCGCAAGGTTCTTACCGAGCACCGCGACCAACTGGAAATGCTCGCCAAGTCGCTCCTGGAGTACGAGACCCTGAACGCCGACGAGGTGAGCAAGGTCATCCGGGGCGAGGACATCGACCGCTCCGACCAGGGCGGCACCGAGGCGTCGCAGGCGGGCCGCCGGGCCTCCGTGCCCAGCAGTGGCCGGGCTACCGGCAAGGGCAAGCCCTCGGGCGGCTGGGAGCCCGAGCCCCAGCCGGGGAGCTGACCACGACAACGGCTTGGCTTGGCCGCGGGTGCCGGCGAAAATCCGGTCCCGTGGCGCAAGCCCCTCCGAGGTGGTATCGCGCCGCCGCAGTTGGTTCTGCGGCGGCGTTTTCGTTACAGGATGCGGTGACATGACGCAGCGAATCTATGTAACCCCGGTCGCGGTGACGGGTCGCCACTGCGCGGCGGAATCGGCGCTTCCGCTCGCCGGCGGGCCGCTGGTGTTCGGCGCGGCCGAGGTGGCCCGGCGGGACGACCGGGATCCCGCGACGGTCGAGCGCGAAACCCGCGCCGTACCCGATCTGATGCGCCTGGACGGGGTGCCCGACTGGCTGCGCGCGCTGTCCGCGCCACGGGCGGCGCTCGCCGGGCTGGCCATGGACGGCCCGGGCATCATGGGGGTCATCAACGTCACCCCGGACAGCTTTTCCGACGGCGGCGAACGGGCCGACGCGGACACGGCCGTCGCCGACGGCCGGGCGATGTGGGAAGCCGGGGCGGAGATCCTCGACGTGGGCGGGGAGTCCACGCGCCCGGGCGCCGAGCCGGTGCCCCCGGACGAAGAGCTGCGCCGGGTGATTCCCGTGGTGCAGCGGCTCGCCGAGGCGGGCTGCCGGGTTTCCATCGACACCCGCAACGCGCGCACCATGCGCGAGGCGGTCGCCGCGGGCGCATGCATGGTCAACGACGTGACCGGCCTGTCCGGGGACCCCGAGGCGATGGAGACGGTCGCCGAGCTGGGCGTGCCCGTGTGCGTGATGCACATGCAGGGCACGCCGCAGACCATGCAGCAGAACCCGCAGTACGCCGACGCGGCGCTGGACATCTACGACGCGCTCGCTGCGCGCGTGGCCGACTGCGAACGCGCCGGCATCCCGCGCGCGCGCATCGCGGTCGACCCGGGCTTCGGCTTCGGCAAGACGCCCGCGCACAACATGGCGCTGGTCAACCGGCTGGCCCTGTTCCAGGGCTTGGGCTGTCCGGTGCTCCTGGGGCTCAGCCGCAAGTCCACGCTGGCCCGGCTGTCGCGCGGCGAGCCCCCCGACCGGCGCCTGCCGGGCTCGCTCGCCGGGGCGCTGGCGGGCGCGCAACGCGGGGCGCAGATCCTGCGCGTGCACGACGTCGCCGAGACGGCGCAGGCGCTGGCGGTCTGGCGCGCGGCAGAGACGCTGGAGATACCCGAAACGGCCGCGTGACCCGCGCGGCCGCGGCACAAGCGAGAGGAGACGGGGCATGGCGCGCACGCTCTTCGGCACCGACGGCATTCGCGGCACCGCAAACAGCGAGCCCATCACCGCGGAAACGGCCCTTCAGGTCGCCATGGCGACGGGCGCACAGTTCCGCCGCGGCAACCACCGCCACGTCGCGGTGATCGGCAAGGATACGCGCCTCTCCGGCTACATGCTGGAGCCGGCGATGACCGCCGGATTCATCTCGGTGGGCATGGACGTCGTGCTGCTCGGGCCCATTCCCACCCCCGCCGTGGGCATGCTGACGCACTCGCTGCGCGCCGATCTGGGCGTGATGATCTCCGCCTCGCACAATCCCTTCGACGACAACGGCATCAAGCTCTTCGGCCCGGACGGCTTCAAGCTGTCGGACGACGTCGAGGCGAGCATCGAGGCGACCATGGCCAACGGGCTGGCCGCGCACCGCGCCGCGCCGGGCGACCTGGGCCGGGCGCGCCGGCTGGAGGACGCGAACGGCCGCTATATCGAGTTCGTCAAGAACACCTTTCCGCGCCGGCTGCGCCTGGACGGGCTGAAGATCGTCGTCGACAGCGCCCACGGGGCGGCGTATCGCGCTGCGCCGCGCGTGCTTTACGAACTGGGCGCCGAGGTCATCGACATCGCCGCCGAGCCCGATGGCTTCAACATCAACGACGATGCCGGCGCGACCGCCCCGGCGGCGATGCAGGCGGCGGTGCGCGCGCACGGCGCGGACCTCGGCCTGGCCCTGGACGGTGACGCGGACCGGCTCATCATCGCGGACGAGACCGGCCAGCTCGTCGACGGCGACCAGGTCATGGCGCTGATCGCCGACTTTCTGCACCGGGAGGGCCGCCTGGCGCAGGGCGGCCTGGTGGCGACGGTGATGTCGAACCTGGGCCTGGCGCGCTACCTGGACGAGCGCGGGCTGGCGCTGGTGCGGACCAAGGTGGGCGACCGCTATGTCGTCGAGCGGATGCGCCGCGACGGCTACAACGTGGGCGGCGAACAGTCCGGGCACATCGTCCTGTCCGACCACACCACGACGGGCGACGGGCTCATTGCCGCGCTCCAGGTGCTCGCCGTGATCGTCGAAGCCGACCGGCCCGCCAGCACCGTGCTCAACTGCTTCGAGCCGGTGCCGCAGACGCTGACCAACGTTCGCGTCGCCGACCAGCGCGTCATGACGGCGGCGCAGGTGCGCGAAGCTATTGCCGAGACCGAGCGGCGGCTACAGGATTGGTCGGGGCGTTTGGTCATACGCCCGTCGGGGACCGAGCCCGTGATCCGGATCATGGCCGAGGGCGACGACGCCGCCGCGATCGAAGCGCTGGTGAATGAGCTGGCGGCGACCATCCGTGCCGCCGGCGGCGCGGGGGATGCGGCCGCGTCGGCGTGATCGCCGTGGGCGTACGCCCGGACGGGCGGAGCGAGGGGATGACGACGATGCAAGGGCGCGTGCTCATCGTTGCCGGTTCCGATTCCGGCGGCGGCGCGGGAATCCAGGCCGACATCAAGACCGTGACCTGCCTGGGCGGCTACGCCATGACCGCCGTCACCGCACTGACGGCGCAGAACACGCAGGGCGTCGAGGGGGTCCAGGGCGTCGACCCGGCGTTCATCAAGCAGCAGATGCGCACCGTCCTGGACGACATCGGGGCGGATTGCATCAAGACCGGCATGCTCCACGACGATCCGACGATCGAGGCCGTGGGGGAGGTGCTGGCCGAGGTGCCCGAGATCCCGGTCGTGGTGGACCCGGTCATGGTGGCGCAGTCCGGCGCGCCGCTTCTCGATCCGGAATCCGTGCGCACCATCAACCGGTTGCTCATGCCCCGGGCGCAGATCATCACCCCCAACCTGCCCGAGGCGGAACGGCTTTCCGGCATGGAAATCCGCACCAAAGAAGATCTCGACCACGCGGCGCAGACGCTGATCACGCTCGGCGTGCCCGCGGCGCTGGTGAAGGGCGGCCACCTGCAAAGCGACACGGCCGTCGATGTCCTCGCCACGCGCAGCGACATCCATGTCTTCGAGAGCCCGCGCATCGCGACCCGGCATACGCACGGCACGGGCTGTACGCTGGCCTCCGGCATCGCCGTCAGCCTTGCGCAGGGGCACGATCTCTACGGCGCCGTGGACCGGGCGCGGGCGTACCTGCAGGCGGCGCTGCGTACGGCGCCCGGCTACGGCCACGGCAACGGCCCGCTGAACCACGCGGTCACGGTGCAGGATTTCCAGGTGGACCTGTAGCCCCCACGTGGTCCGGCGACACGGTCCGGAGGGGCACGCCATGGCGGACACGGGCGAGGGCTGGCGCTGGGAGCTTGCCACCCCGGCGGGCCGGGCGGACGCGCTAGCCGCGCTGTATGCGGGGTATCTCGGGCGCGCCCCCGACCCCGAAGGGCTGCAGTTCTGGATGGCGGAGCTGGACCACGGCATGGCCGCCGGCCGCGACGGACTGACCGTGCTGCACGGCATCGCCGACAGCTTTGCGCGCAGCCCGGAAGCGGCCGAAACGCGCGGCTTTCCGGGCGCCGCGGTGACCGGCGACGGGGCCGCCGCCGGTGGGTTCCTCGGCGATCTGTTCGACAGCCTTTTCGACCGCACGCCCACACACTGGGAGTCGGCGCGCTGGGAAAGCCGGCTGGGCACCGGCCTGGACCCCGCGGGAACGGTTCTCGATCTGGTCCGGGATGCGCGGGGCGACGACGCGGCCGTGCTGGGGCATACGGTTGCCGCGGGGCGCTACTACGCCCAGCAGGTGGCCGCGCGGGACGCGGCGTTCACGCACGCGACGGCGCGCGAAGCCGTCGCCCGTGCGAGCGTCTCGGAGCAGTCCCTGGTCGATGCGCGCAGCTTCGTCGACCGCCAACTCGGCGGCGATGATGACGACGCCGACGAGGGGGGAACGGCACGGCCGGATCTGGTCGCGGCGGGAACGGTCACGTCCGGTGACGACGCCCTGACGCCGGGAAGCGAGGCGGTGCTGACCGTGACCTCGCGCAACCGCGGCGATGGGGCGAGCGAGCGCAGCCACACGCTGACCTATTACCTCTCCGAGGATCCGGACCTGGATAGCGCGGACCGGGAGTTGGGGACGGCGCGTTCGGGGCCGCTGGCGCCGGGCGGATCGGAGGAGTTGCGTTTCACCTTCGAGCTGCCGGCCACCATCGGCACGCAGCGGCAGTTCGTCCTGATCGAAAGCGACAGCGCCGACGCCATTGCCGAGTCCGACGAGACCAACAATCGCCAGCCGGTCGCGTTCACCCCGACGAGCCTGCCCCGACCGGATCTGATCGCCGAGGCCTGGGTCGCCGAGGCCGCACGCGGCCCAGTCGGCGCGGGAAGCGAGGTCACGCTGGACCTGCGCGTGACCAACCGCGGCGACGCCGATGCCCAAGAGCGCGCGGACCTGCGCGTCTGGTTCTCCGACGACCGGCGGGTGGACGCCTTCGACGATATCGAACTGGACGCGGATCGCATCGCGGCGCTCGACCCCGGCGAAGCGGCTACCGAGCGGCTCGATGTCGGGATCCCGGACGATCTTGTTCCCGACCGGTACTTCATCCTCGTGGAGACGGATACCGGCCGCGACGTCGGGGAAAGCAACGAATCCAACAACGTCACGGCGGCGCCGGTGGATGTCGTCGTCTCGGGCCGGCCCAAGCCGGATCTCATCAGCGCCGCGGCGATCGTTACCGAGCCCGGCGCCATCGCCGCGGGCGCGGAAATCGAGGTCGCCGTGACCACGCGCAATGCCGGGAATGCGGAAACCGACGGGCGTTTCGAGGTGGCGTTTTACCTTTCCGACGATGCGCGGTTGGATGCGGGCGATCTGCGCCTGGACGACGAGGGCACGGGCCCGCTCGAACCGGGCGAGCGCGATGACGCAGACGCGGATTTCGATCTGCCCGAAGACGTGGCGGTTCCGGGCCGGTTCCTGCTTGTGGTCACGGATGCGGACGGCGAGGTGCGCGAGGCCGACGAGGGCAACAACGTCGCCGCGCTCGACCTCGCGAGCCCGGGCGGCGGCACGCCCGACCTGACGCCGTCGCTGGCGCTCGCCGGCGACCCGGACGACGGCACCGTGGAAAGCGAATTCGTACCGGGCGAGGCAGTGCCGATTACGGGCGCGGTGAACAACCGCGGCGACGCGGCGGCCGCAGCGGCGAGCACCACGCGCTTTTATCTCTCGCAGGACCGACAGATCGACGCCGGTGTGGATTTCGTGCTGGGTGTGCGCGATCAGGCCCGCCTTTTTGCCGGCGAAACCGCGCCGCTGGACGGCGATGTCTTCCTGCCGAACACCGTGGCGGCGGGCCGGTATTTCCTGATCGCGGAGGCGGATGCGACGGACGCGCTGGCGGAAAGCGACGAGACCAACAACACCGCCGCGGTGACGTTGACGGTGGAGACGGACGGGTTCGTCTTCGGGTGACGGGCTGCCACGGCGGCCTACGCCCATCGGGGCGCGGCCGTCCTATCGGGCCGTCGCGTAGCCCTGCATCAGGCGCGGGTTCGCCGCGGCGCGGATCTGGCCGTCGGGGGTCAGGCCGGCCGCGGAGATTCGGCCCAGCGACCACGGTCCCTCGACGGTCACGGCATGACCGCGCTCGTGCAGCGCATCGATCGTGTCCTGCGGAAAGCGGCTTTCCAGCGTGAGGCTTCCCGGCTTCGCCACGCGCGGGTGAAAGGAAGCGGGGGCGTGGTCGGTGTGGAACATGGGCGCGTCAATGGACTCCTGCGGGCTCAGCCCGTGATGGACGTGGCGCAGGAAGAACGTCAGCGACCACTGTTCCTGGTAATCGCCGCCCGGGGTGCCCCAGGCGAGTTCCGGCTTACCCTCGCGCAGCGCGAGGTTCGCCGAGAGCGTGGTGCGCGGGCGCTTGCCGGGTGCAACCATGTTGGGGTGGCCGTCCACCAGCCAGAACATCTGCCCGCGGGTGTTCAGCGGGAAGCCCAGCTCCGGAATCACCGGCGAGGATTGCAACCAGCCGCCCGAAGGCGTGGCCGTCACCACGTTGCCGTGCCGGTCCACCACGTCGAGGTGGCAGGTGTCACCATCGGCGGCATCCGCCTGTCCCCGGGTCGCATCGCCGTCATCCGCCGTGGTGGGCTCGCCGCCGCCCATGGCCGCGAGGCTCTCGGGCAAGTCCTCGGGGCGGCGGACCAGTTCCTCGACGGGCATGCCGCAGCCCTCGACATGACCGGGCTGCAGGGCGTGCGACGCCGTATCGGGGTGGAGCGCCGCGCGCCGCTCGGCCGCGTAGGCCTCGGACAGCAGCGTTTCCAGCGGCACGTGGGTGAACGCCGGATCGCCATAGAACGCCTCGCGATCGGCGAGGGCGAGCTTCGCGGCCTCCGTTACGGTGTGCACGAAATCCGGGCCGTGGGGATCCATGGCGTCCAGGTCGAAGCCGGCGAGGATGCCGAGCTGCTGCAGGAGCACCGGCCCCTGGCTCCACGGACCGCCCTTGCACACCGTCCGGCCGGCATAGGTCAGGGTAACCGGATCTTCCTTGGGCGCCGACCACGCGGCGAGATCGTCGGCCGTGAGCAGACCCTCGTGGCGCCGGCCGGTGACGTCCATCACCGGGGTATCGGCACAGAAGCGTGCGATCGCCTCGGCAACGAAGCCTTCGCCCCAGACCCGGCGCGCCGCGGCGATCTGCTCGTCGCGATCGCCGCTCGCCATTTCCGCTTCCTCGATGATCTGGCGGTACGTTTCGGCGAGCTGCGGATTTCGGAACAGGGTATTGGGAGCGGGCGGCGCATTGCCGGGCAGGTAGACGTCCGCCGACGTGGGCCATTCGCTGCGGAACAGCTCCGCGACCTGACCGATGCTCGCCGAAATCCGCGGGACCAGCGGATAGCCGCGCGCGGCGTAGCCGATGGCCGGGGCGAGCACGTCGCGCAGGCGCATCGTCCCGTGCTCCAGGAGCAGGCGCATCCAGGCGTCGAATGCACCCGGCACGACGGCGGGCAGGAGGCCCGTCCCGGGAATCAGGTCGAGCCCCAGGTAGCGGTACTGCGCGATCGTCGCCTTGGCGGGTGCGACGCCCTGACCGCAGATGACCTCGGGCGCGTCGCGGCGCACATCCTTGAGCAGGATGGGCACCTCGCCGCCCGGCCCGTTCAGGTGCGGCTCCACCACCTGGAGCGTGAACCCGGTTGCGGCGGCGGCGTCGAAGGCATTGCCGCCGCGCTCCAGGATGCTCATGCCGGCCTGGGAGGCGAGCCAGTGCGTGGACGCCACGGCGCCGAAGGTGCCGCGCAGGTCAGGACGCGTGGTGAAGGTCACGGCAAAGCCCCCAAATGGTTCGGCGTTATGTTGCGCCGCAACGTCAGGAGAGGTTAACGCGCATGCGGATTGCAAACAACATGCGTTGGGGAGACGCGGCCCCTCCAGGGCGAGGCCGGGCGTTCGGGACAGCTCAACGGGGCGCGTTACGCCGACCCGGCCCCGCCGCCGGAACCGTCGCGTTCGGCGCCCGCCGCGTGGCCGCCGGCGCGGCGTGGGCACGCAAACGGGCGACAGCGGGGGCGGGCTTGCTCTAGGCTGCGCCCCGGAATCGCGACCAGCCGAGGAGGCGAGACGGGTCATGGCGTTTGCGCACCCTTACCTGATGTTCCTGGGCGATGCGCCCGACCAGCTTGCGGCGAAGACGGCCCAGGGCGTGGCGTTCTGGCGCCCCGACTGGTGCCCCGGGCAGTTCCGCCTGCCGGGTTGCCAGGCCGACCTGGGCCTGCCCGACATGAGCATCGAGGATGCCGCGCAGGCCGGCTGCCGCACGGTCATCGTGGGCGTGGCCAACCGCGGCGGCGTGATCTCGGAAAGCTGGACCGAGGCGCTGGTCGAGGCGCTGGGCGCGGGCATGGATGTCGCGTCGGGGCTGCACACGCGTCTGCGCGACGTCGAGCGGCTGCGCGAGGCGGCCGAGCGCCACGGCCGGCAGCTCCTGGACGTGCGTCATCCGCGGCGCAGCTTCGACGTGGGCAAGGGCAGCAAGCGCCCGGGCAAGCGCGTCCTGACCGTGGGCACGGACTGTTCGGTCGGCAAGATGTATACCGCCCTGGCCCTGGAAGCGGCGATGCAGCGCCGGGGCATGGCGGCGGATTTCCGTGCCACGGGGCAGACGGGCATCCTCATCGCCGGCGACGGCGTTTCCGTGGATGCCGTGGTCGCCGACTTCATCTCCGGCGCGGCCGAATGGCTCACCCCGGCGGCGGACCCGGACCACTGGGACGTCGTCGAGGGGCAGGGCTCGCTCTTCCACGCCTCCTTCGCCGGCGTGTCCACGGGGTTGTTGCATGGCTCGCAGCCGGACGCCCTGGTGCTCTGCCACGAGCCCACGCGCACCCACATGCGCGGCCTGCCGGACTTCGCGCTGCCCGACCTCGGCGCCTGTCTGCGCCGCAACGAGGAGACGGCGCGCCTGACCAATCCGGCGGTCTGTTCCGTCGGGGTGGCGGTGAACACCGCAGCGATGCGCGAGCCCGAAGCGGAAGACTACCTCGCCAAGGTGGGTCGTGAGCTTGATCTGCCCGCCGTGGATCCGGTGCGCCACGGCGTCGAGCCCATCGTGGATGCGCTGGAGGGCCTGTGATGCTGACGATGCTGGTCTCCGTCGAATCCTGGCCCATCCGCGGCGCGTTCACCATTTCGCGCGGCAGCCGCACGCGCGCCGAGGTCGTGGTGGTCGAGCTGCGCGACGGCGAGCACGCCGGCCGCGGCGAATGCGTGCCCTATCCGCGCTACGGCGAGAGCCCGGAGACGGTGCAGGGCGTTCTGGACGGCCTGAAGAGCTACATCGAGGCCGGCGTGACACGCGAGGACATTGCCGCCGTGATGCCGCCGGGTGCGGCACGCAACGCGGTGGACTGCGCGCTCTGGGATCTGGCGGCCAAGCGCGCGGGCAAGCGGGTCTGGGAGCTGGCGGCGCTGCCCGAGCCGCATCCGCTGGCGACGGCGTACACGCTTTCGCTGGACAGCCCCACGCGCATGGCGGTGATGGCCAAGCGCCACGCCGAGCGGCCGCTGCTTAAGCTCAAGATGGGCGGCCCGGAGGATCTGGCGCGCGTGGCCGCGGTGCGCACCAATGCGCCGAACGCCCGCATCATCGTGGACGCCAACGAGGGCTGGTCCCTGGCGCAGTACAAGGCGCTCGCACCCGAGCTGAAAGAGCTGGGCGTGGAAATGATCGAGCAGCCCCAGCCCGCGGGCAACGACGACGGGCTGGCGGACATCGAACGCCCGGTCCCGGTCTGCGCCGACGAGTCCTGCCACACCGCGGGCGATCTGCCCGATCTGGCGGGCAAATACGACATGGTGAACATCAAGCTGGACAAGACAGGGGGGCTCACCGCGGCGCTGCACCTGGAACAGGCGGCCAAGGCGCAGGGCTTCGCCATCATGGTGGGCTGCATGGTCGCGACCTCGCTCGCCATGGCGCCGGCGGTGCTGCTCGCCCAGGACGCCGAGGTGGTGGACCTGGACGGCCCGCTCCTGCTCGCCGAGGACCGCCGGCACGGCCTCGTCGATGCCCACGGCCGAGTCCACCCGCCGACGCCCGAACTTTGGGGGTAGGGCAATTTTTGCCGAGCACGACAAGTGTTGTCGCCCGCACGGCGTAACACGTCCAAAGCGGTAGAGGTGTGTGGACAAGGCTTGACTCAAGTTCGGCGTCGGGTGTTCGATACAGCCACTAGCCATATATGAGCCGTGCAAGAGCCGTACGAGAGCCAAGGAGGTGCGAAAATGGCGGCAAACCCGGAGCAGAAGGATGGCGAGTCGGCCGAGAACAATCCCGCGACCACCCCGGACCGGAAGGATGGCGAGTCGGCCGAGAACAGCCCGGCGACCATCAAGATCACGATGAACATAACCCCACGAGAGCAGAATAACGCCGAGTATATCAAGCGGCTGACGAACGCCCGCACGAAAGCCGATGCGGTCAGTACGGCGTTATCCCTGACGCGTTTCGTTATCGAGAAACTTGCAAGTGGCGATACGGAACTCCTTATACGGAATAAATCCGATCGATCGCTCGAAAAGATTCTTATGCCGGAACTTGAGAATTTATACAGCGACGATGCTCGTTCGAATTCCGGCTGAATTTTTACTTCTTTCCGCGCCCAGCCCGTGAAACGGCTGTTTCTTACAACCTTATAGGGTGCGCGGACGCTTTGGTTGCTATGGTGCCATGTGACTGGCGCGTGGGGCCGGATGCAATTCCAGCCGAGGCCTGATCGGCTTTCGGCATGGCGATGGCCCGACCGCGTTCGACCAGTGGGCGCGAGAGACGGCAAAGACGCTGATATTTTTGCCGATTCCGCCCCGACGTATGCTGGGGCCGCGACCGGATCGCCGCGGTCGGGCCCCACCAACGCGCCGCATTTCGACAAACGGAACGGCTTCGCGCTGCGGCTGCAGAACGCAGGCAGGATGTAGCAAAGCGGTTCCTTTATGCGTTGCTAGCGTGTGCACATACCCCTAAAATCCCGCGAAAATTGTTCCGCGCCGGGATAGGGGGGATCATGTGCGAAAACGAACGCAGTGAAGACGATCCAGCGCCAGAAGATTGGGGACCGGTGACGCGCAAGGGGCTACACAGCGAACCATATCCCGGGCCCCCGGAACCGGACCCCGAGCCGGCGGATGACTGGGGCGAGGCCACGCCCGCATCCGAACCTAAAAGTGTGCCCACGGCTTGAACACGTATGTGGAATGAGCGTGTAACGATGGCAAGTCCACACCAAGATGATGCGGCGGACTATGGGGCGGTCCACCCCAGTGAGCGGTCGCCACGGAGCGTGCCGGCAGAAAAGGAAATTACGCTCCGGCTCCTTCTTCAGAAGATGGCCGATATTGCCGCGCTGTCCCTGCTGGTCGTGCTTGTTCTCGGCCTCGCCATTCTGCGTTTCTGGGCCGGCGAGATGGAGGTCGTGGAGATCGTTGAGGTCGTGGCCCCCGTCTTCACCTTCGTGATCGGGGCGCGTACGACGCGTGAACGGTAAGACCAAAGCTGACGCCGAGGCAGGCAGATTTGCCACCGAGGCGATTGTGACAGCGTGGCCAGGTTGGGGATATGAGGCGGTTTGGACCCCGCCTGCGCGATTCAAGATCATCGACGGGACGCGCTCTCCCCCGGCCAGGATGCGCAATATTATCGTCGCTGTTTCACAGTCGCTGGCGGGTTGGATCAGTCAGATACGGGGAAAACCGCTCACTATGTCCGTCGAATCGAACAACGGTGTTGGAATCTTCGCAGTTTCGTATTTGCCCGACAGTATTCTGCATCGTTTCCAGTGTATCAGCGAAGTGTCGGGTTAAAATGCTCTGATGCTCAAGGGCGATCCCGAAACGTTCCGCATCACCGGGCCGGGAGATCCTTTGAAGAACACCATAGTGAACCAAATCGTGTGCGGCGGAAACAACTTTCTCGGATGGTTCCTGGAGACGTTCCGTGACCCGATCGACCACTTCACCGATCGTAATGTAATCCTCGGATTGATCGTCCACCATCTCGGCGACGCGGCGAAAGACCCAGGCCACGATATGCCAGCGCGTTGCCGTAAACTGTTCTTTTTGGAGGCGCAAGCGATCATCCAAAGGGAAGCGTTCTCCCTCCAAAATCTCCCCAAGAGCGTTACACCACCGGTGGGTATATTTATCCCAGAAAGCCATAAATTCCCTATTGCTATCTCGTTCGTAAATTTCCTCGATATACGATGGTGATTGACCATAAAAATCATAAATAGCATCAACAAAACGATTGGATGACCGCGTCGTCCAGCTTGTGCACTTTTTGTAGAAAAACTCTGTTGTCAGGAAGCAACGTTGCTGCAAGCCCTCTCCTTCTAGAAGCAGACCGTTTTCGGTGGCGTCCCGCACGCGGGCGAGTAGGGTTTCGTAATCGAGCTCTTCGCGTCGAGGCAAGTATTCGCATAGCGATGAAAAAGGGAAGATCCTCATCTTTTTTTCTACGATGAAATCGTGGATAGGTTTTGGCGGCACCATCATTAGGTAGAAGATTTGCCAATGCAATTCATCTGTGAAATGACCGCCGAACACTTCGCGCCAGTCGTCGGTGACGCCGAAGATGGCGTCGATGACGGCACGGGCTTTCTGGCGATCAGCGGGTTGCGGCAGGCTTAGGTCCATGGCAGCACGCACCTTTTCCGAAAATGCGATTCATATGATACACGTAATCGGAGCTTAGTTGTGCGTGCCGGCGTTGTCCAGGCGCGCGTGCACGAAAAGCGCGTCGATCACCCGCTGCGTGCGCGCCCTGTCGGGTCGTGCGGTGCATGCCGCAGAGACACATTGTCGGAGGCTGTCGATTCCGGGAGGCGCTTCAGTGCGCCGTGCTTCCGGCCGGTGCGCCGGCGTGGGCGCGCGCCGAGCCGGCCTCGCCCAGCCAGCCCATGTAGGGCTCCAGGTCCCATTCCGCGGCCTGGGCCTTACGCGCCACCGCGCTGAGGATACGGTGCGCCTCGGCGCGTGTCAGGGAAAGGCGGCGCTCGTGGTCGGCCGTGTCGACGATGGTGATGTCGAACAGGTCGTCATGGCTGCGCACATTGACCTGCACGGCCAGGGTGAACGCATCGGGCTCGGGCCAGTCGGGGCGTCGGCCCGCCCGTGCGTTGCTTTCGTCGCTGTGCCCGGCGGACGCCGTGTCGCCCACGGCATCAAGGTGCTCGAACACG
>CAJXKW010000062.1 GCA_913055855.1 uncultured Limimonas sp. | reverse complement strand
CACCTCCGCAAACGGTGAATCACATCAAAGCCGCCTTGGGAATTCCCCCTGATTCCCTTTTCGGATCCGGTGCTCTATCGATCGACAACTGCGGCGTGGCACCGCCGAAGTCGAAATCCAGACTGTCGCCGGTTCCGAAATTGGAGACGTTGTAGTCGTAGTTCCCCGACGCCAAGCTGAACGCGACATCCTCGGCTCCGGCGTCCTCGCTGCTGTCGTTGCCTGAGTCGTCGGTGCCGGTGCTGTCGACGTTGACGGTACGCGCCGTGCCGCCGCCACCTTCGAATTTCAAGCTATTTTCGCCGAACGTGTCCCGGAAAGAGGGAACGTTAAATGCGGAACTTTCCTGCGCATTCGTGAGCCCTTCCAGAACGACTGTCGCCGTCGTTTCAGACGGGCCGTCAGCAGCCTCTAGAGTGATTGCTCCGTCAGAGACATCCGTGTTGAGCACCGTTACTGATGCGCCAGGAGCAAAGTTGAGGCTGTCGCCGGAACTGAAACCGTCAATCGTGTACGTATAGTCACCTGGTACGAAGTTGAATGCAACATCGTCAACACTGGAATCCTCGGTGCTGTCGTTCCCGGAATCGTCCATACCGGTGCTGTCAACGTTCACGGTGCGTGCCGTGCCATCGCCATCGCCGTCGTCGCCCGTAGACGGATCGACGGTCACCGGATCGGCGCCGGGCCCGATAACGCTCCCGCCGGCCGTGATTTCGTCCCCGCTCCGGGAAATCGCGACGGTGCCATTGTCGCCGAAATCCGCCGTGATGGTTTCACCGTCGTTCAGCCCGCCCAGATTGGCGACTTCGTTGCCTTCACTGTCCTTGATCGTGACGATGTTGCCGTTTCGCTCGTAGGTGAAGCCGGCCCCGTCTAACTCAGTGAACTGGAAGACGTCGCCGTCGCTCAGTCCAACGTTGACATTAAGCGTTCCGGTGGAGCGGTATTCGAAAATATCCGCGCCATTGGTCATGAAGACATTGTTCTGGTCGTCGACATTGCCGAGGGATTGGAACCCCGGTCCGCTGTAAGCAAGTGTCGCCATGTCTTTCGCCTCCTCGTTCCGCCTTGATGCCCATTCACGCTCGACCCGGACCGAATACGCCGCGGTTGCGCTCGCTAGCCGATTTCGACCACGTCCGTTCCGAAGAAGGTGTTGAGTTCACTGAAGCTATCGATCGAGGAGCCGACACCGGCGTCCTCCCGGCTGCCGTCGAGATCGCTCAGCGTGATTTGCTGTGTAACGTCGCCGATATTTGCGCCGATCGTGACGTCGTTGCCGTTGTCGGCGATGCTGTACAGGCCGAGGTCGTCGAGACTGGCCACGCTGCCGGTACCGTCCGCGGCGTCGTCGAAAAACAGCCGATCATCCGCGTCGAAGCCGTCGATCGTCAGGTTCGACGCCTCGCTGAGGCTGCCGCCGCCAGCGCTGGAGAACTCGACGATGAAACGGTCGTCGCCCTCGGTCGTCGAGGTTACACCTGAGCCGACAATGCTGCCCTGCGTGCCATCGATATTGTCGTTGCCGCTGGTATCGTCCTGCACCGGAGCCGGGCCACCCTCACCTGGGGCCAGCGGCACGTCGCTCCCGGTGCCATTCCCGGGCCCGGCCGTTCCGTTCACTTCCACAACATCGGTGCCGAAGAAGGTGTTGAGTTCGGCGAAACTATCGACCGACGCGCCCACGCCGGCGTCCTGGCGGCTGTCGTCGATTCCGTTCAGCGTGATCTGCTGGATCGTTCCGTCGGGGTTGGCGCCAATCGTGATGCTGCTGCCGTCATCGGCGATGCTGTACAGGCCGAGGGCGTCCAGATCGGCCACACTGCCGGTATCATCGGCGGCATCGTCGAAGAACAGCCGGTCGGCCGCGTCGAAACCATTGATCGCCAGGTTCGACGTCTCGCTTACACTGCCGCCGTCTGCGCTGGTGAAGTCGACGATGAAGCGATCGTCGCCGTTGGTGCTGGACGTCGTCGGATTTTGAAAGACGTTGCCCTGCGTGGCGTCGATGTTGTCGTTGCCGTCGGTATCCGTGGCCGTAATGGCCGGGCCGCCCTGGCTGGGGAGTGCGGGGACGTCGCTTACGATATCGCCGTCGCCATCGCCGTCGCCATCACCGTCGCCATCGCCGTCACCGTCGCCGTCGCCGTCACCGGGCTGGCCGCCGCCGGGCGTTCCGCCTCCGCCGGTGTCGCCGTCGCCATCACCGTCACCGTCGCCATCACCGCCGGTGCCGTCCTCGTCGTCGACGTCATTGAGCGCGACGTCGATCTCGCCTGTCCCGGTATTGCCGGCGGCGTCGCTGGCCACGACGGTCAGCGTGAAGTTTTCCTGCTCTTCGAAGTCGAGGTCGCCGCTGTCATTGACCGTGATCTGACCGCTGTCGTCGATCGCGAACGCGGCGTTGCCGTCGCCGTCCACATCATCGTTGCCGGCGGTAATGGCGTAGCTCGTGACGCCCGTGTCGTCGTTTGCCTGAACCTCGCCGACCTGGCTTCCCACCGTGCTGTTCTCGTCGACCTCAAAGCTCTGGCCGGAACCGACGGTTGGATCTGTGGTGTCCTCGGGCTCCTGGGCCGGGGCATTGTCCTCGGCGAATTGCTGGGCCTGGGCGATCGCATCGTCGACCGTACTTTGATCCGCCGTAACGCCGTCCAGGACGGACCGCGCGGACGAAATGTCGTCGTCCACGTTCCACGATGCGGCCCGGTCCACGAACGCATCGGCATAGGCAGTCCCGACGGTCAGCTTGTTTTGCATGACCGTCAGCCGCTCACCCTCGACCTGCCCGATGAAGTCCAGCACGAGGTCGCCGATGTGGCTCCCCTCCTCGTAACGCGGCTCGAGATCCGCGACGACCTCGCCTAATTCGGTACTCGGGTCGTCCGCCGTTCCCGCAAGTTCTTCATTGAACAGGTTCAACGAAATCTGTTGTACGACGTCCGCGATATCTTGGGCCGAAGCCGACTGCGGATCCTCGGGAACGGGAAGGTTGCTCTGCGCCTCGTCGCTGATCCGGAACGATTCGGAAATGTCGTCGAGTGTCCGCTCTTCCGTCTTGCCCAGATCGTCGACACCGCGGTCGATTTCACTCTCCCAGAACTCCCGGCCGTCGGGATCCGGTGCCCGTCCCAGATAGGCGAGATACATGACCGACACCTGGTCGGCCGGCGTTTGCGACAAGATATTGAACGCCATCGGCGTGTCTCCTCCTGGTATTGGGCTTCACCACCTCGGCCCGCGTCGATGCACCTCGCCGCCTCGGCGGGATCGCGCGCCGACCGTGTTGCGGCCCCGGCGCGCGCCCGGATCCGAGCGGACTCTCGTGTCCCGGCATCGCAGCCGCCCCATACTTTGACGACGAGCCTCGCCCCGCCTCGTTGCAGGGGGACAATGCGGTCACTTTACGTTTTTCGACAGACCGGAATTGGTGGTAACCAATAAACAAAGGTCACTCATAAGCATAATACAGTATGCGGAAATTCTTTATTTCGTAGAAAACAGCGATACAACCCGATTAATGCTGCGACTTCTGGATAGGGCGTTCGCGCTCATCCCACTTTTTCGGAACGCCACGAAAAAATAAAGGCGCCATAGGGCGCCCATTCTTGCCACGGTTTGTCGGATCGTGCGGACAAGATGTTCCGCGCGGATAAACCGAACGCGGCAGGGATTAACCACACGACCGGCTTATGAGGGCTCGGTCGTCGATCGGCTAGCGCCGAGGTATAAACGGGTCCTACAGAGGCCGCCGCCGGCCGACGTAGCCTGATCGCGCCCGGGACGGGAGCGGCCGTTTTTTCGCAGACGCCGCGCCGGGCACCGCGCGGCTTGGGCCCGTCTGCCGCACAACCACGTCCTGCGTACGGGCAAGGGCCCGGATTACTGCCGCAGGACGCTTTTTGCCGCGGTTTCCTCGGTTTCGGCGTCGGGCGTCACGCCCGCAAGGGCCTCTTCCATGCTTTCCACGATGCACTGCGGCCCCATGCCGTTGCACAGCGGGCAATGGGCAACCATCAGCTCGTGAAAGTCGGACGCGATCCGGCCCAGCTCAGCACACTTCGATTCGCCGGATGCCGTTTCGTCGCATGCCGTCTCCCCCGCCATCGCGGTAATCGCTGACGCATTTACGGCCATACCATGCACCCCCTTCGCGACCGTGTTGAGATATCGAAGCCTCGTGCCTTCTAAAATCTCGTTAAGAGGCTGCGGGCATTTTCAGGTCAGCCTGACCCCCGATCGGATAAGGGCCGGCATTTTCGGGTGAACCCGGCGGTTCACCGGCCCCCGCAGGGCGCGTCCCGAACGGGATTTGTCGCAATTTTGAAACGGTATGGTCGCCGTTCCGGAACGGATCGGGACACCGAACACGGCCGCCGGGGACAGCGGCCCCGAGGGACTGGCGTTCATTCCGGCCGAAGACAGCCCGCTGCCGGACACGCCGATGCTCGCCGTGGGCAACGAAATCTCCGGCTCCGTCACGCTCTGGGAGTTCGGCGGCTGACACCCGGCCAAAACTCCACCTGCCGGGGGCCCGCACCGCGTGCGCGGGCCCTCGTTTTTGAGTTCCGGCGCGACGATCGGGCCCACCCGCGGTCGCGGGACGGCGCCGGCGCGGGCGCGTTACGGCGGCGCGGCCGGAACGCCGATTCCCCGCATCGCCCGGAGCCCCGTACGCGCATGATCGCTGCCGCCGTCACCGCCGTGTTTCTGCTTGCCGGCGCGTTCGCCACGCTCGGCCTGGGCGGCGGCATGCTCTACACGCCGGTGCTCAAGTGGCTCGGCTTCGACCTGGTGCGCACGGCCATCCCCGTATCCCTGCTGCTCAACGGCCTGACCACGCTGTCCGCCGCGATCGCGTACGGGCGCAGCGGCATGGTCGACTGGCGCGGCGGGCTGCCCCTGGCCGCGACCTCGCTGGCCGCGGCCCCGGTCGGCGCGCTGGGAACCCGGCACCTGCCGACCGACGCCATCCTGGCGCTGCTCGCCCTGGCCATGGCGGTGTCCGGAGGGCGCATGCTCGGCACCGCCCGACGGTCCGAGCCCGACCGCCGCGCGCCGCCGGCGAAGCGGGCCGTGCTGACCGCGCTCGCGGGCGTCGGGATCGGGCTGATCGCGGGGCTGCTGGGGATCGGCGGCGGCTTCTTGATCGTCCCGCTGCTGCTCGCCCTGGGCTATCCGACCAAGCGCGCGGCCGCGACCTCGGCGTTCGTGGTGCTGTTCTCGTCGTTCGCCGGCTTCGCCGGACACGCGGCGCTGGGCGAGCTTCCCTGGACCCTGATCGCGGGCGCCGGCGCCGCGGCCGTCGTGGCCTCCCAGTTCGGTGCGCGGCTGATGCGCGACCGCCTGCGCGCGCCCTGGATCAAGACCGGCTTCGGCGTGGTCCTGCTCGCCGTGGCGGTGAAGCTGGCGTTGCCGGTGCTCTTCCCGTAAGCGCGCGCGTCAGCAAACGCGCATATCCGCCCCGGCGCATATCCGCTTGACCGCATATGCGAATCGCCGTATATGCGGTCCCATGGAACATGCCCGGAGGATCTTTCTCGCGCTGTCGGACCCGCTGCGCCTGCGCTGTCTGGCGCTTATGGCGGCGCGGGGCGAACTCTGCGTCTGCGAGGTGGTGGCCGCGCTCGACGCGCCGCAGCCCAAGGTTTCGCGCCACCTGGCGGTGCTGCGCGACGCCGGCATCGCAGTCGCCCGGCGCGAGGCGCAGTGGCTGCACTACCGCATCGCGCCGGATCTGGACGGCTGGCCGGACGAGGCGGTGACGGCCGCCGTCCGGGCCGCGCAGGCCGATCCGCAACACGCCGCGGACCTGGAGCGGCTGTCTGCCCACGGTCCACGGGTGCGCCGGGTTGCGCGTGACACGAGCACACCGGAGGAAGCCGTTTAATGTTCGCCATCTTCACCGAACTCGGCGACGCGGTCACCTACCGCCTGCTTGGGCTGACCCCGGAGACGCGTCTGGCCGAATCGATTCATTTCTTCGTCGCGGATACGGCCAAGATCTTCGTTCTGCTGGTGGCCGTGATCTTTCTCGTGGGCCTGTTCCGGAGCCTGCTCACGCCCGAGCGCGTGCGCGGCTATCTCCAGGACAAGCCGCGCGGCCTGACCTACGGCATGTCGGTGGGCCTGGGCGCGGTGACGCCGTTCTGCTCGTGCTCCTCGGTGCCGCTGTTCATCGGCTTCGTGAAGTCGGGCGTGCCCATTGGGGCGACCATGGCGTTCCTGGTCACCTCGCCCATGGTCAACGAGGTCGCCGTGGTGGTCCTCGCCACGGTCGTGGGCTGGCAGCTCACCCTGCTCTACGTCGCCGCGGGCCTCGCCGTCGGCGTGCTGGGCGGCTGGCTCACCGACCGCCTGCGCTTCGAACGCTACGTCGAGGACTTCGTCTGGCAGATCCGCACCGGCCAGGCCGCCGAGACGGCGATGGACACCAGCCTCGCCGGCCGGGTCCGCTTCGCCGCCGGCGAGGTGCGCGAGATCGTGGGCCGGATCTGGCCCTATGTCCTCGCCGGGATCGCCCTGGGCGCGGGCCTGCACGGCTTCGTCCCGCAAAGCTTTTTCGCCCAGTACGCCAGCGCGGAAAACCTGCTGGCCGTGCCTGCGGCGGTGCTGGCGGGGATTCCGCTCTACGCCAACGCCACGGGCGTGATTCCGGTGGTCGAGGCGCTGCTGGGCAAGGGCGTGCCCATGGGCACGGCGCTGGTCCTGATGATGAGCGTGGTGGCGATTTCGATTCCGGAGTTCATCATCCTGCGCAAGGTCATCACGGTACGCGGCCTGGCGCTGTTCGCCGGGTTCCTGGGCGCCGCCTTCATCGTCCTGGGCTACGCCTTCAACGCCATGATCTGAAACCGAAAGGAGGTTCGACCATGCACATCAAGATCCTGGGCAGCGGCTGCAAGAAATGCGACGAGGCGATGAAGCTGGTCGAGCGCAAGGTCGCCGAGACCGGCGCGGATGCGCACGTGGAAAAGGTCACCGACACCGCGGCGATCATGGCCTACGGCGTGATGTCCACACCGAGCGTCGTGGTCGACGAGGCGGTCGTGCACAGCGGCAGCGTCCCCTCGGAGAAGCAGATCGCCGGCTGGCTCGGGCAATAAAGCCCCACCGGCGCGCCTTTTTGCGCACTACAGGATGCGCAACTGCCGCCAGACCGGCACGCGGTCGCGCATGATGGTTTCCGCGTGCGCGCGGAACTCGGCCAGGTTCTCTTCGTCCGTCTCCAGCGTGCGGCCGTCCTTGACCAGCCGGCGGCCCACGCGCTTGAAGCGCGCGAGCATGCCCTGGGCGAGTTCCTCGGCCGTGCGCACCTCGTGTCGGCTGAGCACGTCGAAGGCGACGATCTCGTGGTCGCGTGCGGGCACGCCGTTGCCGATGGCGGGCGCGGCCAGATAGCCATACCCCTCGCCGTCGAGCGCGCGCTGCGCCATGGCGCGGTTCAGCCGGCGGGCGCTGGCCACGGCCGTGCCGCCGCGGTCGCCCACCACGGGATGGATCTGCCCACTCTGCGTCAGGGCCGCACTGGCCTGGACGAGCTGGCCCGTTCGCGCGTCGCTCTCGGCCATCAGGTCGCCCAGCTTCGTGGCGCCCTGCGATACCGCGTCGATGATGGGCTGGTAGATGCTCGCCTGCCCCGTCGCACGGCCCAGCGGCGTGCGGAATTCGGTGCTCATGTTCGCGGCCGTGCGCAGCGGCAGAAACGTCAGGTTTTCCAACTCGCGCCGCTCCTGCGGCCCGGTCAGCGCCTGCCGCCCCTTCACGAGCACGTCGCGCCGAAACTGCTGGTTGGTGGCGAAATCCTTGATCACCTCACGGAACGCCGGATCCGCGGTCTGGTCGTGGATCTCGCGCGTTTTCTCCGGGAGGCTCAGCGCGGCGAAGTTGTCCAGGAGGCCCGCCGAGCCGACGTAGTCGAGCTTCGCCTCGCCCATCTCGCGCACCAGGTCGGTGTGGTAGATGGGTTCCCAGTTCTCCGGCATGAACTCGTGGGTCAGGTAGCGCTTGTCCTTCTCGCGCAGCTTTTTCATCCGCTCGGTGGCGGCCTGGTTGGTCTCGAAGAAGCGCGTGTCGGCCTCGGCCAGGGAGTCGATGAAATGCATCGCCGCGTCGAGCTGCCGGTGGCTGGCGTCCGGATGGCGCGCCGCGTGCTCGTGCATCAGCCGCTGCAGCGGCATCATCTGCAACCAGCCGGGCATGGTCTTGTAGCTGACGAAGACGAGCCCGCCCGGGCGCAGCTTGCGCCGGATGAAGTCGACGATGGCCCGGCGGTTCTCGCGCGAGACATACGTATAGGTGCCGTGCAGGGTGATGAAGTCCTGCTGCGGCAGCTCGGCGTCGTCCTGTTCCAGCGCCTCCAGGAAGCTCTCCTCGCGGAAGGCGACGTTGTCCAGCTCGCCCTCCGCCGCGAGGCTGCGCGCGCTGGCAATGTGCGCGGGGTTGAAGTCGATCCCGGTGAACTGGGCGTGCGGATACAGCGCGGCGAGGACGGTCGTGCTCACACCCTGGCCGCAGCCCAGTTCGCAGTACCGGAAGGGCTTGCCGATGTCGGGAACGCGCGCGCGCTGAAGCAGCCCGACATAGGTGAGGAAACGCGGCGACAGCTCGCGATAGAACCCGGCGGTGTAGGCGACGTCGGCAACATAGCCCTCGGCCCAGTCGGTCATGGCAAGCCCCCTGTCGTTCGCGACCGCACGACAAGGCGCACTATGCGGGACAGTGTGCGGCGGTCAAGCTCGGCCCAAGCGCACGAATCGCGCCCCGGCACCGGGGCAGCCTTGACGCCTGCGCGGGCCGCGTCGTTACCTGCGCGCCGCCCAGGCTTGCAAGGACACCGTCATGGCGCCGCCTTTTCTCACCGCCGAAACCATCGCGCCGCACCTGACCTGGCCGGATGTGGTGGCCGCCCTGGATGCCGGGCACGGCCGGGCGCGCGCGCAGCTCGACGACCTGCTGCTGCAGCCGGGGCGCGACGGCCTGCTCAATCGCGCGGCCCACGTGCCGGGGCTGGGCTTCGGCATGAAGACGGTCACGGTGTTTCCGGACAACCCGGGGCGCACCCCGCCGCTGCCCAGCGTGCAGGGGGTCTTCGTCCTGTTCGACGGCGACACCGGCGCGGTGCGCGCGCTCGTCGACGGCGGCGCGATCACCGGCTGGAAGACGGCCGCCGACTCCGTGCTCGGCGCGCGCCATCTCGCCCGGCCGGACAGCCGCGAGCTTCTCGTCGTGGGGGCGGGCGCGGTCGCGCGCAACCTGATTCCCGCCTATCGCGCGCTGTTTCCGGATCTCGAACGGGTGCGCATCGTCAGCCGCAGCGGCACCAGCGCAGCGAACCTCGCCGCGGCCATGACCGAAGCGGGGCATCCGGCGGAAGCCGCGAGCGACTTGGAATCCGCGCTCGCCACGGCGGACATCGTCGCCACGGCGACCTTCGCCCGAACGCCCATCCTGGCCGGCCGGGCGCTGCGCCCCGGCACGCACGTCGATCTGGTGGGCGCCTTCGCCCCCGACATGCGCGAGGCGGACGACGCGGTCCTGCAGCGCGGCGAGATCTTCGTCGATTCCCTCGCCTCGGCCCGCGACCATATCGGCGAGCTGCGCATGCCCATCGAAACCGGCGTGATCGCGGAAGCCGACGTTCACGGCGACCTGTACGACCTGCACGCGGGCCGCGCGGGGCGTTCGGGACCCGAGGCCGTCACCGTGTACAAGAACGGCGGCGGGGCCCATCTCGATCTCATGGTCGCGGATCTCATGGTGCGCCGCTGCCTAGACGGCGGCGAGGCGGAGTGAACGGGTCGAGATGGGCGGGAAGCCGGTCGCCACGCGCCTGTACCTGCCGCAGTCCCTGGGCGACGGCGGCACGCTGGGCCTGGACCACCAGCGCGCCCACTATCTGCGTGCCGTGCTACGCCTGAAGCGGGGCGACCATGTCGCGGTGTTCAACGCCGAGGACGGCGAGTGGGACGCGGAAATCGAGGGTCTGGGCAAGGGCTGGGCCTCGCTCGCGCTCACCGAACGGCGCCGCCCTCCGGCGCCGGAGCCCGACGTCCAGCTCGTGTTCGCGCCGATCAAGCGCGCGCGCCTGGATTTCCTGGTGGAGAAGGCGACCGAGCTGGGCGCGGCCAAGCTCCAGCCGGTCTACACCCAGCACACCGACGTCAGCCGGGTGAACACCGAGCGCCTCGCCGCGAATGCGCGCGAGGCAGCGGAGCAGTGCGAACGCCTGAGTGTGCCCGACGTGGCCGAGCCGGTGGATTTTCGCGCGCTGCTGGCCACCTGGCCCACCGAACGGCGCATCCTGCTCTGCGCCGAATCCGGCAGCGCGCCGCCCATCGCCGAGGTCCTGGCCCGCCATGCGGCACAACCGGCCGCGAGCGCGGTCACGGCGCCGTGGGCGATCATGACCGGCCCCGAAGGCGGCTTTCACGGCTCCGAGCTTGACGCTCTCAGGAAACTTCCCTTTGTTGCGCCGGTCGGGTTGGGGCCGCGCGTGCTCCGCGCCGACACGGCCGCCCTGGCGGCGCTCGCCTGCTGGCAGGCATGGCTGGGCGACGGCCGGGACGACCCGCCCTTCCGCCGGTCCTAGCCCGTAAAAATGCGAATGCCCGCCCAGCGCGGGCACCGCCCGAGGCATTGGGGGAGACGCATGTCCGCACCGCCCACCGACAAGGGCGCACCCATCGAAAGCAAGGACCAGCTCGTCGCCTCGCTGGAAGCCGGGTGCAAGCCCAAGAACGCCCTGCGCATCGGCACCGAACACGAGAAGTTCGTGTTCACCAACCATGAACACGCCCCGGTGCCCTATGAAGGCGGCGCGGGCCGCGCGGGCATCCGCGACCTGCTGGAGGGGCTGGCCGGACGCGGCTGGGAACCGGTGTACGAGAACGACCGCCCGGTGGCGCTGAAGAAGCCGGATGGCTGCAACATCACCCTGGAGCCGGGCGGCCAGCTCGAGCTTTCGGGTGCGCAGCGCAACAACCTCCACGAGACCTGCGGCGAGGTGAACGGCCACCTTGCGGAGATGGCGCGGGTCGCCCGGCCGCTCGACGTGTCCATGCTGGGCATGGGCTTCACCCCCGACTGGACGCGCGCGCAGATGCCCTGGATGCCCAAGGGCCGCTACGGCATCATGCAGCGCTACATGCCCCGGGTGGGCAACCTGGGCCTGGACATGATGCTGCGCACCTGCACCGTTCAGGTGAACCTGGACTTCACCAGCGAAGCCGACATGGTGCAGAAGTTCCGCGTCGGCCTCGCGTTGCAGCCGATCACCACGGCGCTGTTCGCCAACTCGCCCTTTACGGAAGGGCGCCCCAACGGCTTCCTGTCCTACCGCAGCCATATCTGGACCGACACCGATCCGGACCGGACGGGCATGCTGCCGTTCGTGTTCGAGGACGGCATGAGCTTCGAGCGCTATGTCGATTACGTGCTCGACGTGCCCATGTACTTCGTCTACCGGAACGGGCGCTACATCGACTGCGCGGGGCGGTCGTTCCGCGACTTCATGGCGGGCAAGCTGCCCGAGCTGCCGGGCGAGACCCCGCTGATGAGCGACTGGCAGGACCACCTGACCACGCTTTTCCCGGAAGTGCGCCTGAAGACCTTCCTGGAGATGCGCGGCGCCGACGGCGGGCCGTGGAACATCCTGTGCGCCCTGCCCGCGCTCTGGACCGGCCTGCTCTACGCCGACGAGGCGCAGGAAGCGGCCTGGGACCTGGTCAAGGACTGGACCGAGGAAGAGCGCGCCGAGATGCGCGCGGGCGTGGCGCGCTATGGCCTGCGTACGCCGTTCCGCGACCGCACGCTGCGCGAGGTCGCGCGGGAGGTGCTCAAGATCGCCGACCACGGCCTCAAGCGCCGGCACATCATGGACGGCACCTTCGGCCAGGACGAGCGGCAGTTCCTCACCGCCCTGCACCGCATCGTGGAGAGCGGCGAGACGCCCGCCGACGAGAAATTGCGCCGCTACCACCAGGAGTGGGGCCAGAGCGTGGACCCGATCTACAAGCTCTATGCGTATTGAGCGCGCCTTAGAGCAAAATCGATGAAAGCTGAACCGGTTTTCATCGTGAATTTTGCTCTAACTTCCTGAAGAGCGGGCAAGATGCGATCAGGTTGGGTCACCTGATCGCTGAATCTTGCCCTATCTTCAAAGGGTCGCGTGCGATTCAGCGATCCATCCGGATCGCATCGCACGCGAGTTTCGGATGCGCCCTCGTCTTTCGACAAGTTCAAGACGAGGGCACTCTGTAGCTGAAGCCGCCTCGCAACCTGTGCCTCGTGCGGCGCCTGTCGGCCACGACGTCGATGACGGACGGCCACCGCGCATGAGGCGCCACGTCTTCGGTGCTCATGCCCCCACGCCCTGTCGCCACCCTTCGCTTCATCGCGGCCCACCCGCGCCTGCTCGCATTCGGCTTTCTCATGCCCTTCGCCTCGGCGTTCGGGCAGACGTTCTTCATCGGGCTGTTCGGCGAACCGCTGCGCGCGGCCTTCGACCTGTCCAACGCCCGCTTCGGCCTGCTGTATTCCCTGGCAACCGTCTGCAGCGCCGCGCTGCTGGTCTGGGTCGGCCGGCTCATCGACCGGGTGGACCTGCGCGTCTACACGGCCGCGACGGCGCTGGCCTATGCCGGGGCCTGTCTGCTCATGGCCGTGATCCCGCCGTGGCAGCCCTTGCTTTTCGTGGCGTTCTTCGGTTTGCGCATCACCGGCCAGGGGCTGATGAGCCACATCGGCCTGACCAGCATGGGCCGCTATTTCACCGAACGGCGCGGCACCGCCGTCAGCGCGGCCAGCATGGGCAACCCGGTCTCCGAAGCGCTTTTCCCCAGCGTGGGCGTGGCGCTGATCGCCGGCCTGGGCTGGCGCGGCACCTGGCTGGCGGCGGCGGGCGCGGTGGCGCTGGTCGTCTTGCCCCTGGCGCTCTGGCTGCTGCGCGGCCACGGCGCGCGCGAACGGGCGCGCCGCGTGCAGCAGGCCGCCGACGCGGCGGGCGGGACGGTCGACCGCTCGTGGCGCGTGGGGCAAGTTCTCCGCGACCTGCGGTTTTACCTGATGCTGCCGGTGTGCCTTTTCGCCCCGTTCACGGTCACCGGGCTGTTCTTCCACCAGGCCGCGCTGGTCGCGGCGAAGGGCTGGACCCTCCCGCTGTTCGCCAATGCCTTCATCGCCTTTGCAGGTGCGGCGATCACGGGCGCGCTGATCAGCGGTGTGCTGGTCGACCGGCTGGGCGCGCGGCGGCTGCTCCTGGGCGTGCTTGGCCCGGCCGCGCTCGGCCTCGCGGTGCTGGCGTCCGCGACGGCGCCCTGGACGGTGTTTCTCGTCATGCCGGCGCTTGGCGTGACCGCCGGCGGCACGCTGACGCTCCAGGGCGCGCTCTGGGCGGAGGTCTACGGCACCGGCCACCTGGGTGCGGTGCGATCGCTGGTCTACGCCGTGATGGTGGTCGCGACGGCCGCCTCACCGGCGCTTTTCGGCGCCCTGCTGGACGGCGGCGTCACCTTCGCCGCCATCGCTGCAACATGCGCCGGCGCCGCGGTCCTGGTGAGCGCGGTCGCGGGGCCGGTGGCAGCACGTCCCCGGTGATGGCGCCGAAGACGCGCCCGCCGCGATCCCGGTCCATTCCGGAAACGGGTCGCGGCAACACGGAATCCCACGCGGCGGCAGGCCCTGCGCAGGATGTTGGACAGGCAATGCTTGCGCCCGGCGCCCGCGCACGCTAGCGCGGAGGCGAAGCGTCACCACGGCGGTCCCAGCGATGCCCGAGAACGATGCGCACGAGCTGACGGCCTGGCTGGACGCGCTGCCCGGCGCGCCGGTGCTGGTCGTCGGCGACGTCATGCTCGACACCTACATCACCGGCACGGTCACGCGCGTCTCCCCGGAAGCGCCCGTGCCGGTCCTGCACACGCAAAGCGAAACGACGATGCTGGGCGGCGCGGGCAACGTCCTGCGCAACCTGGCGGATCTCGGTGCGGCCGGCGTCCTCGTCGGGGTCGTGGGCGACGACCCCGACGGCGCCGCGATTCACGCCCACTGCCGCGAGACCACGGGCGCGGAAGCGCCGCTGGTCACGGCCGCCGGCTGGCGGACCACGCGCAAGACCCGTTACATCGCGGGCACCCAGCAGCTTCTGCGCGCCGACGCCGAGGACGGCGGCCAGCTTCCGGAGAACATCCGTGCAGCCGTGCGCGCGGCGGTCGAGTCTCGCGTCGGCGCCTGCCGGGCGGTGGTGCTTTCCGACTACGGCAAGGGCGTCCTCGACTCCGGCACCCTTCGGCATGTCATCGACGCGGCGCGCGCCGCCGGCGTCCCCGTGGTGGTCGATCCCAAGGGCCGCGACGTAACGCGCTACGCCGGCGCCCAGGTGGTCACGCCCAACCGCCCGGAACTCCAGGACATGACTGGCTGCGCCGCCGAGGGCGACGCGGACGTGGCCGCGGCCGCGCGCCAGCTTCGCCAATCGGGCGGGCTGGACGCCGTGCTGGCGACACGCGGCGCCGCCGGGATGACCCTGGTCACCGCAGACGCCGCGCCGGTCCATCTTCCGGCCGGCGCACGCGAGGTCTTTGACGTCTCCGGCGCGGGGGATACCGTGGTCGCCGCCCTGGCGGCGGGGCTCGCCGCGGGCGCGCCGCTGCCCGCCGCGGCGGAACTGGCCAACGCCGCCGCCGGCGTGGTCGTGGGCAAATTGGGCACGGCGACGGCGCGCCCGCCCGAAGTGCTCCACGCCCTGCACGCCGGGCGGCTGCTCGCCGGTGAGGCCAAGCTACTGGACACCGCGGGCGCCGAGGCACGCGTGGCGGCATGGCACCGTGCCGGGCTGCAGGTGGGCTTCACCAATGGCTGCTTCGACCTGCTGCATCCGGGACACGTCAGCCTGCTCCGCCAGGCGCGGGCGGCATGCGACCGTCTCGTGGTGGGGCTCAACAGCGACGCCTCCGTCGCGCGGCTCAAGGGCGACGGCCGCCCCCTCCAGGACGCCGCCGCGCGCGCGGCGGTGCTGGGCGCGATCGACGCGGTGGACGCCATCGTCATCTTCGCCGAGGACACGCCGCGCGCGCTCATCGACCGGCTTGCGCCGGAGGTGCTGGTGAAGGGCGGCGACTACACGCCCGAGACGGTCGTGGGCGCCGATCTGGTCACCGCACGCGGCGGCCGGATCGTGATCGCCGACCTCGCCGAAGGTTACTCCACCACCAACACCATCCGGCGCCTGGGCGGCTGATGCTGCTGGATCACGCGCTCTACGGTCTGGCCTGGATCAGCTTCGGCGCCGGGCACTCGCTGCTGGCGCTTCCCGGCGCGCGCCACTGGCTGCAGCGCCGGGCGGGCCGGGCGGCACGGTTGACCTACAACGCCATCGCATCGCTTCACATCGCTGCGGTGGTCGCGGTGGGCATCGCCCTCCTGGGCGACGCCCCACCGTACCGCCTGCCTGCCTGGGTCTTCGCCGGCCAGGCCGTTCTGGGCATCATCGGGCTGGCGGTGCTGCGCGAGGGCGCGCGCGGCTACGACATGGCGCGCCTGAGCGGGCTTCACCAACTCCGGTACGGCAACGACCCCGGCGGAGACGACGCCGAGCCCCTGGTGACGGGCGGCCTGCACCGCTATGTCCGGCATCCGCTGTACAGCGGCGGCATCGCCCTGCTCTGGGCGTTCGCCTGGTCGCCGCTGGGCCTCGCGACGGCCCTGTGGGGAAGTCTATATTTCGTGTTGGGGAGCTGGGCAGAGGAGCGCAAACTGATCCGGCGCTATGGCAGCGCGTACCGTCACTACCGCCGCGCGGTGCCGGGACTGCTGCCCTGGCGGGGGCGTGTGCCGGAAAGCGACGAGACCAATTAACCCCCAAGATCTTGGGTCCAACGCGGCCCCGCGAAAAACGCGTGATACGTCGAAAACGCAGCAAAACTTTCGGGTTACGCGGCAGTTTTTGTGTTTTATCTTAACCCTGTCTGCGCTACAAAAGGGGCAGCGGGGAGCGCGACGCGACGGGTGGGACCATCATGCTTCGCCGATGGGTGTTCGGTATCCGCACGCTTTGTCTGGCGCTGGCGCTCGGCGTAGCCGGCCCGGCTGCCGCTGCGCCCGATGTCTCTGCGGTCCGGCTGGGGCTCCATCCGGACAAGACCCGCTTCGTCATGGAAATCGACGAAAAACCCGCCTACCGCGTCTTCACCCTGCCCGACCCGTACCGGGTGGTGATCGACCTGCCGCGGGTGAACTGGGACGTCGCGCAGGACACGGTCAAGCGCCAGCGCCGGGGCGTGGTGAACAAGCTGCGTTACGGGCTGTTCTCGCCCAAGACCAGCCGCGTCGTCCTGGACGCCGACGCGCCGGTGCGCCTGAAGAACGTCTTCGTCATCCCGCCGCGCAACGGCTATCCGTACCGCCTTGTTGTCGATCTCGCGAAGACCTCGCGCGACACGTTTCTCTCCGACGTATCCAAGCGCACGATCACCTCGAAGGAACCGCTGCCCGACCGCGGGCGCGGCGCCCCCGAAGCGCCGCAGACGGACGGGGCCAAACCCACGGTGGTCATCGACGCCGGCCACGGCGGCGTGGACCCGGGCGCCATCGGCGTGACCGGGCTGCACGAGAAAACCCTGGTGCTCGACTACGCCGAGGCGCTCAAGCGCCGGCTGGAGCGCACGGGCCGCTACAACGTCGTGCTGACGCGCGACCGGGACATCTTCCTGCCCCTGCGCCGGCGGGTCGCGCTCGCGCGCAAGGCCGAGGGCGATCTGTTCATCTCCCTGCACGCCAACACGCATCCGTCGAACAATGTCCGGGGCGCCTCGGTCTACACCCTGTCCGAGAACGCCTCGGACGAAGAGGCCGCCGAACTGGCGGAGAAGGAGAACAAGGCGGACCTGATCGCGGGTGTGAACCTGGGCGAGCAGACCGATACGGTGAGCCAGATCCTCATCGACCTGGCGCAGCGCGAATCCATGAACGCCTCCAAGCACTTCGCCAATATGCTGGTGAACGAGCTGGACGGCGACGTGAAGCTGCTGCGCAACACCCACCGCTACGCCGGCTTCGCCGTCCTGAAGTCACCCAACGTGCCCTCGGTGCTGTTCGAGATTGGCTATCTCTCGCACCCGCGCGAGATCCGTCTGCTCCAGTCCAAGGACCATCGCCGGGACGTGAACGACTCCGTCGTTGCCGCGGTGAACGGATTCTTCGACTGGCAGCAGGCGCGCACGCAGCGCTGACCGCGCACAGCGGTTGGCATTGGTCACATCCACGCCAAAATACAGCCGAAACCTCGCGAACGCCCCGCGCCGGCCGGCATTAACCGGCTGACAAGCACACACGCGCAGGCTCGCACCACCCGGCCGGCCCCGGCGCGATGCCGGGCACAACCGGCGCCGGAACCGGGCGCCAACGAGCCAGCAAGGAGGGACGGCGGTGCGCACGCTCGCCTGGATCCTCGTCGCCGCAATCCTGATCGCGCTCACCGGTGTGGGCGCAGTGGGCTATGTGTTCTACCGCTACGGCCAGGATCTGCCTGAGTACAGCCAGCTCGCTGACTACAAGCCGCCCACGGTGAGCCGCGTCTACGCCGGCGACGGGCGCTTGCTGGCGGAATACGCCAAGGAAAAGCGCGTCTTCGTTCCCATCGACGTCATCCCGCGGCGCGTCATCAACGCCTTCGTCTCCGCGGAGGACAAGAACTTCTACTCGCATTTCGGCATCGATCCGCCGTCGATCGTGCGCGCGGCGATCACCAACCTGCAGAACCTGGGCACGGACAGGCGGCCGGTGGGCGCCTCCACCATCACGCAGCAGGTGGCCAAGAACTTTCTGCTCAGCGACCGCGTGGCGATCGAACGCAAGATCCGCGAGGCGATTCTCGCCTTCCGCATCGAGCACGCCTATTCCAAGGACCGCATCCTCGAACTCTACCTCAACGAGATCTACCTGGGCAGCAGATCCTTCGGGGTCGCCGCGGCGGCCCTGAACTACTTCAACAAGTCCCTGGACAACCTCACGATCGCCGAGGCCGCCTATCTCGCCGCGCTGCCCAAGGCGCCCAACAACTATCAGCCCGACACCAACCGCGAAGCGGCCGTGGCCAGACGCAATTGGGTCATCCAGCAGATGGAGACCAACGGCTACATCACCACCGAGCAGGCCGTGCAGGCGATGGAAGCCCCGCTGAAAACGCGCCGGCGCGACCCCAAGCAGGTGGCCGAGGCGCCCTACTTCGCCGAGGAAGTTCGGCGGAACCTGGTCGACCGGTACGGCAAGGACACGCTCTACGGCGGCGGCCTGTCGGTGCACACCACGATCGACCCGAAGCTCCAGGCCTACGCGGAAAACGCCCTGCGCGACGGGCTCATCGCCTACGACCGCAACCACGGCTGGCGCGGTCCCTATGATAGCATCCCCGTTGGCGGCGACTGGATGCGCAAGCTGGCGCGGATCGATCCGCCCGCGGGCATACCCGATTCCTGGCGCCGCGCGGTGGTTCTGGGCATGGACGGCCGGGCTGCCACGATCGGCTTTCCCAGCGGCGAGCGCGCGCGCCTGCCCATGGCCGGCATGGCCTGGGCGCGGCCGCACCTGGAAGGGCAGCACGTGGGCGCCGAACCCGAGCGTCCCTCGGACGTTGTGGACGTGGGCGACGTCGTCCTGGTCTCCGCGCGCGACACCGAACAGGGATATGCCCTGGAGCAGATGCCGGCGGTTAACGGCGGCATCGTCGCCATGGATCCGCACACCGGACGGGTGCTCGCCATGCAGGGCGGCTTCTCCTTCGATCGCAGCCAGTTCAACCGGGTCACCCAGGCCAAGCGCCAGCCCGGCTCGGCGTTCAAGCCGTTCGTCTACCTGACCGCGCTCGAACAGGGCCTCACGCCGGCCACCATCATCCTCGACGCGCCGTTTGTCGTCGACCAGGGACCGGGCCTGGATAAGTGGAAACCGGCGAACTACACGGAGAAATTCTACGGCCCAACGCCCATGCGCGTGGGCATCGAGCAGTCGCGCAACCTGATGACCGTACGCCTGGCGCAGACCGTGGGCATGCCCAAGATCACCGCCACGGCTGAGGAATTCGGCCTGTACGAGGATCTCAAGAACCAGCTCGCCATGGCGCTTGGCGCCGGGGAGACCACGCTGCTCCAGCTGACGGCGGGCTACGGCATGATCGTCAACGGCGGCAAGCGGATCGCTCCCCACCTCATCGACCGCGTGCAGAACCGGCGCGGCGAGACCATCTTCCGCCACGACGACCGGCAGTGCCCGGACTGCGACGCCACGGCCTGGCGCGGCCAGGCACCGCCGGAGCTGCCCGACAACCGCGCGCGCGTCACCGACGCCGCATCGGCGTATCAGGTGGTGACCATGCTCAAGGGAGTGGTCGAACGCGGCACCGGTCGCCGGATGCGCGAGCTGGGCAAGCCCGTGGCGGGCAAGACCGGCACCACGAACGAAAGCTACGATACCTGGTTCATGGGCTTCACCCCCGACCTCGTCGCGGGGGTCTACGTCGGCTTCGACGACCACCGCACGCTGGGCCCGCGCAACTATGGTTCCAACACCGCCGGCCCCATCTGGAAGCAGTTCATGGCCAGGGCGTTGAAGGGCAAGCCGGGCATCCCTTTCCGTACGCCCGAGGATATCCGCATGGTCCGCATGGACCTGGACACCGGCCAGCGCGCCGGCCCCGACTCCGAGAAGGTTATCCTGGAAGCGTTCAAGGAGGGCAACAGCCCCGGCGACGACCAGGTGGTGATCCGCGGCGGCCTGCCGGCGGACGGCGAACCCGCGCGCGGCGGCGGGAGCGAGGACGGCGGCGGGCCAGCCGTGACCGGTTCCAGCGGCCTCTACTGACCCCTTGTCGCGCCCCCGGTCGAAGCCGTATGTGACACCCGGCAGGCAAACGCCATCCAAGACACAGGAGATTCCACGCGCCATGCGAGCGGAAACCGAAAGCCGCGCAAGCGAAGTCAGGGACTCCCTGGCTTTGCTGAGGAGGCATCTTTGACTGGGATAACGCGCTGCGCCGTCTGGACGAGCTGAACGCGCTCGCGGAGGATCCCGCGTTCTGGAACGACCCCCCGCGCGCCCAGAAGCTGATGAAGGAGCGCGAGCACCTGGATCGCAGCATCCAGCGTGTGCGCGAGGTGGAACAGGAACTCGAGGACGCGATCGAACTCGAGGAGCTGGGCGAATCGGAGGGTGACGAGGCGACCGTCGCGGAAGCCCAGGAACAGCTCCAGCGCCTGGTCGAGCACACGGCCAAGCTGGAGAAGGAAGCCCTGCTCTCCGGCGAGGCGGACGCCAACGACTGTTACCTGGAGGTCAACGCCGGCGCCGGCGGGACCGAGGCGCAGGATTGGGCGCAGATGCTCCTGCGCATGTACGTCCGCTGGTGTCATAACCAGGGGTACAAGACGGAGGTCTACGACGAGAGTCCCGGCGACGAGGCCGGTATCAAGTCGGCGACCGTGCGCGTCTCCGGCCACAACGCCTACGGCTGGCTGAAGAGCGAGACGGGTGTGCATCGGCTGGTCCGGCACTCCCCCTTCGATGCCCAGGGCCGACGGCACACCTCCTTCGCCAGCGTGTGGGTCTATCCGGTGATCGACGATTCCATCGAGGTCACCATCGAGGATAAGGACATCCGGGTGGACACTTTCCGCTCCTCGGGCGCGGGCGGTCAGCACGTCAACACCACGGACAGCGCGGTGCGGATCACCCACCATCCCACCGGTATCGTGGTGCAGTGCCAGAACGGCCGCTCGCAGCACCGCAACCGGGCGGACGCCTTCGCGATGCTGCGCGCCCGGCTGTACGAGCGCGAACTCAAGCGCCGGGAGGAAGAGGCCCAGGCGACGGCAGACCAGAAGAGCGACATCGGCTGGGGCCACCAGATTCGCTCCTACGTCCTCCAGCCCTACCAGATGGTCAAGGACCTGCGTACGGGCGTGGAGCGAACCGACAGCGAGCGGGTTCTGGACGGCGACATCTCGCCCTTCCTGGAATCCGCCCTGGCGCAGAAAGTGGCGCCGGACCAGGCGGCGGAGTGATCGCCTGGGCGATCCGCCGGCGCCGATAGCCGGAACCTGCGTTTTGCAAAGGGCGCTTGTGCCGCACCGCGCGATGATGGGTCGGCGGCGGAGCGCCCTTGCATGCCGTTCCGGGCCATGCTGGGCTTCGCCGGGTCGCGGACGGGCTTTGCCATGGCCACGCCGAGCAATCCGCACGACCACCTGTTCCGGGCGCTTCTGGACGACCCCGAGCGCGCC
>CAJXKW010000061.1 GCA_913055855.1 uncultured Limimonas sp. | reverse complement strand
CATGGCGTCCCACTGCTGCTTCGGCTTGAACAGGGACGAACTCGGATAGATGCGGACCTGCAGATCGACGTCGGCGGCCTCCACGTGGTCCTTGATGATGCCGACCATCTTGCCGCGGACATCGTCCTGCGGCCATTGGTGCGAAGCGCGCAGACGCTCGGCCGACGCGGGCGCGGCGAGCGCGGTGACCGTGGCCAGTGCGATACCGGCGCACAACGCCCGGGCGGCGGTGCGGCGCGAATGGTTCAACATGTTCCCGTCTCCCCATCGATTATCGGTGTTGGCCCGCGTTGAACGTGCGCGGGCCGGTCGTCGCAATGCCCCGCCAAAGGACCATCGAATGGATTGGACCGCTGGCGGCACGCGCCGTATCGGGCTACGGCGCCATGGCGGCGCGTACGAAAACGAAAACTATTGCAGCATGCAAGGCTGAACTGGTCTCCTGCGCGCAAGGAAGAGCAATTTTATTGTCCGGGCGGCATGGCGGATCGCCCGCAGGGCTGAGCGCCGCCCCGTGCCGCCGGGGAGGTGCGCGCCGGCGCGGGACCGGTGCGCCGCGCGAGGAATATGGACGGACCGAAGAGGCGCCCCACGATGAGCGGAAATCTGTACGCGACATTCGCCGAGGTGTTTGCCGAGCACCGCGACCGGCCGGCGCTGGCGCTGGCCGATGGCGGCGTGTGGTCCTACGGCGAGCTGGCGACCGAGGTCGGCCGGCTTGCGCGCCGGCTGCAGGACCTGGGCGTCGAGCCGGGCGACCGCGTCGCCGTGCAGGTGGCGAAGTCGCCCTGGGCGCTCGCCATCTATCTCGCCTGTTTCAAGGCGGGGGCGATCTATCTGCCGCTCAATACCGGCTATACGGCGGCCGAGGTGGCGTACTTCGCGGGCGACGCAACGCCGCGGGTGTTCGTCTGCGATCCGGACCGGGCGGCCGAGCTGGCGCCCGTGGTCGAGGGCCAGGGTGTGCCGCGGGTGGTGACCCTGGACGCGGACGGCCGGGGCAGCCTGACCGAGGCTCTGGACCGTGTGTCGCCGCTGGATGCGACGGTACCGCGCGCGCCCGACGATATCGCCGCGATCTGCTACACCAGCGGCACCACGGGCCGGCCCAAGGGCGCCATGCTGAGCCACTGGAACCTGGAGTCCAATGCGCGCGCGCTGCATCGGATCTGGGGCTTTCGCGACGGCGACGTGCTGCTCCACGCGTTGCCGCTGTTCCATGTCCACGGCCTGTTCGTGGCGTCCAACACCGCGCTCCTGAACGGCTCGAAGATGCTCTTCCTGCCCCGGTTCGACGCGGCGACCGCGATCCGGCTGCTTCCGGACGCGACGGTGATGATGGGGGTGCCGACGTACTATGTCCGGCTGCTTGAGCGCGACGACTTCACCGCGGCGGTGACCGCGAACATGCGCCTGTTCGTCTCGGGCTCGGCGCCGCTCCAGCCGGAGACCTGGCGGCAATTCAAGGCGCGCACCGGCCACGGCATCCTGGAGCGCTACGGCATGACCGAGGCCGGTATGATCACCTCCAACCCGCTGGACGGCGAGCGGCGGCCCGGCACCGTGGGCTTTCCGCTCCCGGATGTGGAGGTGCGTGTGTGCGACGGGGACGGCCGGGCCCTGGGTCGGGATGAAATCGGTATTCTGGAGGTCCGCGGGCCCAACCTGTTCCACGGCTACTGGAACAAGCCGGAGAAGACGGCCGAGGAATTCCGCGCCGACGGCTTCTTCATCACCGGCGACAACGCCAAGATCGACGCGGACGGCTATGTCCACATCGTCGGCCGGGCCAAGGATCTCATCGTCTCCGGCGGTTACAACGTCTATCCCAAGGAGGTCGAGCTGGTCCTCGACGCCATCGACGGGGTCAAGGAATCGGCCGTCTTCGGTGCGCCTCACGCGGACCTGGGCGAGGGGGTCGCCGCGGTCGTGGTGCCCGAACCCGGGCGCGAGGCGGAGCTGAGCGAGGCCGGCCTGATCCGGGCGGTGCGCGAGCAGCTCGCCGGCTACAAGACGCCCAAGCGCCTGTTCTTCGCCGAGGACCTGCCGCGCAACACCATGGGCAAGGTGCAGAAGCAGCAGCTCCGCGAGGACCACGCGACGATCTTCGACGGTGCGGGACGGGTCTGAGGGCGGCGGCCTGCGACGTCACCTTGCTTGACTCGCTGTTGCGCGGCCGCATTATATCCGAAAACGCTAATGTGTTGCTGCGAACGGACGCGGGAGGTGCGCCATGACACTCGACCTCACCCCGGTGGACCGGGTCGAGGTGCTCACCCTTCAGGACAATTACCTGGACGTGGTGGCGCAGGACAACGACAGGGTCGTCCAGCGGGTCATCAGCCATCCGGACTATTCGCTGCGCCAGTCCATCCGGGCCGAGCACGGCTTTTCGCTGCTCATCACGGTCGAGCGGGCGGGCGCGCGCCGGCGCATGCTGTTCGATTTCGGCTACTCCGAAGACGGCGCACGACGCAATGCCGACGCGCTGGACGTCGACCTGCGCGAGGTCGAAGCCGCGGCGCTGTCGCACGGGCACTTCGACCATACCGGCGGCATGGCGGCGATGATGTCGCGGGTGGCGCCATCGGCCGAGCTGGTCATGCACCCGGCGGCCTTCCGCAATCCGCGCTATGTCAAGAAGCCCAACGGCGGCCACGTGACCTTTCCGCCGTTCATCAACGAGCAGCTCGAAAAGGTCGCGGTTACGCCGCGCACCACCCGCCAGCCCTATCCGCTGCTCGATGGCCAGGTGGCCTTCCTCGGCGAGGTGCCGCGGGTCACCGATTTCGAGCAGCCGGGCGGCAACATGTTCTACGCCGACGAGGACGGCGAGCATCTGGACCACTTCGCCGATGATACGGGGCTGGTGATCCATGTCGCCGGCAAGGGGCTCGTGGTGATTTCCGGGTGCGCGCATTCGGGCATCGTCAATACCATCCGGCACGCCCAGTCGGTCGCCGGCGAGAACACGGTCTACGCCGTGATGGGCGGGTTCCATCTGACCGGCATGGACCGGGACAAGCTGATCCGGCCCACGGTGGAGACCCTGCGCGAGATCGGCCCGGAGATCGTGGTGCCCGCGCACTGCACCGGCCGCACGGCGCAGCAGGACATCGAGGCCGCGCTCCCGGACGCCTTCGTCCTGAACATGGTGGGGACCACGCTGCGGCTGGGCGCGTGAGCCCGCGCCCGCCGGGCGGTTCGGACGCCCGGCGGGCACGTCGAGCCCCCGTTCACCCCACGCTGCCTTCAAGGCTGACGTCGAGCAGGCGCTTGGCCTCCATGGCCATGTTCAGCGGCAGGTGTTCCAGCACCTCCTGGCAGAAGCCGTTGACCACGAGCGCCACGGCCTTTTCCTCGCTCATCCCGCGCTGGCGGCAGTAGAACAACTGGTCCGCGCTGATCTTCGACGTGGTCGCCTCGTGCTCGGCCGTCGCGCGCCGGTTCTTGTTCTCGATGTAGGGGACCGTGTGCGCCCCGCAGGTCTGGCCGATCAGCATGCTGTCGCACTGGGTGAAGTTACGCGCCCCGTCGGCCTTGGGTGTCATCCGGACAAGCCCGCGGTAGGTCTGGTCCGACCGGCCGGCCGAAATGCCCTTGGCGACGATCCGACTGCGCGTTTTCCGGCCCAGATGGATCATCTTGGTGCCGGTATCCGCCTGTTGATGGCCGCCGGTAAAGGAGACGGCGTAGAACTCGCCCACGGAATTGTCGCCCTCAAGGACACAGGCGGGATATTTCCAGTTGATCGCCGAGCCCGTCTCCACCTGCGTCCAGGAAATCTTGGCATTGCGGCCGCGGCAGATTCCGCGCTTGGTGTCGAAGTTGTCCACGCCGCCGCCGCTCGCGTCGCCGGCGGGCCACTGCTGGACGGTGGAATAGGCGATCTCGGCGTCGTCGCGTGCGACCAGCTCGGCCACCCCCGCGTGGAGCCGGCGCTCGCGGTGTCCGGCGGCGGTGCAGCCCTCCATGTAGGACAGACGCGCGCCCCGCTCGGCGATGATCAGGGTGCGCTCGAACTGCCCCGTATTCGCCGCGTTGATGCGGAAGTGACTGGACAGCGGAACCGGGCAGGTCACGCCTTCCGGGACGTAGACAAAGGCGCCGTCGCTGAACACCGCGCTGTTCAGGGTGGCGAAAAAATTGTCCGAATACGGCACCACCGAGCCAAGGTAGCGGCGCACCAGATCGGGATAGCGCTGCACCGCCTCGACCAGGGAGCAGAAGACGATGCCCTGCTCGGCCAGGCGCTGCTGCAGCGTCGTGGCCACGGTCCGGCTGTCGAACACGGCGTGCACCGCGACGTCGCGGCCGTCCGACCGGACTGGGACGCCCAGGCGTTCATAGGTGTCCGCCAGGCGCGGATCGAGTCCGTCGCCACCGGCTTGCCCAAGCGGTGCCGCATAGTAGTAGGCGTCCTGGAAATCGAACGGCGGCACCCGGACCTTCTGCCACGTCGGGTGCTTCATTGTGAGCCAGTGCCGGTACGCCTTGAGCCGCCAGGCGAGCAGCCACGCCGGTTCTCCGTTGCGCTGCGAGATGAAGCGGACGGTGTCCTCGGTCAGGCCCCTGGGCGGGCGTTCCTCGGCGATCTCGGTGACGAAATCGTACGCCGGGGCGCGCGTGGCAAGCTCGTCGAACGCCGCCGTTGCGCCGGTCATGGCATCCCTCCGTTGTCGTCTGGCCGTGCGCCGCGGCGCCGGAAAGCCGCCGCGGGCGCCCGTAAAACCTTACCGTGAAAATCAGCATTTGCCGCTTCCAGAGATGCGCAGCTGCCGGCCGACGCGAAAGCGGACGCATTGTCACGGGCGGGCGGACGCCGATTCCGCCTCGGGGAGGAAAAGCCAGGTGCAGGGCACCGTGTTCAGCAGGCCGGCGCCGTCGCCCAGCCAGCGCTCGGCCGCACCGCGTGTGACCACGGCCGTGCCCGGGTGCAGGGCGGCGAGCGCCCGGCAGGCTGCCGCCGGGTCGTGCGCCGGAAGCATCTGGATTTCCGCCGCGAGCCCGTGCGCCGTCAGCCAGGTGCGCGCCGCCTCGGCCCGTTCCGCCTGCGCCGCCGCGGAAACACCCAGAACCGCCACGATCAGCCGCGCCTCTTCCGTGCGCGCGACCTCCGCCGCCGCGGCGAGGACGGCCGGATCGCCGTCGAACAGCGCGGCCACGCCGCCGGTGATGCCGGGGCGCAGCACGAGGCAGGCACTCGCCCCGCGCGCCGCCAGCGACGCCGCGGTGCTTCCCGGCCGGGCGTGCCAGACGGAACGCCGGCCCGCGCCCAGCACCAGCAGGTCGTCCGGCCGGCCCGCCTCGGCGAGTTGCGCCGCCGGTGTTCCGCGCCGCACGCTGAAGTTCCAGGTCACCTGCATCCGCGCCGCCGCGTGTTCCAGCCGCCGCTGCAGGGCCTCGGCGCGCAGCCGGAACGCGCGCTCCAGCTCGGCCGGTGCGGCGCGCTCCCAGCCGCGCGCCGTATCGCGAAAGGTGCGCGCGAAGGGCAGGGCGAGCGCGTCCAGGAATGCGCTCTCCTCGATGTACAGGCCGAGCAGTTCCGCCCGGCGGTAGGCGGCCAGGCGTACGGCGGCGTCGAGCAGCGCCTCCGCGGTCTCCGCGTCCTCGAGGGCGACCAGCACACGCGCTGTCATCGTCCGGCCTCGCCGCCGCTGCCGTCGTCGCCCGCGCCCGGGGCGGGGCCGAAGCTGCGCCGCTCGCGGGCGAATTCGCGCAGCCGCTCGCCCACGGCCCGATTGACGGTTCCTTCGGGATACCGGCCGTCGGCGTCCGCCTCCCCGGCCTCCCGGTCGAAGAACAGGCGCACCGCATCGTCCGCGTGGGCCACGCTGTAGACGGCGAAGTGTCCGCCGCGCACCGCATCGAGCACGCGCGGGGCAAGCATCAGGTGCTTGACGTTGGCGGCCGGGATCACGACCCCCTGCTGCCCGGTCAGCCCGCGCGCCGCGCAGACGTCGAAGAACCCCTCGACCTTCTCGTTCACGCCGCCGATGGGCTGGACCGTACCGTGCTGGTTCAACGAACCGGTCACGGCGAGATCCTGGCGCAGCGGCAGTTCCGCAATGGCCGAGAGCAGCGCCAGCAGCTCGGCGAGCGAGGCGCTGTCCCCCTCGATTCCGCCGTAGGACTGCTCGAACACGAGGCTGGCGGACAGCGACAGGGGGTCTCCGCGGGCGAACCGCCCGCGCAGGAAGCCGCCCAGGATCAGCACGCCCTTGGAATGGATCGGGCCGCCCAGCTTGACCGTGCGCTCGATGTCCAGGACGTCGCCGCGGCCCAGGCCCACCCGGGCGGTCACGCGCGCCGGGTGGCCGAAGGCGAAGTGGCTTAGCTGGAGAACGGTCAGCGCATTGATCTGGCCCACCGCGCGGCCGTCGGCTTCGATCAGGACGGTGCCCCGGGCTATCTCTTCCTGCAGCCGCTCGCGCAGCCGGTCGTGCCGACGCTCGCGCGCGGCCACGGCCGCATCCACGGCGGCCGCGTCGATCGGCCCGTCACCCGCGCGCCGGCGCCAGTAATCCGCCTCGCGGATCAGGTCCGCCACGTCCTCCACCCGCGTGGACAGACGCTCGGCGTCCTCTGCCGCGCGCGCCGCCTCCTCAAGCACCCGTGCCACGGCGCCGCGGTCCAGCGCGAGCAGGTTTTCGCGCCGCGCCAGCGTGGCGATGACCCGGGCGTAGAGCCGGTTCGTCTCGGGCGTGCGCGCGGTGCGCTCCGTAAAGTCGGCGGCCACCTTGAACAGTTGGGGAAATTCCGGATCGAGCGCGCTCAGCAGGTTGTAGAGCAGGCGCTCGCCCACCAGCACCACCTTGACGTCGAGGGGGACGGGGTCGGGCTCCAGGGTGGTCGTGCTGAACAGGCCGAGCATGGCGTATGGCGGCTCGATCCGGATCTCGCCGGCGCGCAGGGCGCGCTTGAGCGCCTCCCAGGCGAACGGCTGGGTGAGCACCTTGTGCGCATCCAGGATGAGGTACCCGCCGTTGGCGCGATGCAGCGCCCCGGGCCGGATGAGCAGGAAATCGGTGGTCAGCGCCCCCATCTCCGCGCGGTGCTCGATGCGCCCGATGAGGCGCTCGAAGCTGGGCTCGTCCTCGTAGACCACGGGCGCGCTGTCCTGCCCCGCGTTGTCCACGAGCAGATTGGCCATATACGGGCGCAGGCGCGCGTCGGCGCGGGCGTTGTGGTTGGTGTGCGCGGGCAGGGCGTCGTTGTTCTCGTCGTTGCCGCCGTGGAGAATGCCGGCGATGTTGGCCACAATGTCGGCGTGCATCGCGTCCAGGTGCTTCACCACCTCGGGAAGGTCGTTGTAACTCGCCTTGAGCTGGCCGATCAGGTCGGCAACCGCGCGGTCCGCGGTTTCCTCGTTGAGCGTGCGCACGCGTTCGCGCATCTCTTTGACCCACTCGGGCACCTGCTTGAGCGCGGTCTCCAGGCGTTCCTGCATCGTCTCGATGCGTTCCTGGATCTTGCGCTGCTCGGCCTCGGGAAGCTCGTGGAAGGCCTTGGGGCTGAGGATGCCCGCGTCGGTGACCGGCACGAAGGCGAAGCCCATGGGCGTGCGCTGGAGCGCCACGCCCATCTCGCGCGCCTCGGCGCTGACCGCCTCGATGGCGTTTTCCTGGCGCTCCTTGAGTTCCTGCTCCAGCATGCCGCGCCGCGTGCGGTAATCCTCGCTCTCGAACGCGGCCTTGAGGGCATCGCGCAGATCACGCGCCACGCGGTCGGCGTCGCGCTTGAACGCGGCGCCGCGCCCGCGCGGAAGCTTCAGGGCCGCCGGCCGGTGCGGGTCGGCGAAGCCGTTGACGTAGCAGTAGTCGGGCGGGCCAGGTTTGGCGGTCGCGGCCTGTTGCAGGTGGTGCCGGACCACGCCGTGCTTGTGCAGGCCGTCCGGGCCCAGCGCGTAGATATTGAAGCCGGGCCGCGCCATGCCGATGCCGAATTCGAGCGCCTCGGTCGCGCGCGCCTGTCCCACGACCCCTTCCAGGTCGGGGAGGTCCGCCGTGGTCGCGAAGTCCAGGTCCGCGGGATCGCAGACCTGCCGCAGCGCCTGTGCGCTCAGCGGCGTCACCGCCATGCTCGCGCCTCGCCGTGTGTGATGATCGCACCGAGGCGACGCTACACGAGGCGGGCGCACACGCTTCCAACATAATCTGAGGCAAGCCCTGCTTGCCTGGCGTACTGCCTTTGGCCAGGGCTCACCCACGGTGGTCGATCCGGTTTGGCCGAGAGCCGCGACCGGTCCCCCCCCCCTTACGACGCGGTTTCGGTCGCGGCGTCGTCGGCGCAGACGACCCGGTTGCGCCCGTTGCGCTTGGCCCGGTACGCAGCCATGTCGGCGGCCTGGATGCAGGGATCGGGATCGCGGCTGGTGCACACGGCGACGCCGATGCTCACGGTCACGGAAAGCCGACCCACGTCCGTTTCCACAACCGTATCGGCGACGTGCTCGCGGGCCCGCTCGGCCACGTCGCGCGCCTTGTCCGTGCCCAGACCTGGCAGCAGCATGAGGAACTCCTCGCCGCCCCAGCGGGCGCACACGTCGTAGGCGCGCAGGCTGCCCGCGAGGGCGCCGCCCACCGCGCGCAGCACCTCGTCGCCCACGTCGTGGCCGTGGTTGTCGTTGATGGCCTTGAAGCGGTCGACGTCCACCATCATCAGCGTCAGCGGATACACGTCCCGGTCGGCATGGTGCGCCTCGCTGACCAGGCATTCCATCATTCGCCGCCGGTTTGGCAGGCCGGTCAGCGCGTCCGTCATCGACGCCTTTTCCAGGGCTTCGTTCATGTCGCGCAACTGCACCTGGAGCTGATCGCCCACCCGCGTGACCTTGCGCAACTGGCGGCTCAGCCGGAAGTAGCGTTCGGCCAGCCAGCGCACGTCGTCGTACAGGGGGCTCGCGCGCAGTTCGGGGTCGGCCTCGATCGCCTCCAGCCGCTGCCGGACCTTATCTTCCTCGTCGGGGCGGGCCATGATTCACGCGCTCTTCGGGGCCGTGGCGATGATGTTGAAGGGCAGGCTGATGTCCTCGCTGAACTCCTCGGCCAGCTCCAGGCTGCGGTCGTCGTCCTCCTCGTAGTACCATTCGACGCGCGCCTCGCGGCCCGCCTCGCGGACGTCCTCGGCGAGGTCGATGAGGTCCATGATGACCTTGATGCTCGATGTGTTGAGGTAGGTGAGCGCGATGCGCAGCACCAGCGGCCCCGCGTCCTCGCCGACGTAGGTTTGCACGGCGTCGAGCACGGGGCGATAAAACGCCACCACGTTCTCGGGATAGGATTCGCCCTGGATGTCCAGAACGCCCTCCGCTGGGTCGAAGGTGACGGCGGGCGTCGAGGCGGTCGCTTCCAGGGAAATGCGTTCGGCCATTGTCGCGTCTCTTCTCTTACACCGTGACCCGCAGGCTGAAAAAAACGTGATCGTCGTCCACGGTCACGCTGTCCCAGTCGAGTGGCGCGCGTGCGCGCCGGGCCATGTCGATGAGCCCCAGCCCCGCACCGGAGGCGTCGGAGTCCCGCGGCGCGCGCAGCACCGACTTGTAGAGCTGCTTCAGGCCCTGCGCGTCGAGGCCGTCCAGATGCTGCAGGTGCTGCTGCAGCCCGGGGAAATCGCTTTTGCGGATCAGGTTGCCCGCCGCCACGACATAGTCGTCGCCCGCGCGGCCAATGACCACCGTCGCTTCCGCCAGGCGGCTTTCGGTTTCGGCGTCCTCGGCCACCTTCGCCACGTAGTGGCGGATGTTCTGCGTCTGCTCAACGAAAACCGAGAACACGTCCTTCACGCGCGCCCGGTTCTCGCTGCCCTCAAGCGTGCGCAGGTAGTTGCGGATGGCTTCGCCGATTTCTTCGATGATGCTGCGCGACAGGGGCCCGTTGAAGCAGATCAGGATCTGCTCCGCGTCCAGGGTCTTGCGCAGATGATAGAGGTTCAGGCTGCTCATGCGCCCGTTCTCCCGTCTTGCCGGTCGCCGGCGCCGTCGGCCGCCCGCGGGCGGATTCCGACGACGGTGATGTCGTCGCGCTGGGACTCCTCGCCCTGCCATTCGGCCAGCGCGCGTTCCAGGTGCGCGGCCTGGTCGGCCATGGGCCGGCCCGCGTTTTCTGCCAGCAGCCGATGCAGGCGCCGCCGGCCGAAAGCGAGGCGGCGCGGTCCGCCCACCTGGTCGATGAACCCGTCGGAAGCGAGGTAGAACGCACGCCCGTGGGGCACGGCCAGCCGGTGCTCGGTGAAGCCGTCCGCCTTCTTGCGGGCCCTGTAGCCCAGGCTGGCGCGGTCGCCCTTGATCGGGATCACGGCCCCGCCGGGATCTTCGGGATCGACGCTGCCCGGGTCCACCGCCAGCAGGTCGATGCCCCCGCCGGCGTAGCGCAGCTCGCCCGTGTCCGGCGACCAGCGAAGCAACCCCATTTCCAGGCCGTGGTCGGCCGAGGCGTCCGGATCGCGCGCCAGCATCTGGCGCATGTAGCGGTCCATTTCGGTGAGCACCTCGGCGGGCGGGCCGGCGTCGGTGCGTGCCATGGCGTAGCCGAACGCGGCGTAGGCGGCCATGGTCATGAGCGCGCCGGGCACGCCGTGGCCGGTGCAGTCGATCACGCCCACGTAGATCCCGTTGTCCGTGGCCCGGCCGACGTAGAGGTCGCCGCCCACTACGTCGCGCGGGCGCCACAGCACGACGTGCTCGGTCATCCGCTCCAGCACGCCGGTCTCGGGCAGCAGGGCGGTCTGCAGGCGGCTGGCGTAGGTCAGGCTGTCCATCAGGGCGCCGTTGGTGCGTGCCAGCTCCTGGTTGGCGCGCTCCAGTTGCCGGGTGCGCACGGCGACCCGTTCCTCAAGGCGTTCGGTGTAGGCGTGCAGGGTCGCGGTCATGTGGTTGAAGCCGCGGCTGAGCGTGCCGATCTCGTCCGCGCGCCGCGCCGGCACCTCGGCGTGCGCGTAGTCGCCCTCGGCGACCCGCGAGACGGCCGTGCTCAGACGGCGGATCGGGCGCAGCACCAGCGGGTCGAGGAGCACCGCGAGCAGCGCCAGGGACGCGGCCAGGGCGGCGGCGAGCACGCCCCCCACGGTGAGGAACTCGGACCAGCCGAGCACGCTGCGCAGGTCGATCACGGTCACGCTGTACCAGCCCACGCGGTCGACCCAGGCCGCGGCGACCAGCCGGCGCGTGCCGTTCAGCGACAGTTCCAGCACCTCGACGTTGGATTCCCCGGTGGCGAGCCGGTCGAGCGCGGTGCGCAGGCGCTGCGAGTCGGCAACGCCATCGACGCGGCGGTAGAGCGAATGCACCGAGGCCTGGCGTGCCGGGGCGTTGAACGCGATCCGCCCCTTTTCCGGGTGGGCCTGGATGATGCCTTTCCGGTTGGCCAGCATCGTGGTCACGCCGTCGCGGCCGGGCGAGGCGAGCTGGTCGATGAAGCGCGAGAGGTCGACCCCGGTACCCGCCACCCCCAGGACCTCGCCACCGTCCTTGATCGGCACGTTTAGCCAGACCTTGGTGGTGTCCAGGGCGTCGTTGTGGTCGACGTTGATGTTGAACGCGCCCGATTCGACGGTGTGGAAGTACCAGGAATCGTCGGTGTCGGCGGGCTTGAGCGTCTGGTCCGGCGGGCCCAGGGGTTCGCCGTCGCCCCGCTCGTTGAAGTAGAAGTGCCGCGAGCCCGGCAGGGCGACGAAGTAGGCGTGCGTGTCGAAGCGTTCGCGGTAGCTTTTCAGGATGGTGACGGCGCGCTGCCGGCGCCCGGGGTCGTTCTCGGCGCGCGCCCAGGCCTTCAGGTCGGGGTTGTCGGCGAGCTGGCGTGCCAACGCCAGGTTGCGGCCCACCTTGGCGCTGGCGCGCTCCTTGTGCCACAGGGCCATGCGTTCGGCGAATCCGGCCCCCAGGTCGCGGGCAATCCGCTCGCCCACGAACCACAGCGCGCCCAGCGCGATGAGCGCGATCACGCCATAGGTCGCGCCGGCGACGAGCAGGGCGCTGCCGCGCAGGCTCGCACGCGGTCCCCGCCGGGTGCGGGCGGTTGCCGATGATGGGATGTTCGATTCGGCCAAAGGCTGCCCGGATAAGTTGGTGATACCCCGAAATTTAGATCAAATTCGCATAATTCATTTGATTGGGCAATCCCGGATAGAGGCCGCATCCGTTCCGCCCCGAGGCGGCCTTTCACCCGGTCGGATAAGGGCGCAGGCGAAACAGCACGATCAACCCCAAGACGTCGGAGATGTTTTGCGATCGCCACTTCGGCAATCTAAGATGTGTCACCTTTCAATCGCCCCACTTGGCCGTGCAATCCATTGGCAATCCGGGCCGCCTCGGTCTCGCCGTGGCCCGCGCGAGCCAGATCCGTGGGGGCGCGGGGTTCGCCGAAGGTCATGGCCAGCCGGCGCAGACGGGGCCGGCGTGCGCCGCGGGGCATGGCGGCGAAAGTGCCGGTGATGCGCGCCGGCACGGCCGGGCGCGGGTAGGCGGCCAGGAGGGCACCGATGCCGGGCCGGAAGGGCTGCAGCGATCCGTCGAGCGAGCGCGCGCCCTCCGGAAACCAGATCAGCGCCATGTCCCGCCGGAGTGCCTCCGCGCCCAGTGCCATGCTGGAAAACGCCGCCGCCTCGTGGTCGATGGGAAACACGTGCGCCAGCCGGCAGACGAAGCGGAACACCGGATTGGCGAAGGCGATCCCCGTCCACCCGGCGAAGGCGCAGCGCCGGAGCACGTCGTAGGGCAGGGCCGCGGCGATGACGAAGGGATCGAGCACGCTCTGATGGTTGGGCGTGAGCACGAACGGCCGGTCCCGCGGCAGATGCCGAACGCCGTCCACGCGCAGCCGGAACACGCTGCGCAGCACCAGCCGGTTGACCCAGTACAGCCCCCACGCCAGCGCCCGCTGCCAGCGTGGCAGCGGTGCCAGCCAGCGCAGCGCGTCGGGGGTGAGATAGCGCCCCGGATCGTGCACCGGGTCCGCCACCGCCGCATCGCCGCGGCCATCGCCGGCCGCCACCGCCTGCAAGAGGTCGCGCACGGATTCGATGCGCGCCGTCGTCGCTTCGCTGACTGCCACCCCCGTGCGCTGCTGGATTTCCAGCGTGAGCACCATCCAGTCCAGGGAGTCCACGCCCAGGTCCAGGGTCAGGCTGCTTTCGGGCGAAAGCGGCTGGTCGGGATGACGCGCCGCGAGCCAGTCCCAGACCGCGTGCGCCCGCGGGTCGGCGAGCAGCGCCTGGTCCGCGGGGGCCATGTCGGCAGGTGCGGTCGGCCCGGCGCGCGCCCCGGTTCCGTCCGCGCCAGCGCGCAACTCGGCGTACTGCTCGCGCAGCCGGCGCCGGCGGATCTTGCCCAGCCGCGTGCGCGCCAGCGGCTCGCGCGCGATCACCACGTCGGCCAGCCGCTCGTGGGGGCGCAGCTTCAGGCCCCGCTCGCGCACGGCGCGCCGCAGGGCCGCCCCGGGGTCACCGCCGAAGCGGCGCAGCTCGGCCGTGTCCGGTACCACCACTGCGGCCAGTCCACGCCCATGCGCCAGGATGCCGATGTCCCGGATGAACGGGCTTTCGCGGTAGGCGGCCTCAAGCGCCTCGATCTGGATGTTCACCCCGGCCTCGGTGACCACCAGCGTCTCCGGCCGGCCCAGCACGTGCAGATCGCCGCGGGCGTCCAGGTAGCCGCGGTCGCCCGCGCGGAACCAGCCGTCGGCCGTGAACGCCTCCGCCGTGCGCTCGGGCAGGCCGTGATACCCGGCGAACACGCCCGGTCCGCGGATCTGGATCTCGCCCAGTGCCGTCTCCGGCTGCGCGTCCGCCGGGTCGTCCAGCGGCGTTATGCGGACGTCGGTGCCCGGCACCACCTGGCCCTCGCCGGCGAAGCGCGTGTTCCCGGGCGGCAGGATGCTTACCATGGGCGCCGTCTCGGTCAGGCCGTAGCCGGTGGTCACGGTCCAGCCCAGGCCGGTCAGCGTCCACGCGGTATCCGGGTTGAGCGCCGCGCCGCCCGAGACCAGCAGGCGCAGCTCCGGGCCGAAGCGCGCGTGCACCGGCCGGAACAGCCTGCGCCCCAGGGACAGCCCGAACCGGCGGCGCGCGGCGATGCTCGCGCCCAGCATGACATGGAAGGCCCGCCGGGCGAGGGCGCCGCGCTCGCCCGCCCGTGCCGTGATGCCATCGCATAAGGCGTCGAACAGCCTGGGCACCCCGATCACGGTGGCCGCACGCCCCTCGCGGATCGCCGCGATGACTTCCGGCCCCGTGAGCGCGCGCGGCATCACCACCCCGACGCCGTAGACGAGGGCGCCCAGCAGCCCCACGACGAAGGGGTAGACGTGGTGCAGCGGCAGCGGCAGCAGCAGGCGCGCGCCCGGCGTCATCAGCTCCATCGCGCGCAGCGTGTCGAGCTGGTAGGCGATGTTGGCGTGGCTGAGCGGCACGCCCTTGGGCGGCCCCGTGGTGCCGGAGGTGTAGAACATCGCCGCCGTCTCGGTCGGTACGCCGGCTGCCGGCGGCTTGGCGTTCCGCACCAGCAGAGTGCGCCAGCCCGCCTGCGGCGTGTCGCCGTCGTCCAGCCGGAAACAGCGCAGACCATGCCCGGCGGTGCGTTCCAGCCGCGCGCGCTCGGTCCCGCCGGCGAAAGCGCGCGCAGCGCCGCTGTCCCGCATGACGTGGCCGAGCGTGGCGTCGTCGAGCTGGCTGTCCACGGGCACGACCACGCCGCGCGCGGCGACCACGGCCAGCGCCGCGGCGATCCACGCGGGGCTGTTGGGCGCGCAGACGGCGACCGCTTCACCGGGGGCGAGACCGTCCTGGGCGAGCCCGGCGGCAAGGCCGCGCACCGTCTCGTGCAGCCCGGCGAACGTCCAGGTCTCGGCGCCCGACCCATCCTCGGCGAAGGCGAGCAGCGCCACCCGGTCGCCGTGCGCGGCGAGACCCTCGACGACATCGGCCAGGGTGCCCGTGCGCCGCGGCGTCATGGTGCCAGCGGGGCCCGAAGCGGCGCCGGCACGATTGCGGGGACGATCCCGCCGTCGGGCGGATTGCGCGCCGCGTCCTGTGTGCGTTGCTGGTGGAGCCGATCGCGCTCGGCGAGCACGCGCGCCACCAGCGAAAACATCCGGTAGCCGTCGGCCAGGCCGAGCGGGCCCAGCTCGACGTGCATGAGCTGGTCGACCAGATACAGCTCCACCTGGCCGGGTGGCAGCGCGCGCTTCAGGGCGATGCTCTCCGTGTACGGGATCACCGCGTCGTCGCGCCCGTGCACGAGGTACACGCGGGCTTCCAGGGCCGAGAGGTTGTGGCGCGACAGGTCGAGCGAAGCCAGTTCGCTGCGGACGGAGTCCGGCAGCTCGGCCAGCAGGTCGGGCACCCGCGCCGGGTCGTCGTTGGTGACCAGGCGGTAGACCGACCGGCCCTCGGGCCCGAGCTGGTCGACCAGGCGGGTCACGGCCGCATTCGGATCGGCGAGCTTGCGTCGGGCGATCTCGGTCAGCCGCGCCCGGTCGCCCGGATCGGCCAGGCGCCCGGCGTTGGAATGGAGGAACACCCACTTGCCGTAGGGATTGGGCTCGCTGCGCGCCCAGTCGGTCGCGTCCGGCGCGCGGTAGGCGCCGGTGGTGAAGAAGGTAACCACGGCCTCGGCGTCGTAATAGCCGCCGATGGCGACCAGAAAGGCGGCGCGTTCGCGGGTATCGGGCCGGAGCGCGGCCAGGATCGCCGGCCCCACGGCGTAGGACAGCGCCATCAGCCCGGCGCGCCCGGCCGCGTATTCGCTCGCGGCGGCGTGCTGGAGGGCGTCGGCGATGGGAACGGCGTCGCCGGCGGAGACCCTGAGCGCGCGCAGGTTGGCGATCTCCGGCACGTAGACGGCGAAGCGCGCCAGCGCCAGGCGCTCGGCGAAGGCGACCAGGCGCGGATCGCGCCGGCCCTTTCGGGCGACGCCGGGGACCAGGACCACCGCCGCGCGCGCCGTCTGCGCCGTGGGCAGGTACAGGTCCGCGCGCCGCGGCCCGCCGGTGCCGGCGTAGGTCACCACCCGTCGCGTGACCCGTTCGGCCCCCGGCGGACCGGCGGCGATGCCGTAGAGCAGCGCGCCGGCATCGTAAAACCGGCCCGGCAGGGCGGCGACCACCACCGCCAGCACCAGCAGCCCCAGGGCCGTTCCCATGATCCAACGCCGCGCCATCGCCGGGCCAGCTTAGCGCAAGGGCGTCCGGCGGGCCGTTCCCCTTGTCGGCGTAGCCCGGCTTTGCGTCCCGGACCGGCGCGGCGCGATCACTCGGCGACCTTCATGGGCGCGTCCCAGGCCTCCAGGTCCGCCCCGGCCCAGTCGCCGTAGGTGGCGTTGGGCAGGACGATCCAGTCGGTGCCGAACTTGTCGGCGTGCTTCGCCACGGCCGCGCGCTTGTCCGCGAGCGAGCCCTCGAAGTCGCCGTGCAGGTCGGCCAGGGAATCGCCGATCAGCATGATGATCTCGTGGTTCTCGCGCACCTCGGCACGGCGCTTCGTCTTGGGATAGTTCTCGCGCCAGAGCTTGACCGTCGCATTGGAGACCTGGGGCAGCCCCAGTTCCTTCAGCGTCTCGACGGTGTGTGCCTTGTTGCTGCCGAAGCGATTGGAGACGTAGAAGATGTTCACGCCCTGCTTGTCGGCGTAGGTCAGGAACGCCTTCGCGCCCGGGATCAGCTCGGGCGTGCCCGCGCGCTCCCAGTGGCCCCAGGTGTCCCAGGTCTCGTATTTGTGGCAGTTGCGCATGTCGCGCACCAGCAGCGGCGTGTTGTCGAGCAGCGTTTCGTCCGCATCGGTGACGATGGCGAGGTCATCCCGGTCGCCGTGCTCGGCCAGCTTGTCGTCCAGGCGCATGCGCGCGAGCTTGAACGCTTGGCGCTGCAGGCCGTCGATGACGGCCGATTTCTGCTGGAACTTCAGGCCCTTCTCGTAGGTGTACTGCTGGCACACGGTGTCCGTGCCGTCCTGGTCCGCGCCGTCGTCCTGCGCCTGCGCGACGGGTGCGGCCGTGGCGGCCAGAAACGCGACGGCCCCGGCGAGCCGGGCCGATTTTCGGAACGCGGTCGGGTGCAGACGTGGCATCTCGTGCCTCCCGGTCGATTGCTGTTGTTTGCCTGGATGCGGCGACAAACCATCGCATCCGGCCGCCGAGCCTACGCAAGACTGAATGGCCGTTCAATCAAACCCCGGTTTCGGCGCCGTGACAGGGGGCAAGCCGGGGCATCCGGCGCGGGGGCGGCGGTGCGCCACTGGCCGGCGTATCCGCGCGAGCCGCGGAAGCCGGCGCCACGGGCTGCGTTCGATGCGTGAAGGTGCGCCTGTCCGGGGTTGAACAGCCGTTCGATGACGGCTGGGCCCTGTGTCCCAGGGTGATGTCCCAGGGTGATGTTCCAGGGTGATGTCCCCGGGTGATCGCCGCGGCGCGATGCCTCGCGAACCAAGGGTCGCGGCGATCGGGCGGAGACGTTACCTATGCCACTGTGTCGAACCCGCAACCCAAGGAGGTGCCAGATGGCGCACGATTACACGCAGGCGGCCAAGGAAGTGAGCGAGAACGCGCAACTGCTGCGTCAGGCCGTTCCCGACCTGATGAAGGGCTTTGCCGGGATGGGCGCGGCCACGTACAAGGATTCCGCGCTGAGCGCCCGGACGAAGGAGCTCATCGCGCTCGCCATCGGGATTTCGCTGCGCTGCGAGGGCTGCATCGCGCACCACACCAAGTCCGCCATCGCCCACGGCGCCAGCCGCGAGGAAGTGGCCGAGGCGGTCGGCACGGCGATCCAGATGGGCGGCGGCCCCTCCATGGTCTACGGCGGCGAGGCGCTTCGCGCCTACGACCAGCTCACGAACGCGCAGTAAGCACCTGCGGCCGACCTGGGGATCGGGATGGGCGCCCACGCGCGATTCCCAGCCCATCCCGCGCCACCCGCACCGGCCCGCGGACCAACATCGGCGCGCTTCGCGAACCAACCGACATCCGCCAACATCCGCCAACATGCGTCTCGCGGGGCTGTCGGCGAGCGCGCCGCGATGTTGGTCCGCTGCGCGTCGTGAACCAACCAACATCCGCCAACGTTCACCAACATCGCTGTTGCGGTCCATCGAACCCCCGCACCCCATGTTGGTCCGGTCCGCGCGAGAACCGACCGACAAACGCCAACATCCGCCAACATGCCGCAACACCCGCCGCGCGCGATGCTGCCGGGACGCGCAGCCCGGCCGCACGCGCCCCGAATCCTTGCGCGGGTTGCGCCTGGCGACGCCTTTACGCTGACAAAGAACAAGCCGCGAACATCGAACCATGCCCGCGGCCTGCGGGTCAAGATTCGGCTTCCGTTCGCGACCTGCTCCGGCGTTTACTTGGGGCGGTACGAGCAGTTCACATCGCTGCCGGACAGCACGAGCTTCCGCGTATCGCCGTCAAAGTCGACCAGCTTGATCCGGAACCGGTCTTTGGCGTGGAGATGATCCGTGACCGCGATCCGTTTCCAAACAACATGCAGCCCGTCGACCCGCGACCGCGACGACGGCCGGGAATCGCTTTGTTCCAGCTCGATCCGGTTCTCCGCCGCCAAAGCGCAATCCAGGGCCGAGACCGCGACCCCTTCCGCGGCGCTGGCCGAAGCCACGCACGCAAGACAACCCGCGACACCCAATCCCGCAAAGCCGCGCATGTCGATCCCGCCTGTTGCCCATCGATACCAGGACACCGCGCCCGAAACGCGCAGACCCCGTCAAGGCGCGATCGGTAGGGAGAAGGGCTTTTCCGGGCGCTGGGTCCGTTAACGGGCGCCGCGCTTTTCCGGCGCGTCGCCGAGGTTCGCTAGCGATGCGACCATTTTTCGCGCACCGGCGGCAATCCGGTAACGGGTGTCCCGATGGCCTCATGCCTCGACACGCGCCGCTCGCGCGGCGCTACTCGGCATGAGGCCTGTTGCGTGGTTGCTCTTCCTCGGGCCGAGTAGGCCCGAAGGATCGTGTCGATATCAGGGAAGACCAATCGAAAAGCGTAATACGGCCGAGCCAATGAAAACGGTCGAACGAGTGGCCTCATACTTCGACAGGCTCAGTATGAGACCTTATCTTGAGCTTGTCGAAAGATAAGGGCACTGGCGCCTTTCAGTGGCTCGGCGGTATAATACCGCAGGCTGTTTCGGCCCGAAGGGCCGGATCGAGGCAGAGGAAGCGTAGTCAAAAGGCGTGGCGTGTCCAAGCGTGCGGATGGCTGTGCGTGATCGGCGGCAAGTTTTTGAGCCCCGCCAGGCCGTGGGTCTGGAAACGGCGCCGAAATTCGTAGAATTGCTGCCGGCCCAGGCCGCGCGACCGGCAGGCCTGTGACACGTTGCCAAGCGCCTCGGCAGGCGCCAGCACCGAAAGCCGCTGCTTGGCCAGTTTCGTCTCCGCATCCATGATCAGCACTTCCCTATAACATGTCAGCGAAGGAGCCGAAGGGGACAGCTCATCACTACATGATGCCCCATCTCCCTCTGCCATTTTCACCAAGTTTCGGTCATTCCAGAAGTTACTCCCTCTATTCAAAGTTAGGATGTCCCTTGACACGTGCAATAAAGCTACGATACCATTCAAAAATGTAAACATAAAGAAGTTAATATGACAGACAATCCGACCGCAGACAACGAAGAAGTCGAAGATTTAGCCGAAAACGAGGACAGCGAGGCGACTCCCGCAATCTATGATATTTCAAGTTATGGCGCAGAATACACGGTTGACACAATTCGTCAGCGCATGGAGAGAGGTCGATTCGTTGTTCCGGATTTTCAAAGGAATTTCGTTTGGGATCGGAAAAAAGCATCTAGGTTTATAGAGTCGCTCCTTCTCGGTTTGCCTGTCCCTAGTATATTTTTATATAAAGATGAAGGTAAAGGGCTACATCTTATCGTTGATGGCCAACAAAGGCTAATAACATTGATGCGATTTTTCAAAGGTTTTTTTGGGGAGCGTAAATTTCGCTTGTACGGCGTTGCAGAGCCGTGGAATGGGAAAACTATCGACGATTTGTCTGAAAGTGAAAGAGAAGCTCTCGAAGATGCTATTATTCACACAATAGTATTTAAACAAGAAAGCCCTCCCGGCAGCAACAATAGCATATTTCATGTATTTGAGAGACTTAATTCCGGAGGCATGATTTTGAATCCGCAGGAAATTAGAAATTCAGTTAACTACGGTAATTTTGTCGAGCTTTTAAAGGACTGCAATAACGTCGAATCATGGCGACAAATTTATGGGCCAAAACATAAAAGGATGAAGGATTGCGAGCTTATTCTACGATTTTTTGCTTTATTTTTCAAGGGCGATGAATATCAAAAGCCAATGCGAGATTTCCTTGACAAATTTATGTGGGAATATCGTGATATCGATGATCAATATTCTCGCACAATGTACGATTTGTTTGAAGAAAGCATCAACTATGTTGTAGGGGGTCTTGGCAAGAGCGCGTTCCGTCCCGAACGTGCTTTGAATGCAGCAGTGTTTGATGCGGTAATGGTAAATGTTGCGAACATAATTAGTGCTAAGAAGGTGTTGCCACAAAAAGACGACTTTCGCTCAATGTATCAGGCCATGCTTAGCGATGAGGATTTCCAGGCCGCGTATACATCTGCGACATCCGACGAAGAGAATCTAAAAGCACGGCTCCAAGTGGCAAAAAATTATTTAACAAAGGGGCTAAATAATGAGCTTGCTTGATAGCAAAAGATCGCGAATGAAAAACGTCTTGAAGTTCGCGGATTATGATCTACCCGATGATCCGACGATACAATCTAACTGGGCCTGTTATGTGGCAATCTTGTCGTGCGGCTATCTTGAGTCGTCGGTACGTCAGATATTTACACAATACTCTCGGAACCGATCCGACGATAGTGTCCAACGTTTTGTAGAATATCAACTAAAGGCGTTCCAGAATCCGAACACGCAGAAAATTTATGAGCTGGTCCAAAAATTCGACAAAGACCGGGCTTCGCAGATCGATCAATTTTGGCAAGATGAAATCAAAGATAGTATCGATAGTCTTGTAAATATTCGACACAGCATTGTACATGGACGAGATAGCGGTGTATCGTTTGGTAGCGTTAAAAAATATTTCTACGATCTCGATAGATTTCTGCAATTTTTGGAGCAAAACATGGTGCGATGATGGTTACTGCCATAAAGGATCGCGCGTAATATCATGGTCTGCCGTCAATGATGATTCTTACGCGTTAGACGGGTCTTCAGGCTACTGCGAACGTTTGTACGGTGTGGGCGCCCCCTCACTCCCATTCAATCGTCCCCGGCGGCTTGGAGGTCACGTCGTAGACCACGCGGTTGATGCCGCGGACCTCGTTGACGATGCGGGTGGC
>CAJXKW010000060.1 GCA_913055855.1 uncultured Limimonas sp. | reverse complement strand
CCTCGACCGGCTCGGGCGGCGTCTCCGCCAGCTCGGCGACGATTTCGGCTGGCAGATGCTCGCACAGCAGCGCCCGCGCCCGATCCGGATCGTCCAGCAGGGCGCGGAACAGCTTGTCGTGCGGATCGCCGGGCTCTGGCATGGCATCAGCTCGGACACGTGCACACCCAGTACGCGATCACATGTTATATATGTGCGCAAGCACACAGGAACCCGCATGTGGTGCGCCGCCCCATCGCTCTTCCACACCATTCGCCCAAAGGCCTGCATGCCAGGGCCCCGGCGTGCTACGCTTAAATCGCCAATTGGCCGTTTTCCCGATCGATCCGCGTCCCATGCCCGACCTCGCCCACGCCGCCCGACCGCGCAAGCATTCGGTGACCGTGGCCGGGCACGCCACCAGCCTGAGCCTGGAGGACGCGTTCTGGGACGCGCTCAAGGTCGCGGCGGCCGAGCGCGGCATCTCGGTGAACGCCCTGCTCACCGAGATCGACCGCGCACGCTCGGCGGGCGCATCGGGCAACCCCCCGGTTGCGCTGTCGGCGGCCGTGCGCGTCTGGCTGCTCCAGCGGGCGGCCGATCAGGCGGGTGTCTCGGCGGAAACCAGCACGTAGTCCAGGCCGCTGTAGAGCCGCGCCGGATCGGCGTACCGGGCGGCGTGGAAGGGCAGCCGCAACAGGGGGTGGTACCGCCGCATCAGCTCGGGCCGGGCCGTGACATAGCGGTGCAGCGGGACGAACACGTCGTCGCGGATCGATTCCATGCGAATGTTGGTAAAGCCCGCGCCGCGCAGCTTGGCGCGGTAGCTCTCCGGCGTGTCTGCATTGGCGCGCGGAATGTTCCAGATCCGCGAGGTCAGGGCCCAGCCCGCCCGCTGCGCCGCACGGCGCGCGCGCGTCGGTCCCGGCCTGGCCGGTATAATGTCGCCCAGCACCAGCCGGCCACCCGGACGGAGCACCCGGTACGCCTCGCGGAAGAAGGCCGCGCGCGTGTCGAAGTGGAACGCGCACTCCAGCGCGAGCACCTTGTCCGCACTGGCGTCCGGCAGCGGCATCGCGGTGGCCGATCCGTGGCGCAGATCCACACGATCCGCGAGCCCTTCGGCGGCGACGCGTTCGCGCGCGCGCTCGACCTGGGAGCGCGTGATGTTGAAGCCGGTGATCCGTGCCGGCTCGAACGCCCGCGCCCAGTAGATGTCCTGGTCGCCGAAGCCGAAGCCCACGTCGACCACCGCGTCGCCGGGGCCGAGGTCGGCGGCCGCGCCCAGTCGGTGCACCAGTGCCGTGCAGGCCTCGTCGATGCTGGTCGCCGTACGCCAGTCGCCCAGGTTCAGGTACAGGCCGTTCTCGCTGATGGCGTCGGTGGAGATCAGGTCGTAGATCTCCGGCACCGGCGTCGAGCGGAACGGGTTGAACAGCCATTCCAGGGCGGCGGCGCCGCGGCGCAGGTCGCGCTGTCCGGCGGTCATGGTGGCGGCATCCTCCAGGGTCGCGGGTGACGGGAACGGCCATCACGCCCCTATGAGCGTGTCCCCGCACGCCCCGCGATCAAGCCCGACAGGCCGGATTTCGGACCCATGTGGCTAATTCGTCCGCGGTACGCTTCCCGGCAAGTCGACGACAATTGACTTGCGGTCGCAGCCGATTTCGTCGAAACTTTCTACCAGTCCGTGGCGGGTGGTGCCTCCTTTTGCACGAGCACCACCGCACGGCCGAGCGACAAGAATGGCGCGCTCACTCGGAACGCGCCCGGTCGAAAGCCGTACGCGGCACTTTTGGGTAATTGCGACGTGCCCGACACGACCGCCCGAGGGGATGCGACATGACCGGTAGCCTGCGCAACGGCGCGCTCGCCCAGGGCATTGTGGAGACCACCGGGCAGCCGCTTCTGGTCCTCGACGACGCGCTCCGGGTCGTGGCGGCGAACCCGGCCTTCTATCGCGCTTTCGACGCGGCCCCGGACGCAACCGTCGGCCATCGCCTGGACGACCTGGGCGACGGCCAGTGGCACATCCCCGAACTCCGCGAACTCCTGGAAGCCGTCCTGGGCCGCGGCGATCCGGTCGAGGGCTACCGGATCGAACACGTCTTCGAGCATATCGGCCGGCGCGTGATGCGCCTCAACGCCCGTGCGATCCGGCGAGACGACGGGGCGCCGGAACTGATCCTTCTCGCCATCGACGACGTGACCGAGCGCGAGGACCTGCTTTTCCAGCTCGAAGGCCAGAAGGAATTCGCGGACAAGCTGATCGACAGCATCCGCGAGAGCCTGCTGGTCCTCGATTGGGACATGCGTGTCCAGAGGGGGAACAAGTCGTTCTACGACACCTTTCACGTATCGCCGGACGAAACGATCGGCACGCGCGTCTTCGAGCTGGGCAACGGACAATGGGACATCCCGGCGCTGCGCCGGCTGCTCGAGGACGTGCTGCCCCGGCAGACGACGTTCGACGATTTCGAGGTGGCGCATGACTTTGCGGGCATCGGCCGACGGCTGATGATGCTGAACGGCCGCCGGCTCGACCACATGAACCTGATCCTCCTGGCGATCCGCGACATCACGGCGCTCAAGGCGGCGGAGACCGAGATGCAGGCGCTGAACCAGACCCTGGAGCAGCGGGTCGAGGCGCGCACGGGCGCGCTGATGGCCGAGATCGCCGAGCGCAAGCGCGCCGAGGAAGCGGCGGAGCGCGCCAACGCTGCGAAGTCCGAGTTCCTGGCGGGGATGAGCCACGAACTGCGCACGCCCCTGAACGCCATTCAAGGCTTCTCGGACGCGCTGCTTAGCGGACTCCACGGCAACATCGTCAATCCCAAGTATGCCGAGTACATCCGCTATATCCGGGATTCGGGCGCTCACCTGCTCGACCTGGTCAACCAGGTCCTGGACCTGGCGAAGATCGAAGCGGGCCGGCTGGAACTTCGGCCGGAAGAGGTCCGGGTCGATGCGGCCGTGGACGGCGCCGTGGCGCTTTGCGGCGCGGATTCCGATCCGGACATGCCCGCCACCGCGACCGACATGCCGCGGGACCTGCCCGATCTATGGGTGGACAAGCTGCGCCTCCAGCAGATGCTCATCAACCTGATTTCCAACGCCATGCGCCACACGCCACCGGACGGGTGCGTGACCGTGGACGCCAACCTCATAGATGGCGAAGTGGTCATCCGGGTGCGCGACACCGGTTGCGGCATGGCGCCGGGGGACATCGCGCGGGCGCAGGAACCCTTCGTCCAGGTCGACGCGCAATCGCCCACCGCCAAGGCGGGCGGCGCCGGGCTGGGCCTGCCCCTGGTGAAACGCCTGATCGAGCTGCACGGCGGTCGCATCGCCATCGACAGCGAGCCCGGCGCGGGCACCACCGTCCACCTCGTCTTCCCGCCCGAACGGGTGCTCGCAACGCCCACGGATGCGCCGGCGCAGCCCGTCGGATCGGGCCGCGACCGCTCGCCGGCATGATCGCCTGGCCGGGTTGCCCCGAGGCATTCGGGATGCGCCGTGCGCCGCGGCCCGGCCGGATCCGACCGGCTCAGGTGCGCTTCGGCCCGAGCAGCATGGGCGCGTACACCAGGAGGAACAGGGCGAATGCGGCGATCCAGAGGGCGCCCGAGAGGGCGTAAAGCTCGAGCGCCAGCACTGGCCAGAGTGGTGCCATGAGACGCAGAACGGCCGAGGCCGTCACGGCCGCGAAGAGCGCGATCGTCCAGCGGTCGGCGCTGAGCGGCCGCCCCGTGTGCCCGCGCGTGGCCCGCGTCATCACCGCCAGGGTCATGGTCCCCATCGCGCCCGCGGTCAGGGCGTGCCAGACGACATCGGGAGACAGACCCGGCCACACCGCAGCGGCCGCGATCAAAGCGAGTCCGACCGGCAGCCAGAGATAGCCCAGGTGGAGCACGAGGAGCAGCGGTTCGCCCCGCGTTGCCAGGCCGCGCCACCGGCTCAGACGCCAAAGGTGCGCGACCGCCGCGAGCGCACACAGCGCGGCCGTGACCGGATGCTGCGGCAGCACCACCCAGCTCGCCAGCGCCGCCACGCTGCCCAGCAGGATGGCGCGGTCGGCCGCGTTCGCCGCCACGGGAAACCGCGTCCCGCCCTGTCTCTTCAGCCAGTTGCGCGTGAAGCTGGGGGTGATGCGGCCGCCGATCAGGGCGATAAGCAGGGCGAACACCGCGATGCCCGACCGCGCCGCCGGCGCCGTCGACCATTCGCCCAACACCCCCAGCCAGAACAGCACCTGCGCCGCCGCGAGCCCGGCCACGCCCGCGAGCACCGGCAGGTTGCGCCAGTTCCGCCCGGCTGCGATCTCGCGCCCGATCACCACCGTGAGCACCAGCGGGAACGCCACGTCGATCGCCGCGGCAACCGGCAGCGCCGGCCCGCCAAGCAGGAGAACGGCCAGCCGTCCGGCCAGCCAGAGCGTGACCAGGGCGGCCAGTGGCGCCCCCTGGAGCGGCATGCGCCCGGTCCAGTTGGGCACCGCCGTAAGGAGGAAGCCCGCGAGCGCAGCGGACAGATAGCCGAACAAAAGCGCGTGTGCGTGCCAGGCGACACCCGGCAAACCCGCAGGCAGGACCGCCACGCCCCGCAGCTCGGCCAGCCAAAGCGCCATCGCCGCGATGGCCCAGAGGCCCGCACCCAGAAAGAAGGGCCGGAAGCCCTGCTGCAGCAGCGCGGGCGCATGCGTCGCGCGGTAACGCGGGATGGCCGGGCCGTTGCGCGCCATGGCGGGAGATCCTTCGCACCGGAGGGCACACATCGCATTGACGCAGGTGGGACCGCCCGGGGCGCGGCCCAAGGGCCGGCCGAAACGGGATCGACGCGCCCCGGCGCAATATGCTGTGTGCGCACGGAGATCGGTCCGATCGGACAGGGGTACCATGACGGCTTGGCTGCCCTTCGCCGTGGTCGCCGTGCTCGTGTGGGGCGCCCTGCTCGCCCTGCACCGCCCGGTGATCCGCGTGCCGCCCTGGCCCGCTTGAGCGCTCAGGTGAACTGCCGGCGCAGCACGTCGGACACCAATTCGCTCGCCATGACCACGATGAAGATGGCGATCAGGATCACCGTCACCTGATCCCAGTTGAACAGGTTCATGGCGCTGTTCAGCGTGATGCCGATGCCGCCTGCGCCGACCAGGCCGATGACGGCGGACTGGCGGATGTTGATGTCCCAGCGGAAGGTCACCACGCCCGCAATGGTGGGCATGATCTGCGGGAGGATGCCGTAGATCAGCACCTTCGCCCGGTCGGCGCCCGTCGCCTCCACGGCCTCGACCTGCCCGCGGTCGATCTCCTCGATGCCCTCGGCGATGAGCTTGCTGGTAAAGCCGATGGAGCGAACCCCGATGGCGACCACGCCCGCCATGGGGCCGGGGCCAAAGATGGCGGCAAAGATGATCGCCCAGACCAGCTCGTTCACCGAGCGCGAGGTGACCACCACCACCCGCGCCAGCCACAGGGTCGCGGCGTTGAGCGTGGTGTTGCGCGCGGCCATGAGCGCCGTGGGCACGGAGAAGATGCAGGCGAGGATGGTGCCCAGGGTGGCGATGTTGATGGTCTCGATCATGGGCGGGACGACGTCGTCCACGAAGGACCAGTCCGGGGGCACCATGCGCGCGGAGAGATCGCCCACCTGCTGGGGCGCGTCGAGGACGAAGGGCCAGTGCACGTCCAGCCCCCACGCCGCCCAGACCACGGCGATGACGGCGGCGAGCTGGGCGGCGAAACGGCGCAGCACGTCGCGCCGGCTGCGCCGCTGCCAGACCTTTGGAAGCTCGCGCGGCTCGGTGATCGTCGGCGTCATTGGATGCGCGCCCGGATCGCGCCGCTGGCCCACTCGGCGAGAAGGACCACGGCGATGATGAGCAGCAGGATGGCCGCGGAGACGTCGTACTCGTAGCGGCCGAAGGAGTTGTACAGCGCCGCGCCGATGCCGCCCGCGCCGACGATGCCCAGGATGGTCGATTCGCGCAGATTGATGTCGAGGCGATAGATGCACAACCCGACGTAACGCGGCAGCACTTGCGGCTGGATGGCGTAGACCAGGACCAGCGGCCAGCTCGCCCCGGCCGCGGGCACCGCCTCGACCTGACCCGGGTCGATTTCTTCGATGGCCTCCGCCAGCAGCTTGCCCACGAAACCGGTGGAGGCAAGCGTGAGCGTGAGCGTGCCGGCGAACGCGCCGAACCCGAAGGCCTTCACGAAGAAGATGGCGATCAGCACCTCGGGAAGCGTGCGCACCACGCCGATATAGGCGCGGAACAATAGGTACACCGGCCGGGGCGCGATGTTGCGCGCCGCGCCCACGGCCACGGGGATGCTCAGCAGCACGCCCGCGGCCGTCGAGAAAACGGCCATCTGGAGGCTCTCCAGCATGCCCGAGAGCAGCAACTCCCAGCGCGAAAAGTCCGGCGGCACCATCTGCATGAGCATGTCCCAGGCCTTGGGAATGCCCGCGATGGCGCGGCCGATGTCGAGGTTCACGTCGCCCGCGGCGTAGATCACATAGGCCACGACGGCCACCACGATCCCGTACCGCAGCACGGGATTGGGGATCGTGGGCGGCTTGCGCCAGGTGCGCGCGGCCGCCGGCGTCGGGGTGGCGCCCTGGGTGGACGCAGCCTGCTCCGTCATGGCCGACCCACGGCGGCCCGGTGGCCCACGGTGCCGCCCTCACCGGCATCGGGCGGCGCGGGATCGGCGTCGCCGGCCTGGCCGTCGGTCAGGCGCTCGGCCGTGTCGTCGCCGGTGTCGCGGATGGTCTGGCGCCAGTCCGCCTCGCCGTAGATGCGCGTGAGCACCTGGGCGTCGACGTCGCCGGGCGCGCCGTCGAAGACCACGTGCCCGTCCGCCAGCCCGATGACGCGCTCGGCGAACATCAGCGCAAGGCCCACGTCGTGGATGTTGACCAGCGCGGGAATGCCGCGCTCGTGCGCGAGATCGCGCACCAGCCCCAGGATGACGCGCGCCGTCTTGGGATCGAGCGAGGACGTGGGCTCGTCCACCAGCAGGATCTTAGGTTCCTGGATGAGCGCGCGGGCGATGCCGACGCGCTGGCGCTGACCGCCCGAGAGCGCGTCGGCGCGGTTGTTCTCGTAGCCGGCCAGCCCGACCCGGTCCAGAAGGTCGAAGGCGCGCGCGATATCCGCGGCCGGGAAGCGGCGGAGCAGCGCCTGCCAGAACCCGACGTAACCGAGCCGTCCCGAGAGCACGTTCTCCATCACCGTCAGGCGCTCGACCAGATTAAATTCCTGGAAGATCATGCCCATGTGCCGGCGCGCGCGGGCCATGGCGTGCCCGCTCAGCGCGGTGACGTCCTGGCCGTCCAGGGTCACCCGGCCGTGCGTGGGCTCGACCAGCCGGTTGATGCAGCGGATGAAGGTGGACTTGCCCGCACCCGAGGGCCCGATGACGGCGACCACCTGACTCTGCCCGATGCGGAGCGAGCAGTCCACGAGCGCCGCCTGGCCGTTGGCGTAGGTCTTGGCGAGCTTGGCGATTTCGAGCATGGGGATCCGGCGGCTTTCCTGGTCCCGCCGTCCTTGTGGTCGTGCGTCCCGTCACGGCCCCGTACGCCGGCCCGTTCGCCGACGTACGGGAACCATGCGTACGGCCCGCCGGGCGATCAGCCGGCGATGTTCTCCTTGGTGTAGGTGACGTCGTTCTGATCCTGAATCGTCCGGATCACGTTCCAGTGGTGCTTGTACGTGATCGGGATGAACTGGTCGACGTCGGCGAACTCCTTGCCCAGCTTCGTGCCCGCGAATTCGAAGGTGAAGAAGGCCTTCTGCACCAGGCGCTGCAGATTGGGGTGCAGGTTGTGGGCGTAGCCGAAGCTCGTCGTGGGGAAGGACTGGCTCTGGTGGATGATGCGCAGGTCGTCCATGTCCACCGCGCCGCGGTCGGCCATGCGGTCGAGCACGGAGGATGCGACGGGCGCGGCGGCGTAGTCGCCGTTGGCCACACCCAGGATACTGCGGTCGTGGCCGCCCGAGTAGGTGACCTCGTAATCCTCGCCGGGCACGACGCCGAACTGGCTCGTCAGCAGCGCGCGCGGCGCCTGGTTGCCCGAGTTGGAGGCCTGCTCGGTGTGCGCCACCGTCTTGCCCTTCAGATCCTGGATGCTTTCGATGTCGCTGTCCGCCTGCGTGATCACCTGCATCTTGTAGCCGTACTGGCCGGCGTCCGTGCCCATGATGGCAAACGGGTTGAAGCCGGCGATGTTCACGCCGAACGGCGTCGAGCCGGTGGACAGCCCGGCCACGTGCAGGCGACCGCTGCGCAGCGCCTCGATCTGGGCGGCGTAGGATTGCGCCGAGAAGAAGCGCACGTTCTTGCCCGTCACCTTCTCCAGGTGCTCCATGAAGGGCTGGAACATCCCCTTGTAGAGGGCGGGATCCTCGACGGGGACATAGGAGAAGAACAGCGTGTCCGGGTTGACCCAGTCCGCGGAATCGAGCGGCAGGTCGGCCACGAGGTCGCGGTTGTCGTCGCAGTAGCGCTCAGCGAGATCGCCACGGTGGCTGCACGCGGTCATCTGCGCGGCCGCGTCACCGGCCGGAAGGCTGAAGCCGACCAGTGCGGCGACGCCGGCCGCGGCCGCCGCCAGCCGCGTGCCCAATACGGTGCTGCGAATCCGGTTCATCGCGTGCCCCCTCGTTGCATCGCGCGTGTCGTGTACGGTGAATCGACCAGGCCCGCGGGACGGTGCGATCCCGCGCCCGCGCCAGCTTGCGCCCAAATGGCGGATACACACGCGAAGATCCGATAAAGGATTGGCGACATCTTTGTTACAGTCTGGCCGATTCGCTCGGCGGGCGTCCGCCAACGGTGGGGGCCCCTCGCGGTTGCCGGGGTGGCGCGGGGTGTGCGCATATGCCACCGTGAAACTTGCGGCGAACCGCGTTCATGTGAGACAAAGCTAAATTAGCTAATCTGGAAATAGATCGCCCACCATAAAGCGGACGCCCGTCATGCGCGCCCTTTCGGAGAACGCGGCTCGAAACACGCGCGGCTTTTTCGTCGGCATCCTGGCGGTCACCGCGGTACTGGCCGTGTTGGCGGCGGTGCCGTCGCTCAAGCCGGGCTGGATGCCGTTCCTCTCGCCGCTCACCATCGACACCGACCCGGAGAACATGCTCGCCGAGGATGCGCCGGTGCGCGTCAACCACGACCGGCTGAAGAACGTCTTCGGCCTGGACGATTATGTCGTGGTGGGCGTGGTGAATCCCACGCACGACGAGGGGGTGTTCAACCCGAAGGACCTCGCGCACGTGAAGGCGCTCACGGAGACCGCCAAGGGCCTGTCCTACACGGTCACCGCGGACGGCGAGCAGCAGCAGGCACGTGTGGTCAGCGAGGACATCATCGCACCGTCCACGGTGGACAACATCGAGACCGGCGGCATCGGGACGGTGGAGTTCAACTACTTGATGCGCCAGGCGCCCGAGACCCAGGCCGAGGCGATCAAGGTGCGCGAGCGCGCCCTCGACATCCCGATGTACGAGGGAACGCTGGTCGCCGAAAACGGCAAGGCGCTGGCGCTGTATTTCCCGATCACGCACAAGACCATCAGCCACTCGGTCGAGCAGGAACTCAAGAAGACCATCCAGGGCTTCGAGGAAGACACCGGCGCCGAATACCACATCACTGGGCTGCCGGTGGCCGAGGACCGCTTCGGCGCGGAGATGTTCTTCCAGATGGCCGTCTCCGCGCCCATGGCGATGCTCTGCGTGTTCCTGCTGCTTCTGTACTTCTTCCGCAACGTGAAGCTCGTCCTGTTCGCGATCGCGGAGGCCATGATCGCGGTCGCCTTCACCATGAGCCTGCTCGTGGTGACCGGCTACACCGTGCACATCATGTCCTCGATGATCCCGATCTTCATCATTCCCATCGCGATCCTGGACGATATTCACATATTGTCCGACTTCCACGATCGCTACGACGGCAAGACGCCCAGACGCCAAGTCATATCGGAGGTTATGGGCGAGCTGTGGCGGCCGATGCTGTTCACCTCCCTGACCACGGCGGCCGGCTTCGGCTCGCTCATGCTCACCCCCAACCCGCCGGTGCAGGTCTTCGGCGCCTTCGTGGCGATCGGCGTGCTCGCCGCGTGGTTCGTCACGATCACCCTGCGCCCGGCCTACCTCATGGTGGTCTCGGAAAAGACGCTGGAACGCTTCGGCTCCACCCGCAGCGAGGGTGAGCAGCGCGGCGTGCTCGCCAACGGCCTGCGCGGGGTGGGCCGCATCGCGGGCAACCGCAACAAGATCGTCCTGGCAGTGACGGTGGTGATCCTCGCCTGGGCCGGCGTGGGAATCAGCAAGATCGTGGTGAACGACAACCCCATCAACTGGTTCGAGTCGAGCCACGAGATCCGCGTCGCGGACCGGGTCATCAACGACCGCTTCGCCGGCAGCTACATGGCGTACATGTCGCTCAAGCCGGCCGCGGACGCCGAGGCGGTCGACCAGCCGTTCAAGCAGCCGGAGATGCTGCGCTGGATCGCCGGTTTCCAGCAGCACATGGAGGACAACGTCGCGCACGTGGGCAAGGCCGCGGGCCTGCCGGACATCGTCAAGACGGTCCACCGCGAGCTGTTCGGTAAAGAAGAAGCCTACCGAATCCCGGACAGCTCACAGGCAATCGCCCAGACGCTGCTGACCTTCGAGAACTCGCACAACCCGGACAACATCTGGAACTTCGTCGACCAAGACTATCAGCGCGCCAACGTCTGGCTCCAGCTCAACAGCGGCGACAACCAGGACATGGAGGCCGTGGCCAACGCGGCGGAGGCCTACATCGATGACAACCCGCCGCCGACCGAACTCCAGTCCACATGGTTCGGCCTGACCTACGTCAACCTGATCTGGCAGGAAAAGATGGTCAGCGGCATGGGCATGGCCCTGCTGGGCAGCTTCGCCGTGGTCTTCGTGCTGGTCAGCCTGCTGTTCCGCTCGCCCGTCTGGGGCCTGCTGGCGATGGTGCCGCTGACCGCGACGATCGCGACCATCTACGGCGTGGTCGGCTGGGTCGGCAAGGCCTACGACATGCCGACGGCCGTGCTCTCCTCGCTGAGCCTGGGTCTGGCCGTGGACTACGCCATCCACTTCCTCACGCGCAGCCAGCAGATCTTCGCCCGGATGAAGAGCTGGGCGGCGACGCTGCCCCACGTCTTCGAGGAACCCGCGCGCGCCATCACGCGCAACATCATCGTGCTGGGCGTGGGCTTCCTGCCCCTGCTGGCGTCCAACCTCACACCGTACAAGACGGTAGGCATCCTGATTTCCAGCATCCTGGTGCTGGCGGGTGCGGCGACCCTGTTCATCCTGCCGGCGTTGCTGACGGTGCTGCAGAAGCCATTGTTCGGAAAGGAGAAAGGCCATGAGAGCGGCGATGGCGCCCGCGTTGCTGGCGCTGCTTACGGCGCCGGCGGCGGCACACGCGCAAATGAGCCCTGAGGCGATCGCGGAAAAAGCCGAGCAGGCCAGCTACTACCAGGCGGACGACGGCCGCGCGCGGGTCGAGATGAACATCATCGACCCGCAGGGCCGGACGCGCACCCGGCAGCTCAGCATCCTGCGCCACGACATGATGGAAGACGGAGAGCAGACCGGGCACCAGCGCTTCTACGTCTATTTCCACGAGCCCTCGGACATCCGCGATACTGTGTTCATGGTGCATAAGCACCCGGCGACGAACGACGACCGCTGGCTCTACCTGCCCGCGCTGGACCTGGTCCGGCGCATCGCGGCGGAGGACGAGCGTTCCAGCTTCGTCGGCTCGGACTACTTCTACGAGGACGTCTCCGGGCGCAGTGCGAGCGAGGACACGCACACGCTGAAGAACACCACGGACACCTATTACGTCCTGCGCTCCGAGCCGAAGGAGCCCCAGCTGGTGGAGTTCCACCACTACGTCTCGTACATCCACAAGGAGACGTTCCTGCCGGTGCAGGTGAACTACTTCAAGGAAGACGGCACCAAGTACCGGCAGTACGAGGTGAACAAGGTGGAGACCGTCGAGGGCCATCCCACCGTGATGAAGTCCACCATGCGCGCCCTCACCGCCGGCGGGCACAGCACCCTGACCTATACCCAGGTCGACTACAATGTCGGCCTCTCGCCCGACATCTTCAGCGAGCGCTACCTGCGCAACCCGCCGCGCGGCCAGCTCACCTCGGCCCAATAATCATGCCGCATATCTGGCGGGTTCGGCTCGCCGCGGCCGCGGTTACCGCAGCGGCCGCGGCCGGGCCGGCGGCCGCGCAGACCCCCGACCTGCCCGAGGGGCTCGACGGCCGTGAGACCACCTCCGACAGTCCCGGCGGAAGCGGCCCCGCGCTGCCCGAAGGGCTCGGCGGCGGCGCGGACGGCGACAGTGGCGCCGGCCCGTCGCTGCCCGAGGGCCTGGGCGGCGACGGGGCCACCACCGCGGGCGGCGACGACGACGCAGCGGACGGCAAGCGGAAGAAGACCGGGCCGCTGGCCGGCATCCTCTCGGGCTGGCGCCTGGGCGGTTACGTCGATACGCGCGTGGGCACGCGGTTCGTCGACGACAAGGCCGGCCAGGAGCGCTTCGCCCTCGCCGAGACGCGCACCGAGATCAAGGCACTGCGTTCGTGGTCCGACGTCACCGTGACCCTGACGGGCCACGTGGTGGGCGATGCCGTCGCCGAGGAATACACCCCGGATCTGCAGGACGGAACGGGGGCGTTCGACCTGCGCGAGGCGAGCGTGCTCTGGCGCGCCACGCCGTTCATGGACGTCAAGCTGGGCCGCCAGATCCTCACCTGGGGCACGGGCGACTTCGTCTTCCTCAACGACCTGTTCCCCAAGGACTGGGCGTCGTTCTTCATCGGCCGGCGCGACACCATGCTCAAGGCGCCCTCCGACGCGGCCAAGGTTTCGCTCTACAGCGATTTCGCCAACCTGAACGTGGTCTATACGCCGCAATTCGACGCCGATCGCCACATCAGCGGCGACCGGGTGAGCTATTACAATCCCTTCGCCCGCGACATCGTGGGCGACGAGCGCACCCTGGACACCGACCAGCCGGACGACGTCTTCGACGACGACGAGTGGGCGGCGCGGCTGTACCGCAGCATCGGCCGCTACGAGGTGGCGCTGTACGGCTACGACGGCTTCTGGAAGAGTCCGCAGGGCCTCCGGCCGTCCAGCCAGGAGGTGACCTTCCCGCGCCTGCGCGTGGGTGGCTGGAGCGTTCAGGGGCCGGTCCCGCGCCTGGGCGGCATCGGCAGCGTCGAGTTCGCCTATTACGACAGCCGGGACGATCGCGATGGCGACGATCCCTTCATTCCCAACAGCGAAGCGCGGCTGCTCTTCGGCTGGGACCGCGAAATCGGCAAGAACCTCACCCTGGGCCTGCAGTACAAGCGCACCCAGCGCCTGAACCACGATACTTTGGTCGCGAACACGCCGCCGAGCGCGCCCGTGACCGAGGAGGTCCGCCACCTGGTGACGGGCAAGCTGAGCAAGAGCTGGCCGGCCGAGCAGGTCACGGCGACCATGTTCACCTTTTACTCACCCTCCGCGGGGACGTATTACCTGCGCCCGCGCCTGAACTGGAGTCCCACCGATAGCGTGACGGTGGAGGCGGGGATCAACTGGTTCATCGGCGACAGCCCCAAGACCCAGTTCGGCCAGCTCGACCAGAACGACAACGTGTTCGTCGGCCTGCGCTACGGGTTTTGATGCGGTACGGGCCGGCGGATGAACCGTGTACGGACATCCGCCGGCCACCACCATGCGGATCAGCCCGGCTTGCGTGCCCGCAAGTGGCCCGGGCGGAGCTGGCCTTGCTCCGCCAAGAGGAGACGGGTACGCGCGTTGGCCACCGACCGCTCCGCCTGCGCTGCGCCAAAGCGCGTGCGGTAGGTGTCGAACAGCGGGCCTTCCAGGCGTGCCAGTTCATCGCGGCAGAACGCGCAGAACCATGCGTTCCGATCCACCGTCTCAATGTCAGCAAGCCCGGCCCGCTCAGCATAGCCTGCCACCGCCGCCAGGGAGTCCATGGCAAAGGTTTCGTCGCCCTCGCCGGCCCAGGCGCGCATTTCCGGCGTCATGGGCGCCGTGCTCCCGAACCAGTCCCCGACGACGACCCAGCCGCCCGGCACCGTCACCCGCGCCAGTTCGCAAAGAATGCCGACCTTGTCGTCGAGGTGCACGACGGCATCCTTGCTGAACGCAATGTCGAAACGGCTGTCCGCGAAGGGGAGCGGGCCCGGTGCGACGTGGCGAAAGACACACGACTTAGCGAGCCCGTCACGTTCGCTGCGCGCCTGCGCTTCGCGGAGAAGGGACACTTCGACGTCGATCCCGGTGACCTGCGCCGCGCCCAGGGTACGGACCAGTTCAACGTCGTAACCGCCCAGGCCGCACCCGAAGTCGAGAACCGTCCGTCCCGCGACGGGCACACCCGCGAACATCAACGCGAGTTCTTCGCGGCCGCCCGGTGAGAGCAAGCCGTCCCCGTAGCGGTATTGCAGGTTCTCCACCAGGTCCGGCGTATAGAAAGCGTCACCGCTGGACATGGTACCACCCTCCGACATGACGACGCCGGTACGGCGCCACCGTATCCCGATGCGGTGCGTGGCGTTCCGGATCGCGGCCGTCGCCGGCACCGATAGGCGCAAAGCCGGAAAGCCCGCCCATCCCGATGTCCGCGCCTGGTGCACGGAGGTCCGAAGCCCACGGCGGATGTCGTGTCGGCAGCGCCAGGTCCGGATCCTGAGCGTGGATGCCCAGGTCCGCCCGCAGCCACGGCGTCAAGCGCGCGTACTCGCGCCGCCGTGCTGCGCGGCGCCGCCCCTTCGCCAGCCGCTCCCGACAATCGAAAAGCAGTGTCTCCCCGTCGCGCACCAACGCATCGAAAATGCGGAATACCTCGAACGGGTGGCATAACGTCTTCGCTCGCTTCATGACTTGCCTCCATCCGTTGTGTCAGCAATGGTTCCAAGTCAGATGCGCGGAAACAAACGAGAATATCTCAGGTGAGCGCGAACCAGATTGGGGCTTTCCGATGCGCAGCCGCCTGCCGCCGCTCAACGGATTGCGCGCTTTCGAAACCGCGGCGCGCCACCTGAGTTTTGCCAAGGCCGCGGCGGAACTATCTGTGACGGCCGGCGCCGTGAGCCATCAGGTGAAATTGTTGGAAGCGTATCTCGGTGTTCAGCTTTTCCAGCGGCAGCCTCACGGTATCCGCCTCACCGCCGCCGGTCAGGACGCCCTGCCGATGCTACAGGACGCGTTCGACCGGCTCGGGCTGGTCGCCGACCGGCTGGAATCCCACCGGTCGGCCGGCACCCTGGTCGTCAGCGTGGCCCCAACCTTCGCCGCCAAATGGCTGGTGCCGCGGATCGAGGCCTTCCATGCGCAACACCCGCAAATTGACGTGCGCATCGACGCGGCCAAGCGCGTCGTGGATTTCTCACGGGAGGACGTCGACGTCGCGATCCGGTTCGGTAACGGCGAGGCAACCGGTCTGCGGGTGTGGCCGCTGTTCGATGGCCGGGATGCGATTTTCCCGGTCTGCGCGCCGGATCTGCCCGCTGCCGCCGGGCCCCTGCGACGCCCCGCCGATCTCGCGCATCACGTGCTGCTCCACGCCGAATGGAAATCCGGCGGGTCGCCATGGCCGAACTGGCGCGCGTGGCTGGACGCCGCAGACGCGCCCGATATCGACGCCGCGCGCGGGCCGAGCTTTACCACGTGGGTCATGGCGATCCAGGCCGCCCGTGCCGGCCACGGGGTCGCCCTGGGCAGCCGCATCCTGGTCGCCGAGGAATTGGCGGCCGGAACGCTGATCAGGCCCTTCGATATCGAATTGGCCGCGCCGGAGAACCTCGGCTTCTACATCGTTTGTCCCGAGGCCGCTGCAACGCGACCCAAAGTGACAGCCTTTCGCGACTGGCTCCTCGCGACGAGCCGCCGGGAAAAGCTGTTCGCCTAGCGTGCGATGCGACTCGCACAGGGATCACTTGGACGCGCACGGCGTCTGGAAACCGCAGCACGATCCACCCGTTCAGCTGACGTCACCGAACGGCCTCGTCCCCTCGGATCGCGGCGCCGTGGGCATTGGTCAACCGCAACATGGCGATCTCGCCGTGATCCAGCGGCCGCCACGCCTCGTCGGTGAGCGGCACGCTGGAGAACAGGGTGACGGCCTGACAGGCGCCCGGGGGACAGAGGCTTTCGCTGACCAGGGAATCCGGGGCGCCGGGGCCGCACCGCCGGGTCAGGGTCACCATACCGGGCGCGCGGATCTCGCCGTCGTCGTGCCGGCGCCGGTGGCCGTGGGCGAAGAGCAGCTCACCGTCGCTGTAGAGGAAATTCGCCGGGCCGTAGCGGCGCAGCTCGGCGGCAAAGCTCTCCACCACGCAGCGCCGCTCGTCCACCGCGGGTGCGCCGCGCCCCCTATCGCAAGCACCGTCCCAGAACGGCTTGAGCCGGCTCATCAGGGCGCAGAACGCCACCTCGGAATCCGTATCGCCCACGGGCCGGTAGTCGCGCAGGTGGTGGCGCCAGCGCTGGTCGATCTCGTCCAGGTCGCCGTTGTGCGCGAAAACATGCACACGCCCGCCCAGCTCGCGCTGGAACGGCTGCGTATTGGCCAGATACGGCTGGCCGACCGTGGCCTTGCGGATGTGCGCCAGCGCGAGCCGTGCGGGGCGCTGCTGGCTGCGGATGAAGGGCAGCCACGGGCTGGACGCCGCGCGCTCCGGCTCGCGGATGCGCCGGACGTCGAAGCTCTCCGTGTCGAAGTAGACGAGGCCCCAGCCGTCGGCATGCGGCCCCTCCTCCCCGCCGTGTTTGGCGAACCGCTCCAGCGAGGAGGTCAGCGTGGCGGGATACCGGGCCGCCATTCCCAGAAGCTCGCACATGGTCCGTCTCGCGTTCGCGCCCCGCGCGGCGCGCTCAGCCGTCGGCGAAGAGCCGGCCGGTGATCACCGCCCACAGCGTGCGCCCCGTCACGATCCCGATGATCACCGTCGCCATGGCGAGCCAGGCGACGCTCACAACGGGCATCACCTCGCCGCCGACCAGCGCCTGGTAACGGATGAGCGCGCACGCCAGCGCGGCCGATGGAAAGGTGTAGGCCCACCAGGACAGGCTGAACGGCAGACCGAGGTAAAGCCCCGCCAGACGCAGCACCAGCAGCGCCACGAAGATCGCACTCGAGACGAGCACGTGGGCCAAGACGTCCAGCTCGCCGCCGTTGAGTTGCATGTACGCCACGAACCCGGCGGCCGGCGGCGCGATCAGAATGAACAGCATGGGCGCGATCCGCGGCGGTAGCGGGTCGTGGAAGATCAGCCGGTAGAGCACGATGGCGAACATGGGCAGCCAGAAGCTCACCCCGATGGCGAAGAAAAACCACGAAACCCCGGGATAGCCCAGCGGCACTCCCGCAATGGGCACCAGGATGTTGCCCACGATGGGAATGAACCACGCCGGGCTGGCGTGGGTGATCGCCGTCTCGTGGCGGATCCAGCGGCCCATGATGGCAAGGCAGAGAACGAGATGCAGCCCCGCCCCCACGGCCCAGAGGTCCAGCGCCAGGGCACGGCTGTACGGCAGCGCCCCGGCTGCCAGCAGCATCAGCCCCATGGATATGGCGGGGAAGAAATTCATGCGAACCGGGTGCCGGGCGTCCTCGACCACCGCGCGCGGGCACACGGCCATGCGGAGCGCATAAAGCAGGCCCACCACCACGAACGCCGCCGCCGCGAGCGCCATCAGCACTTCGCCGATCTGTGGCGGGATGGCGAAGGCCCGGTGGGCGGCGCGCCACGACAGCGCCAGGCCGGCGTGCCCGAGCGTAATGGCGAACAGCGGCACCTGCGCGTTGACCAGCCAGCGCGCACCGGTGAAACAGGGCAGGCTTCGCGCGCCCGCGGTCTCGGTCATGCGCCCCTCCTGAGCTGAACGGGAACCGGCGGAAAAGCAATATTTCCGCCCGCTTATATAAGCGCCGGTCCCGGCCCCGCGGGCTGCGACACGTGTGCGCGGGGCTATAACGGCCTGGACAGGAAATCGATGGCAGGTCCGGCAATACCGGCCGGAAACGGTTATCCCAGCGCGAGCTGAATTGCGGCGACGGAAAGCACGATCGTCTGGGTCTGGGCGAACAGCATGAGCGCGAGCTTGCGCCACATCCCGCTTATCTCGCGGTGGAGTTCGGCCCGGAGTTCACCGATCTGGCTGTAGAGTTCACCGCGGAAGCCACTCATTGCGTTGTGGAGTTCCCCGCGCAAACCAGTGAGGCCACTTTCAAGTTCGCCGCGAAGACCGGCAATGCTACTTTCAAGGTCGACACGAAGATCGCGGATATCATCCTTGCTCGCCAGATCCATGAGCACGGCGGTCAGGCCCTCCACCTGGGCGTCCGTGAAGCCGGCATTGCGCAGGGTGCCACGGATCTCTTCGGCCTGCATGCACACCGCCTACGCTGCCAGGGACGAACGGGCGCCACCACGGCCGAAGCGCCCGTACAGCGCCTCACGCCCCTGCGCCTGACGCCTTCCCGCCGCCGGACGTACCTTATCAAACACACACGGGAATGCAAGCCAGCAAGGCATGCCCACCACGCCGCACACCCAGGGATCGCAGGGCTCGCAGCGCGACGAGGGCGCCCTGGACGGCTCAGTCTCCCGCGTCGTCGCTCGCGCCCCGGCCGATCCCGGCCCAGTCGATGTGGCCGTGGCCCTGCGCGTTGAGCGTCTCCAGCCGCCGGAAGACGAGATCTGCCAGCGGCATGGGCACCCCGTTGGCGTCGGCCGCGTGGCGCACGAGCCGCAGGTCCTTCAGCCCGAGGTTCAGCTTGAAGCCCGCGGGCTCGTAATTGTGCTTGGCGATGGGCGTGCCGTAGTTCGCGTACGCCGGGCACGCGAACAGGGTCTCGGTGAGCATCCTGTTGAGCTGCTCGCGGTCGATACCCTGGTGCTCGGCGAAGGTGTAGGCCTCTCCCATCGCCTCCATCGCAGCGGCGAGCATGAAGTTGCCGGCGAGCTTGACCACGTTGGCCGCGGCGACGTCCGTCTCGCCGTAGTCGTAGAAGCCGCCGGCAAAGGCCTGAAGCACCGGTCTGGCCGCATCCTTGTCCGCCGTCGCGCCCGAGAGGCAGACGATGAGCTTGCCCGCCTCGGCCATGTCCGGACGGCCGAACACCGGCGCAGCCAGATAGCGCGCGCCCGCCTCGGCGTGCGCCTCCGCCAGGGTGCGGGCGGTCTCCGGCCGGACCGTGCTCATCGAAACGTGCAGCCCGCCGCCGAGCCGCGCGAGCACGCCCCATTGGGCGCGGCAGACGTGCTCGAGCGCCGTGTCGTCGGCGAGCATGGTGATGACGACGCCCTCGGGCGGCACCGCCTCGCCCAGGCTGTCCGCCACGCGCGCACCCATCGCCGCAAGCGGCTGCGCCTTGTCGCGGCTGCGGTTCCAGACCACCACGTCGTGGCCGGCGCGCACGAGATGCTCGGCCATGGGGCGTCCCATGGAACCGAGCCCGATGAACCCGATCTGTGCCATGGTCTCCGATCCTTCGCGGTTGTCGCGTGTCCAGGATCCCTTCGAAAAGCGGCCGCTTTATCTTTCGGCAGGCTCACCTTTCGACAGGCTCATCTTTCGACAAGCTCAAGATGAGGCGGCCTGCCGGGGCGAGCACGCCCACCGGCCGCATGCCGAGCCTGTCGCGGCATGCGGCCGGTGGGACGCGCATACAACGCCCTTACGCCGCGCGCTCCTCGCGGGTCGGCGGCGCCATGAACTCCGGCCCCACGGGATCGGTGACCGTGGTGCGCAGGATCTCGTCGATTTCCTGCATCAGGGCATCGTCGATGTGCACGTCGTCGATTTCGGTAAGCGGATCGAGCTGGTCCGGGCGCCGCGCGCCCCAGAGCCCGACACCCACGCCCGGCCGTTCGAGCAGCCAGGCCAGCGCCAGATGAATCACGCGCTTGCCGAAGCGCTCCCGGGCGAGCTGGTCGAGCTTGTTCACGGCGGCGACATACTGGCCGAAGCGCGGGGTCTGGAACTTGGGATCGACGTTGCGCAGGTCGTCGCCGTCGAACTGCTGGTCCGCCGTCATCTTGCCCGTGAGCAGGCCGCGGCAGAGCGCGCCGTAGGTCAGCGTGGACAGCCCGTTCTCGCGCACGTACGGCAGCACGTCGGCCTCGATGCCGCGCTCGAACAGATTGTACGGCGGCTGGACGACGTGCAGCGGCGCCTCGCGCCGGAAGCTGTCCATCTGCTCGGGCGAGAAGTTGGAGACGCCGATCGCGCGGATCTTCCCCTGGTCGAGCAACTCTTTCATGGCCCCGGCGGTGTCCTCGATGGGCACCAACGGGTCGGGCCAGTGCACCTGATAGACGTCGACGACGTCGGTGCGCAGGCGCTTCAGGGAATCGTCGATCTCCTGGGCGATGCGGTCGGGCCGCGCGTTGCGGTAGGGCTGGCGCCCCTGCCAGTCCAGCCCGACCTTGGTCGCCAGGACGACCTCCTTGCGCCGCTTGCCCTCGGCGAGCGCGCGCCCGACCAGGTCCTCGCTGGTCCCCATGCCGTAGACCGGGGCGGTGTCCACGAGCGTAACCCCGCGGTCCACCGCCGCCTGGACGGTGCGGATGGACTCCGCCTCGTCGGTGCCGCCCCACATCCAGCCGCCAATGGCCCAGGTGCCCAGGCCGACGCGGCTGCACGTCATGTCCGTTCCCGCGATCTGCGTGGTCGCGACCATGGAATCCTCCCTCGTGTGTGCGGTGTTCCGGCGACGGCGCAGCGCGGCTGTGCCTCAGCTCTCGCGATCACCCGCGCGCGCCGAACCGGCCGTGTCCTCGGGCGCAACCTCGACGGCCTCGAAACCGGTGAGCATCGCCTTGAGATGCTGGAACACCGTCTCGCCCGTCGTGATCATGTAAACATGCCCGATGACGAACACCACCGTCGCATAGGCCGCGGCGACGTGGACGAACGCCACCGCCGAAAGGGGCGGCCACGGCGCCACGCCGATCATGGAATACGCCAGGTAGAGCAGGCCGGTGATCCAGATGGCGGGGGACACGATGACGTTATAGATCAGGTAGGCGACAAGCTGGATGGGGTTGTGCTTGCGCACGCGCGAGGGCCGGAAAGGGTGTTCCTCGCCCTTGAAGATGCCGCGCGCATAGAACTCGGCCACGGCCGCCAGCTTGCGCGTGGTCGGGACGTACTGGCGCCACTCGCCGGTGGCAAAGTGCCAGAACACGGCGAAGACCCAGACCAGCATCAAGGCCACGGCGCACGCGACGTGCACGCTCGCCGACAGGCCGTAGCCCAGCAGGCCGTAACTGCCGTGCAACTCGAAGCCGGTGATGAGCATGGCGAAGATCAGGACGGCCTGGCTCCAGTGCCAGAAGATCTCGAACCGGCTGAACAGGCGGATGGTCTGCTTCATTGCCGCGCCCTCCGGATCCGGCCGGCCACAACGCGGCCCAGCGCGTGCAGGGTCACGCCGGCCAGGGTGAG
>CAJXKW010000059.1 GCA_913055855.1 uncultured Limimonas sp. | reverse complement strand
CCCGCAACGGTCGCCACGGCCACGGCCGAGCGGAAGACCTGGCGTCCCGCCATCTCCGCCACGGGCTCGCTGGAGGCCGTGCGCGGCGTCGAGGTGGTCCCCGACGTGTCCGGGCAGGTGGTGGACATCGCCTTTGCCTCCGGCGACGAGGTGAAGCAGGGCCAGGCCCTGGTCCGCCTGCGCAGCGAGGAGGCGCGCGCCGAGCTGAAGTCCCTGCGCGCCCAGCGCGACCAGGCCAAGTCGCAGTTCCAGCGCGACCAGCGCCTGTATCAGCAGGGCAACCAGTCCGAGGCGCAGCTCGACCAGTCGCGCGCGCGCTTTCAGGAGCTGAACGCCGAGATCGAGCGCCAGCAGGCACACATCGCGAAGAAGACGGTGCGCGCGCCCTTCGCCGGACGCCTGGGCCTGCGCGAGGTGCAGCTGGGCGCCTACGTCGAGCCGGGCACCCCGCTGGTGACGCTGCAGGATCTGACGCCGCTGCACGTCACTTTCTCGCTGCCCGAACGGCGCCTGCCCGACATCGCGCGGGAACAGCCCATTGAGGTGCGCGTGGACGCCTACCCCGACCGGGTGTTCAAGGGCGAGATCACCGCCATCAACCCCAAGGTCGAGGTCGCCACGCGCCAGATCCGGGTCCAGGGAACACTGCCCAACGAGGCGGAAAAGCTGCGCCCGGGCATGTTCGCGCGCGTGAGCGTGATCCAGCCGGCGCAGGAGAACGTCGTCACCCTGCCCCAGACGGCCATCGTCAACCAGCCCTACGGCGACATGGTCTATGTCGTGACACCATCGCCCGAGGGTGGCGGCCCGCGCCGCGTGAAGCAGCAGTTCGTCACCACGGGCGCGCGCCGCGGCACCCAGGTCGCCATCACCAAGGGGCTAGACGGCGGCGAGGACGTCGTCTCCGCCGGGCAGATCAAGCTGCGCAACAACGCGCCGGTGCGCGTGGACAATTCGGTGCAGCCGCAGAACACCGCCACGGCCGCCCCGAAGGAGCCGTGATGGCGTTCGCGCGTCCGTTGAGCAAATTGGTTCCCTCTCCCCTTTGCCAAAGGGGAGAGGGACAGGGTGAGGCGTTTGGACACAGCCCCCTCATCCTAACCTTCTCCCCCGCACGCGGGGGAGAAGGGACCCAGACACGCCGCGATCCCGCCAGGACCTAGCACCGCCGCATGTTCACGGATATCTTCATCAAACGCCCCGTGCTCGCCATCGTGGTGAGCCTGCTCATCCTGCTCGTGGGCGCGCGCGCGTATCAGCTCCTGAACGTGCGCGAATACCCCGAGGCGAAGAACGCGCAGGTCACGGTCACGGTCGCCTATCCGGGCGCGAGCGCGAACCTGGTCAAGGGCTTCATCACCACGCCCATCGAGCGCGCCGTGGCCAGCGCGAACGGCATCGACTACCTGGAATCGAGCAGCATCCAGGGGCTGAGCACGATCACGGCGAACCTGCGCCTGAACTACGACCCCAACGAGGCGCTGACCGAAATCTCGTCCAAGGTCGACAAGGTGCGCAGCGAGCTGCCCGAGCGCGCCGAAGACCCCTCGATCGACCTCTCCGTGGGCGAGACCACGTCCACGATGTACATCAGCTTCTTCAGCGACCAGCTCGCCGGGAACCAGATCACCGACTACCTGCGCCGCGTCGTCCAGCCCAAGCTGGAGTCCGTCAACGGCGTGGAGAAGGCGAACATCCTGGGCGCGCGCACCTTCGCCATGCGCATCTGGCTCAAGCCCGAGCGCATGGACGCCCTGGACGTCACCGCGGGCGACGTGCGCGAGGTGCTGGCGGCGAACAACTACCTGGCGGCCGTGGGCAACACCAAGGGGCCCACGCTGGCCGTGAGCCTGACCGCCGGGACGAACGTCTCCGACCCCGAACAGTTCAAGGACCTCGTGATCGCCGAGCGCGACGGGGCCATCGTGCGCCTGTCCGACATCGCCGAGGTGAAGCTGGGCGCGGAGAATTACGACACCAGCGTCTTCCACAACGACAAGAACGCCACCTTCATCGGCGTCGACGTCACCCCCAACGCCAACCCGCTCGACGTCGCCGCGGAGATCCGCGAAATCTTCCCGGACATCCGCGAGGCCTTTCCGGAGGGCCTGAACGCCGAGATCGTCCACGACGCCACCACCTACATCGACGACGCCATCAACGAGGTCATCAAGACTCTCGCCGAAGCGGTGCTCATCGTCGTGGTGGTGATGTTCCTCTTCCTGGGCTCGTTCCGCGCCATGGCCGTGCCCGTGGTGGCGATCCCGCTGTCGCTGGTGGGTGCCGGGTTCATCATGCTCACCCTGGGCTACTCGGTGAACCTGCTCACCCTGCTGGCGATGATCCTGGGCATCGGGCTGGTGGTGGACGACGCCATCATCGTGGTGGAAAACATCCACCGCCACGTCGAGGAGGGGCTGTCGCCCTTCGACGCCGCCATCAAGGGCGCGCGCGAGCTCGCCGGGCCGGTCGTGGCGATGACCATCACGCTCGCGGCCGTGTACGCGCCCATCGGCTTCATGGGCGGGCTCACCGGCACGCTGTTCCAGGAGTTCGCGTTCACCCTGGCGGGCGCGGTGATCATCTCCGGGATCGTCGCGCTCACCCTGTCGCCCATGATGTGCTCGCGCCTGTTCGCCCCGCACACCGCGAGCGGCGGCCGGCTGATGCACGCCCTGGACGCGCTGTTCGACCGGTTGCGCTGGGCGTACGAGTGGACCCTGGACAAGGCGCTCAAGGCGCGCTGGCTGGTCGCGGCGTTCGGCCTCGCCGTGCTTGGGAGCTGCTACGTCCTGTTCACCATGATCCCGGGCGAGCTGGCGCCGCAGGAGGACCAGGGCATCATCATCGCCCAGGCCACGGCGCAGCCGAACAGCTCCATCGACCAGCTCGAGACATGGACCAGGCAGGTCGGGCGCATCTATCAGAGCTTTCCGGAGACGAATAACGCCTTCCTGCTCAACGGCCTCGCCGGGGGCAGTTCGCAGGCGCGCAGCAACACCGCCATCGCGGGCATGAAGTTCAAGCCCTGGACCCAGCGCGAGCGCACCTCCATGGCCGTCAAGCCGCTGGTCCAGCGCAAGCTCGCCGGCATCGCCGGCGTCCGCGCGTCGGCGTTCATCCCGCCCCCGCTGCCGGGCAGCGGCGGCGGCCTGCCCGTCCAGTTCGTCGTCGGCTCCATCGAGCAGCCGCGGCAGATCTACAATTTCTCCGAGCAGATCGCGGGCGCGGCGCTCAAGAGCCCGAAGTTCGTTTTCGCCCAGTCGGACCTGAAGTACGACCGCGGCGAGGTGAACATCCGCATCGATCGGACGAAGGCGCGCTCGCTGGGCGTGGACATGCGTTCGCTGGGCATCGACCTGGCGAGCATGCTGGGCGGCGGCGACGTCAACCGCTTCGACCTGCAGGGGCGCAGCTACAAGGTGGTCCCGCAGGTGATCCGCGCCGAGCGCGTCAACGCCGAGCAGATCCTGGACTACCGCGTGCGCACCAAGAGCGGCGAGCTGGTGCCGGTCTCCACCTTCGTCTCGCTGGAGCGCACCACCCAGCCGCGCAAGCTCAACCGCTTCCAGCAGCTCAATGCCGCGACCATCTCGGCGATCCCGGCGCCGGGCGTAAGCATGGGCGAGGCGCTCAGCTTCCTGCAGGCCAAGGCCGAACAGGTGCTGCCACGCGACTACAGCGTGGGCTATGCGGGCCTGTCGCGGCAGTACGTCCAGGAGGGCTCGGCGCTCGTCTTCACCTTCTTCTTCGCCCTGATCACGATCTACCTGGTGCTCTCGGCGCAGTACGAGAGCTTCCGCGACCCGCTGATCATGCTGGTGAGCGTGCCCATGTCGATCTCGGGCGCGCTGGCGTTCATGGCGCTGGGCTATGCGACCATGAACATCTACACCCAGATCGGGCTGGTCACGCTGATCGGGGTGATCAGCAAGCACGGCATCCTGCTGGTGCAGTTCGCCAACCAGCTCCAGCGTGAGGGCTACGACAAGCGCACCGCCATCGAGCACGCCGCGGGCATCCGCCTGCGCCCGATCCTGATGACCACGGCCGCGCTGGTGTTCGCCATGGTGCCGCTGCTGATCGCCGTCGGGCCCGGCGCGGTCAGCCGCTTCCACATCGGCGTGGTCATCGCGGCCGGCATGACCATCGGAACCATCTTCACCCTTTACGTGGTGCCGGCGTTCTACACCTTCATCGCGCGCACGCGCGAGACGGAAATGTAAGGCATTGTTGGTTTGGCCAGCCGTGTCTTGGGATTTGCTCTGCGTGTTCGTGCGGCCGATTGGAACCGCCGCGCGCTTTCCGACAAGGCGAGCGGGATCACCAAAATGGGCCGCCCACCATGATCGCCGTCACGTCTTCGCACCGCACCCGGCGCATCGCACGCGGCAAGGCCGACCGCGCGGTCGGTTTCTGGCTACTGGGCGTGTGCGCGATGATCGTGGCGATGGCGGTGATCGGCGCGATCACCCGGCTGACCGAGAGCGGCCTGTCCATCATGGAATGGGCGCCGGTTACGGGCGTTTTACCGCCCCTGAGCGAGGCCGAGTGGACGCGCCTGTTCGCGCTGTATCAGCAGACGGCGGAATACCAGCGCGTCCACGCCTGGATGGACCTGGCCGACTTCAAGACGATCTTCTGGTGGGAATGGGTCCACCGGTTCTGGGGCCGGTTGATCGGCCTCGTCTTCGCCGGCGGGTTCCTGTGGTTCCTGGTGCGCGGCCGCCTGCACCGCGGGCTCTGGCCGCATCTGGCCGCGCTTTTCGCGCTGGGCGGCCTGCAGGGCCTGATCGGCTGGATCATGGTCGCCAGCGGCTTTGGCGACCGGACCGACGTCAGTCAATACCGCCTGATGCTCCACCTGGGCATGGCCCTGGCGATCTACGCCTATGCGCTCGGGCTGGCCATCCGGCTCGTTGCCCCCGCGCCCGCGCCCAGCCCGAATGCACGCGGCCTGCGCCGCGGTCTCGTCGCCTTCGCCGGGCTCGTGGCCGTGACGCTGCTCGCCGGCGCGCTGGTCGCCGGCACCAACGCCGGGCTTGTCCACAACACCTTCCCGCTCATGGGCGGGCAGGTCGTCCCGCCGGGATATGTCCGGCACGACCCACTCTGGCGCAATGCTTTCGAGACGCCGGTCGCGGTGCAGTTCAATCACCGCCTGCTGGCCATCCTCACGGTGCTCGCGGCCTTCGGCTTGTGGTTTTGGGCGCGGCGCCTGCCCCTAACGCCCGCGGCGCAACGGGCGCTCACGTATCTCGCGCTGGGCGCGGCGGCGCAGGTGGCGCTGGGCGTGTGGACGCTGCTCGCCGTGGTCCCCGTGTGGCTGGGTGCGCTGCACCAGCTCGGCGCGATTCTCGTGCTGACGCTCACGGTCTGGGCACTGACGCGGCTGCGCGTTCCGGCAGGATGAAACGGCCGTATCAGGGAGAGATGGAGCGGGCGATGGGATTCGAACCCACGACCCCCAGCATGGGAGGCTGGTGCTCTAACCACTGAGCTACGCCCGCGTTACACCGGGGTTATAGGCACATGCGGCGGGGCTTGGCAAGGGGCTCACGTATCCCCGTCATAGCGCACGTGGGTGAGGTAAAGCCCCGCCGCCGGGGCCGTCGGCCCGGCAGCCGAACGGTCGCGGGCCGCCAGGGCGCGCGCAACATCGTCCGGGTGCCACTTGCCCTCGCCCACCAGCTTCAGCGTGCCCGCGATGTTGCGCATCTGGTGGTGCAGGAAGGAACGCGCCGCGGCCGTGATGCGGATCTCCTCGCCCGTGCGCGCGACCGCCAGCACATCCAGGGTCTTCACCGGGGAGTTCGCCTGGCACTCGCTGGCGCGGAACGAGGTGAAGTCGTGCCGGCCCAGCAGGTGCTGTGCACCCTGCGCCATCGCGTCGGCGTCCAGCGGACGCGGCACCCACCACGCGCGCCCGCGCTCCAGGACCAGCGGCGGCCGGCGGTTGATGATGCGGTAGAGATAGCCGCGCGCGGTGGCCGAGAATCGGGCGTGGAAATCTCCCGACACGGCCTCGGCGGCCAGCACGGCCACGCCGCGTTCGCGCAGGAAGTGGTTGAGCGCGTCGCGCAGCTTGCCCGGATTCATCGGCTTTTCGAGATCGAGGTGCGCCACCTGCCCCAGGGCGTGGACACCGCTGTCGGTGCGCCCGGCTGCCTGCGCCGTGACGCGCTCGCCGGAAAGCTGCGCGACCGCCTCTTCCAGCGCCTGCTGCACGCTGGGCCCGTTGTCCTGGCGCTGCCAGCCGACGAAACGGCCGCCGTCGTATTCCAGGGTAAGCTTCCAGCGCGTTGCGGTCATCGCCGGGGCGAACGCGTCAGCCGAGCACGTCGCCCGCCTTCAGCGGATAGCCGCGCAGGAAGGAATCGGCATCCATGGGGCTCTTGCCGCTGCGCTGGACGCGCGTCAGGCGCACCGCCCCCTGGCCGCAGGCCACGGTGAACAGCGCGGCATCCAGGACGGTTCCCGGCCGGGTCCCGGCGGGCGCCGTGCTCGTGGTCACCTCCGCACGCAGCACCTTGAGCGTCTCGCCGTCGGGCAGCGTCGCTGTCGCCCCGGGCTTGGGGGCGAACGCACGGGCCTGGCGGGTGATCGCGATGGCCGGGCGGCGCCAGTCGATGCGCCGATCATCGGGACCCAGCTTGCGCGCGTAGGTCACCCCTTGGGCGGGCTGTGACTCGGGTTCGATCCGGCCGGCGGCGAAATCGGCGAGCGCGGGCGCGAGGGTCCGCGCCCCCAGGTCCGCCAGCGTGTCGTGCAAGCTCCCCGCGTCGGTGTCGCCGTCGATGGCCACCCGCTCCTGCGCCAGGATGGGACCGGTATCCATGCCCTCGTCCATCTGCATGATGGTGACCCCGGTCTCGCCATCGCCGGCGAGCACGGCGCGCTGGATGGGCGCCGCACCGCGCCAGCGCGGCAGCAGCGAGGCATGCACGTTCAGGCAGCCGAGGCGGGGCGCGTGGAGGAAACCCGGCGGCAACAGCTTGCCGTAGGCAACCACCACGGCCGCGTCGAGCGCCAGGTCCTTGAAGCTCTGCTGGACCGCCGGCGCGGACAGGCTCTCCGGGGTCACGACCTCAAGGCCGTGGGACTCGGCCTCGGCCTGGACGGGCGCGGGCTGTTCCTTGTGGCCGCGGCCGGCGGGCTTGGGCGGCTGGGCATACACCCGGACGACGTGATGCCCCGCGTCAATCAGGGCGCGCAGGCTGGGCACCGCGAAGTCCGGGCTGCCCATAAAGGCGATGCGGAGCGGATCGGCCATCGTGGATCAGGCCGTCGCCGCGGCATAGCGCGGCTTGCCGCTCTTCTGCATCTGTTTGGACAGCTTTTTCATCAACATGTTGCGCTTGAGGTTGCTGAGGTGGTCGACGAAGAGCACGCCGTTGAGGTGGTCGATCTCGTGCTGGACCACGGTGGCCAGCAGCCCGTCGGCGTCCAGGATCTGCTCGGCGCCGTTCTCGTCCAGGTAGCGCAGGCGCACGTGCCCGGGGCGGCTGATCTCGGCGAAGATGTCGGGCAGCGAGAGACACCCCTCTTCGTGCGTCGCCAACTCTTCCCCATGCCAGATGATCTCCGGATTGACCAGCTTATGGGGCTGCGGCGGCGCACCTTTCTCGGCCGCGTCGATGACCACGACGCGTTCCAGCGCGCCCACCTGCGGCCCGGCCAGCCCGATTCCGGGCGCGTCGTACATGGTCTCCAGCATGTCGTCGAGAAGCTGGCGCACCCGATCGTCCACCGTCTCGACCGGCCGGGCGGCGGTCTTGAGCGTCGGATCCGGGGCGATGAGGATGGGAAGCTTGGCCATCGGGCTGCTCGGTCTCGGTCGTCGTGGTTCGCGTCATTCAAAGGGTTATCATGGAACGCGCTCGCGCATCTATGGGCCGCGGCGACGCGGGTCAAGCGCGCACGCGCCTGGATCCGGCGGGCGCAGGCCGCCCCTGGACACCGTGCCGCACTGCGACGCCTTGCCCCGTCGGTGCCGCAGACGCACACTCGGCGGATGACCGGGTTCCAAAGGGCGCTGACGCGGGAGGACGCAGGATGCGGATGGACGGGTTCAATCTCTTCATGACGGGCGCCGGGGTGGCGCTGCTGGCGGTCATTGCGATCGCGTTCTTCTGGCCGGGCATCCTGTATTACGCGGCCCTGGTCCTGGCGATCGTGTTCTTCCCGCTGATCGTCGCCATGTGCGGCGGCTACGGCATCACCGGCGGGGATTCGGACGAGCACGCCTGATACCGGCGCGCCCCGGTGCGCCGGGCGGTCAGGCGTAACCGCCGTGCCCCGCCGCCGCATCCGGTGGCACGGTATGGGGTGGCGGGTCGTGCCGGGGCTGCGCATGCAGATACATGCCCACCAGCAGGCGGTCGACTTGGTGACCGTCCTCGGCGCAGGGCAGAACGAGCCGGCACAGGTGATGCACCGTGCCCCCGGGAAACGGCGACTGGATGACGTCGTACTGCGGCGCGCGCGCGTTCACAGCGGCCGCGTAGGGGGCCACGATGCAGCTCAGCCCCGGCTCGCCCACGACATCGTCGATGAACCAGCCGGTGAGGTCCTTGCCGTCGTAGCCGTAGAGCCGCGTCCCGTGGAGCCGGACGCGGAAACGCGGCAGTGCGGCCGCCGTTTCCCCCACGGGCTCCAGGATCATCATGTGCCCCATCCAGGGCTTGAACTGTTCGGCCGGTATGGCACTGCGCCGCGGCAACGCTCCCTCGCCGCGGCAACGGTGCCAGAAATCGTGAAGGGCCCGCAGCTTCGGGTGCGCGATCGGCGCCCCGTCGAACCCGTCCACCGTCTCGTCCATCTGCGGTTTCCGTATTAACACTTATTTAACCGCAATATACGCCCTTCGCCGGATGGGAACAAGGCAAATTCCGGCGGCATCGCCTTGCCCGCCGTCCCGCCTGCGGACCGCGCCGCGGCGCCGCGTCGGTCAGTCGGCGGACGCGCCGCGGAGCTGGTCCACCACGGGGCGGAACTCGGCGATCACCTTGCTATAAACGTCGCGCTTGAACGGCACGATCAGCTCGGGCAGCCGCTCCAGGCTTACCCAGCACCACGCCCGGAACTCCGGGTGGTGTGCGTCCAGGTCGATGTCGCGGTCGTCGCCCAGAAAATGCAGGGCGAACCAGCGCTGCGCCTGACCGCGGTAATTCCCGCCCCAGACCTTGGGGACGAGGTGCGCGGGCAGGTCGTAATGATGCCAGTGCCGGCTTTCCGCCAGGATCTCGGCCTTGTCCGTGCCGATTTCCTCGTGAAGCTCGCGGAACGCCGCGCTGCGCGGGTCCTCGCCGGGGTCGATGCCGCCCTGGGGCATCTGCCAGGCCTCGCCGCGCTGATCCACACGCTGGGCGACGAAAACGTCGCCCCGGTGGTTGAGCAGCATCAGCCCAACACAGGGCCGGTAGGGAAGGTCGGCGATCTTCTGCGGTGCCGTGCCGCCGCTTTGCGTCGCTGCCATGCGCCGTATCGGGTCCGCTGGTTCCGGGGATGTGTCCCCGGTGCGCACCGCGTCAGCGAAGCTGCGCCGCCTCGGTACGCCCGGGCGTGCGTACGATATTCGTAATGGGCACCAAGGCCAAGCCGCGCTGCCCCACCTTGCGGCTCCAGTCCTGAAGCAGGTCGATGGTAACCGGATAGGGATGCGCCAGGACGACGGCCGAGCCGGCCTGCTTGGCGATACGCTCGGCCTCGGCGAGCCGCCCGCGGATGGCCGGCCGGCTCACCTGTCCCTCATCCAGGGTCCGGTCGTTCACCGCAAAGGGCAGGCTGAGATCCTCGGCCGCGGACCGTGCGGCGTTGTCGGCAACGTCGCCGTTGTCCACGAAAATCAGGCCGCGCTGCTTGAGCCTGCGCGCCACCGGGCCGAAGGCGCGCTTGTTGTCGACGAACGCCGAGCCCATCTGCGCCACGACACCGACGATCTCCCGCCCCTTGCCCAGCACCCACGCCAGACGTTCCAGGTTCTGCGGCGTCGGAGTCGTGGTCATCAACGCCTTGGGGCCGGGATCGTCGGCGGGAAAGCTGCGCGGTTCCATGGGCAGGTCCACCAGCACCTCGTGCCCGCGTGCCCGCGCACGGAGGCTCCACTCCGCCGAACGCCGGGCGTAGGGCGAGAACGACAGCGATATTTCCCCGGGAAGACGCTGGATCGCTGCCTCCGTCGCCGCGCTGGAGAGGCCGAGCCCGCGCACCACGACGGCGATGCGGTCCACGCCCTCGGGCGGGCTGAGTTCGCGCGCATACTTCTGCCACTGCGGCGTCCCCTCGCCGCCGCCGGTGATGGCGCTTTCGCCGGATACGCCGCCGTCGCGCTCGGGCGCCGCGGGCGTCTCCGGCACGCGCGCGGTCTGGGTCCCCGCGCCGTCGCCAGCGCCGTCACCGGCAGTACCGGCGGCGTCGCCGTCCTGCGCCGTTTGCGCGCTCTGTTCGTCCCCGGCCGCCGAGTCCGCCGGCGCGCCGCTTCCGGTCTCGCCGTCCGCCTCGGCCGCTCCCGCCTGACCGGCCGCGCCGGTGGCCTGGGCGGTCGCCGTCTGCCCGGCACCGGAACCGGTGATCACCTGCGTGCCCGCGGCCGTCGCCCCGGAGTCGTCGCCGTCTTCACCGGCGCCCGCGGCGTCGCCCGTCCCCGGCTCGGACCGGCCGGCGCCGGCCGTTTCCGATCCGCCGCCGGCGGACGCACCGCCCTCCTCGCGCGCCGGAAGCTGCTTCACCGTGCGCGCGTTGAGGGGGACTTCGACCCGGCCGTACTCCGCCAGTTCCTGCCGGTCGGCCGGGACGAACAGGACGTAGCCGGCAGCCGCCCCGAGCAGGACGACCACCGCGAGGCTCGCGACGATCAGGGCGCCGCGGCCGCCGCTGACCCTGTCCTGCCCGGGCTCGGCGTCGTCGTACACGCGCGACCTCCGCTTGCCACGTCAAACCAGCCGCGCGCAGCCTAATTCAGAACGCGCTGCTGGAAAAGCGTCAGCCCGCGCAGCAGGTCCACGGCCCGCGAGAGCTGATAGTCCTGGCGCAGCTCCTTGGCCTTGGCCTCGGGCAGGCCGCTGCCCGCCTCGCCGCTTTCGCCGGCCGAGGCGCCGTTGCCCTCGCCGCGCCCGAGGGCGCCGCGCAGGTCCTGCTCACGCCGGGCGTCGCCGTTGTCCACGAGTTCAACACTCGCCTGCTTCACCTCGAGGTCCGGATCGATCCCCTTGGCCTGGATCGAGCGCCCCGACGGCGTGTAGTAGCGGGCGGTGGTCAAGCGCATGGCGCCGTGCCCGGGCAGCGGAATGATGGTCTGCACCGAGCCCTTGCCGAAGCTGCGCGTGCCCAGCACCACGGCGCGGTTATGGTCCTGGAGCGCGCCCGCCACGATCTCGGAGGCCGAAGCCGAGCCACCGTTGATCAGCACCACCACGGGCGCATCGCCGACGATCGTGTTGTCCTCGGCGTTGTAGCGCTTGTTGTCCTCGGCATCGCGCCCGCGGGTGGAGACGATCTCGCCCTTGTCCAGGAAGGCGTTCGAGACGGAAATCGCCTGCTCCAGGAGCCCGCCCGGATTGTTGCGCAGATCCAGGACGTAGCCGTCCAGCTCGTCGCCCAGCTTTTCCTCGATCTTGGCGACCGCGTCCTCGAGGCCCGGCTGGGTCTGTTCGTTGAACGCGGTGATGCGCAGGTAGCCGACGTCGCCGTAGGTCTCAGAGCGCACGGACTCGATGGTGATCTTGTCGCGCGTGATGGTGACGTCGAAGGGCTCTTTCTTGTTGTCGCGCCGGATGGTCAGCTCAATATCGCTGCCCACCTTGCCGCGCATCTTCTCCACCGCCTCGGAGAGGGTCAGGCCGCGCACGGGATCGCCGTCCAGGGCGATGATCAGATCGCCCGCCTGAATGCCGGCGCGCGCAGCGGGCGTGTCGTCGATGGGCGAAACCACGCGCACGACGCCCTTTTCCATGGTGACCTCGATGCCCAGGCCGCCGAACTCGCCCTTCGTCTGGACCTGCATCTCCTGGAAATTGTCCTTGCTGAGATAGCTGGAGTGCGGGTCCAGGGAGCTGAGCATGCCCCGGATGGCGGAATGAATCAGTTCCTTGTTCCCCACCTTCTCGACGTAATCGGCGCGCACGCGCTCGAAGACGTCGCCGAAGAGCTGGAGCTGCTTGTACGTGTCGCCGGATTCCTCGTCCCCGCTGCCGCCGTTGTCCTGTGCATGCACCGCCGCCGGCGCAAGCGCCAGAAATGCGACGGCCACGAGCGTCGCAAAACGCAGAGTACGCATCAGCCCTTTACCTTGTTCCCGGTTTGCGCGAGCCACGGCAGGGGGTTGATCGGCCGCCCCGTGCGCCGCAGCTCCATGTAGAGTTCGGGAGTCCGTGCCGGGCTCGTCGACATGACACCCACGGGCTCACCTGCCAGCACCCATTGGCCCACGATCGCATCGATGCGGTCAAGGCCGGCCAGGAGACTGTGATATCGGTTTCCGTGCTCGATGATCAAGATACGGCCATAGCTCTTGAACGGCCCGGCGTAGGCCACCTTGCCGTCGTACGGCGCGACCACCCGGGCGCCGTGCCGGGTCTCGATGACGATGCCCTTGGCCGGCGTGGTGCTTCCGGCGCGGGTGATCTTCTGGCCGTAGCGCGTGACCACACTGCCGCTGACGGGCATGCGCAGGCTCTCCCGCTCCTGCGGGAAGGGCCGGATGTCCTCCGGGCGCGCGAGCTTGGCCGTCCGGGTGCGGAGGTTTTCCGGCTTGCTCGCGGGCAGCGGTGGCACGTCCGCGTCGCCCGCGCTGCGTGCGGAACCCTGCGGGCCCGCCGCGTCGCCGTCCGCCGCCCCGCCGTTGGCCCGGCTGCCGTCGTCCCCGCGGGCACCGCCGTCGTCCCGGGTCGCCGGGCGCATGCGCGCCTGCGGCGGGGGCGTGTCGGGCTGCGCGCGCAGCTTGGCCATGAGTTCGCGCATGTCCGCCGCCTTGCGGGCGAGCTTTTGCGCCTGTTGCCTGGCTTCTTTCGACTTGCCCACCAGTTTCTGGCGCAGTGCCTTTTTCTCGGCGACGACGTCGCGGAGCTTGGCACGCTGCTCGGCCAGCTTCTCCTTGGTCGCGCGCAGCGCGGCGCGCTGACTGGCAATGCGGTCGCGCAGCACGCGCAAATCGGCCAGTTCGCGCTTGAGGTGCCGCGCCCGTTCCTCGATGGCGGGGACGGTGTCACCCAGGATCATGGCGCCGCGCACCACGTCCAGCGGCGAACGGCTCCCCATGGCCATGGCCTCCGGCGGCTGGATGGCGATCCGCTGCAGTGCCGCCAGGGTCCGGGCGAGCTGTTCGCGGCGGTCGCGCAGGGCCGCGCGCTTTTCCGCTTCGCGTTCCTGGAGGCTTTCAAGCGTGCTCTCCAGGCCCGACAGCTCGGCCTCGAGCTTCTGCGCCCGCTTTGCCGCCGCCACCGACTCGGAGCGCAGGGCGCGGATCTGCTCGCGGATCTTCTGCGCCTTCTCGCGCAGGTCGCGCGCGCGCTCCCGGTCCGCCTCCGCCTTGCGCTGCAGGTCGCGGACGGCGCCGTCCGTCTCGGTCGACCCGGAATCCTGCGCCGGCGCCGGAAGCGGTGCGACCGCCCCCAGCAGCACCGCCAGCGCGACCGCCGGGACGGCGCGCCGGAGCCTTCCAGCCGCGCATGCCGCCAGCCGGCGGCGCCCGTCAGGCCAGGACACGCCGATGCGCCGCCTCCGCTTGCTGCGCGTCTGGGAAAAGCAGGTTCCGCCCCGTCATCGCCGCCGGCTGGTCCAGCCCCATGAGCGCCAGCAGGGTGGGCGCCACGTCCGCCAGGCGGCCCTCGGCGAGCCGCGTGCCGGCGGGCGCCCCCACCACCACGGCGGGAACGGGGAAGGTGGTGTGCGCGGTGTGTGGCGCACCCGTCTCGGGATCGCGCATCATGTCCGCGTTGCCGTGGTCCGCGGTGACGAACATGGCGCCGTCGGCGGCCTCAACCGCCGCCACCACCCGGCCGAGACAGCGATCCACGGTCTCCACGGCCTGCACGGCCGCATCCATGTCCCCCGTGTGGCCGACCATGTCGCCGTTGGCATAGTTGACCACGATCAGGTCGAAGCGGTCGGATTCAATCGCCCGGACCAGCGCGTCCGTAACCGCCTGCGCGGACATCTCGGGCTTTTCGTCGTAGGTCGCCACCCTGGGCGAGGGCACCAGGCAGCGCTCTTCCCCGGGAAACACGGTCTCCGCGCCGCAGTTAAAGAAATAGGTCACGTGCGGATACTTTTCCGTCTCCGCAACGCGGTACTGCGTCAGACCGGCGCGCGCGACCACCTCGCCCAGCACGTCCGCCGGCTGCTCGGGCGGAAAGATCGCCGGCATCAAGGGCGCCAGCCGGTCGGAGTATGCGACCATACCGGCCGTGGCGGCGAATTCGGGAACCCGGACGCGGGCAAAGCCGTCGAATGCGGGGTCGACCAGCGCCCCAAGAATCTCCTGAACCCGATCCGCGCGGAAGTTGGCCGACACCAAACCGTCGCCGTCGGCGACGCCGGCATAGTCCCCGATCACCGTGGGCGGGACGAACTCGTCGCCGGTGCCCGCGCGGTGGGCGGCGGCGACCGCATCGTCGGCCGTGTCCGCCCGCGCTTGTCCCTGACCGGCGACAATGGCGTCGAAGGCCGCCTGCACGCGGTCCCAGCGCCGGTCGCGGTCCATGGCGTAGTAGCGGCCGATCACGGTCCCGATGCGCGCGTTGGGCGCCGCCGCGCAGAAGTCGCGCAGCGCCTCGCGGCCCGACATGGGCGGGGTGTCGCGCCCGTCGGTGATCGCGTGGACGACCACCGGAATGCCCGCGGCGTCGAAGACGTTGGCGAGGGCCGCCACGTGGCGCTGGTGCGCATGCACCCCGCCGCGCGAGACCAGCCCCAGCAGATGCGCGGTGCCGCCGTTCGCCTTAAGCCTTCGCACGACCTCGCCGAGCGCCGGCGCATCGGCGAGCCGGCCGCCCGCGATGGCGTCGTCGATGCGCGGCAGCTCCTGCTTCATCACGCGGCCGGCGCCCAGATTCATGTGGCCAACTTCGGAGTTGCCCATCTGCCCTTCCGGAAGGCCAACGTCGGCCCCGTGCGTGGTCAGGGTGGCATGCGGCTGGGTGCGCCACAGCCGGTCCATCGTCGGGGTCTGCGCCTGGGCGATGGCGTTGCTTGCGCGCTCGGGATTGCGCGCCCAGCCGTCGAGAATGCAGAGCACGACAGGGCGCGGGCGCTGGGGTCGGATGTCCTCGGTCATGCGGTCCTTATAGCCGACTGGTGGCGCACACGACAGGGCGCGGCCGCGCCCATCCCATCGGCGCACCGGATCAGCGGTGGTACGGATGCCCGTCCAGAATGCACTGGGCGCGATAGAGCTGCTCCACCAACATGACGCGGCTGAGCATGTGCGGCCAGGTCATGGCGCCGAACGCCAAAACGAGCTGCGCCCGCGCGCGCACCGCGTCGGTGAGTCCATCGGCGCCGCCGATGGCCACCGCGATATCCCGCTCGCCGCCCTCGCGCCGCGTGCCCAGCCAGTCGGCGAACTGCGCGCTGGTCAAGGCGCGCCCGCGCGCATCCAGCGCCACCAGGGTGGCCCGCCCGGGCAGCGCGGCCAGGATCTGATCCGCCTCGTCCGCCTGTTGCGCGGCCTCATCGCCGCCACGCCGGGCGACCACTTCCTTCAGCACGATCTCCCAGCGACAGCGCTGGCGGTACGCGTCGAAAAGCTCGCGCGTGGGATCGCGCTTCAACCGGCCCACGGCGACGATCGTAATTCGCATGACCCTGCGCCGCACGCCGATACCGTGCGGCCACGTCGGTTTTGACGGTCCGTTCCCGCGCGGCGGGCGCGCGTCCTGCTCAGGCGTGCGCCCGTTCGGCGGCGATGTCGTCGATCACGGGCGAGGCCCACATCTTCTCCAGGTTGTAGAAGTTGCGGACCTCGGGCCGGAAAAGGTGCACGATCACGTCGCCGGCGTCGACCAGCACCCAGTCGCCCCGGGTGAGGCCCTCGGCCGCGAGCCCCTGGCTTCCCGCCGCCTTCAGGCGTTCCATCAGGTGCTCGGCCATGGCGCTGACCTGCCGGCTGGACCGGCCGCTGACGACGACCATGTAGTCGGCCATCGTGCTTTTCTCGGCCAGGTCGATGACGACCACGTCCTCGCCCTTGTCCTGTTCCAGGCTCTTCTGGACGAGATCCAGAATCTCCCGGCCGGCGGGGCGGCTTTCGCCCGCGGCCGGATCGATCAGGGATGCCGCGTTCGCGTCGTGTATGGCTCCAACCTCCGATCGCATGCCGCAACGGCCCCGCTCGGGCCGGCGCACCGCCCCGGTCGGGAACCGCAATGGCTTGTCACGATATGGGCGGGTGCCGCCTTGCGAAAACCTCGCGACGGCCGGATCAGGCACGGGTCCGCGTGAGACCGACAGATTCGCAAGACGCTCCCTCGATGCCGCTCTTCCGCCCCCGGATGCGCGTGGCCGAGCGCGGATCCCGCGGTTGATGCACGAACACCCAGGCGGGCGGGTCGGCACCGGGCAGCCGGCGCGCCGCCGCTTCCGCGATACGGGCCCGGCGGTACCGAATGGCCGCCTTGGCGCTCGTCACACTGTAAGAATACGCAGGCCGGTCCAGGACTGCAATGGGGACCGATTCGAAGATCGCCCGCCAGCGGTGCCAGCGGTCGATTTGGGCGAGATTGTCCGCGCCCATCAGCCAGACGAAGTCCACGCCCGGAAACCGCTGACACAGCGCGGCGATGGTGTCGGCGGTATAGAGGGTGCCCAGGGTGCCCTCCACGGCCGTCGCGCGCAGGCGCGGATGCCCGGCGATGATCCCCTGCGCCGTGGCGAGCCGGGTTTCCAGGGCGGCCATCCCGGTTTTGGGCTTGAGCGGGTTCTGGGGCGAGACCAGCCACCACACCTCGTCCAGCCCCAGACGCTTCAGCGCCGCCCGGGAGATCCGCCGGTGCCCCCCGTGCGCGGGATTGAACGAACCGCCCAGCAGCCCGATTCGGGCGCCGCGGGGCGGCAACCGCCCGCCCAGTGCCGCGGCCAGGCGGCACGGCGTGGGCGGCGCCACCGCCAGCCGGCCGCGCGCCGCCGGCCGCCATGCAGCCGGCGCCCGGCGTGCGGATGCTTCCGCCGCTTGGATGACAGCCCTGGCGCACACGCGTTCAGCCTCCGACCGGCCCGCGACCCGACGTGACATCATGAAGGCCGGGAACGTCGCCGCGCCCGCGCAGGCGTGTCAAATCCCGCGGCGTGCGCGACTCAGCCGCTGGAGGCCCTGGGCGTATCCACCATCGCCTCGGAGCACACCCGATTGCGCCCCGCGCGCTTCGCCGCATAGAGGGCGTCGTCGCAGCGCTGGACGAGCTGCTCCAGCGGCTCGCCGAAGCGGTAGCTCCCCACGCCGACGGAGATGGTCACCCGGTCGTAGATCTGCTGCGTGCTGCGATGAGTCACCTGCCGGTGCGCGAGGTGCGCCCGGATGCGGTCGGCCAGGCGCACGGCGTCCTCCAAGCGGGTGTCCGGCAGGATCACGGCGAACTCCTCGCCGCCGAAGCGCGCGGGAAGATCCCGCCCCTTGACGTGCTCCTTGAGATGGCGGGCAACGAGCTTGAGCACCTCGTCGCCGGTGCTGTGGCCGTAGCGGTCGTTGAACGCCTTGAAGCGGTCGATGTCCATGAGCATCACGGTCAACGGCTCGCCCGCTTCCATGGCACTGGCACTGGCCGCGCGCAGGTGCTGGTCGAACTGCTTGCGGTTCGCCGCACCGGTGAGGGCGTCGGTGAGCGCGTCCTGGCGCACCGTCTCCAGGTCCTGGCGCAGGGTCGCCATCTCCTCGGTGGAATCGCGCAACCGCTGTTCCAGGCGCTGGTTCTTGGCGAGGATGGCGCGCGTCTCCTGCACCATGGCGCCCACCGTCTCGCGGATCTGCTCCAGGGTCTGGGTCTCCTCGTTCAGCGCCCCGGAAAGGCTGGACATGCGCCGGCCGTACGCGGAGGTGTCGCGCCCCGCCTTGCTGATGAGCTGCTGCACCCGGTCGAGGGCGTCCTCGAGCTGGGACGAGGTATCCTCCACCGCCTGCGCATAGGCCTGACTGTCGAAGAACTGGGCGTAGATCTCCTGGTTGCGCTCCGGGGTAAAGGGCGTCTTGTTGGAAATCAGGATGTCCAGCGAACGCACCAGCGCGGGATTGCTGCCGGCAGCATAGCTGTACCAGATGGTGTAGTTTTCCGGCGTCGGCGGGATGTCGTGCCGGGCCATGAGCGCCATGGCGCGCGCCGCGATGCGCCGCGCCTCGGCTGGATCCTGGGACATGATCGTTACGCCGCCCTCCTTACCCGACGGTAGGCCCCATCCCCCGCTCGGCCAGAGAGTCGCGCGGCGGGGTTAGGAAATGGTTAGAGCGCCGGTGCCGCCGCGAGGTGTGCCGTGTTACAGGGCTTGCCCGCACGCGCTGCGGCTGTCACACATCCCCACAAAGCACGCGGCCGATTGCGGGCCGCGGGAAGCACAGGGGTCAACCACGAGGGAGCCGTAGCCGTGCGCAACAACGGGTTTCGCCGCGCCGCCGCCATCGCCCTGGTCACCGCCGCCGGGGCCAGTCTCGCCGCCCCGGCCGTGGCCCAGCGCAGCGGCGGCGGCATGTTCCAGCGCGCCGACGAGAACGGCGATGGCAAGGTCACCCGCGAGGAGGTCACCAGTTTCGCCGCCGGGCGCGTCGAGATGCTGGACGAAAACGGCGACGGGAAATTCACCGAGAAAGAGTTGCGGAGCTGGATCGACGACCGGCTGGCCACCGCGACCGCACGCCGCTTCCAGCAGCGCGATCCCAACGGCGACGGCAAGATCACCAAGTCGGAGTTCACGCAGCAGTCGCGCAATCCCGAGCGCGCCGCCAAGGTGTTCGGCCGCTACGACGCCAACGGCGACGGGGTGATCGTCCCGGATGAGATGACCCGGGTCACGCGCAAGATGATCGAGCGCCGGCGCGACCGCCAGCGGTCGCAGAGCCAGAGCGGCAAGGACCAGGTGGGCCGCTCCTTCGCCGCGCTGGACAGCGACGGCGACGGCTCGGTCACCCGCGAGGAGGCCGTGGCCCGCGCCGAACGGCTCTTCGAACAACGCGACAAGAACGGCGACGGCGTCATCACCCAGGACGAAATCCGGCAGCAGCGCCAGGGCGGCGGCCAGCAGTAGGCCGTCCCGGCCGGCCCGGGCCTTGGGCGGCGCGACCGGCTAATCGAGTAGGGAGGAGCCTCGCGGCTCCCCCCTCTCACACCACCGGGCGTACGCGTCTCGTACCACGGCGGTTGTCGGTCGTGGTGACCGCCTTGTAAAGGGCGACCAAGGCCTTGAGGCCGTGCTGGTCGAACCAGGTCTGCGACATGGCGCGGCGGGCTTGCGGCGCGTTGGCCAGCGGCCACCAGCCGCAGCCGGCGCCGGCCAGTTTGCGGGCTTCGGGCGGGGGCACCCCGTTCCGGGTCAGGAACCGGCGCAAGCCGGCCAGGGTCTTCGCCTGTTTCAGCCGGAAGCACCGCAGGCGCCGGCGGAGCCATTGGTCGAGCTCCGCCATGGCCTGCTGGGCATGGGCGTGCCGGAAATACTGCACCCAGCCGGGGGTGAACGCGTTCACTTCCGCGATCACCTGGCTGAGCGGCACGCCCCGCCGCCGGCTGGTGATCGCCCGGAGCCGGGCCTTGGCCCGGCGATAGGCCTCCGGGGAGATCCCCAGCCCGCCGTCGCGGCGCAGGCGATAGCCCAGGAACTGCCGCCGGTGCACCGGCGCGACCGCACTCTTCTCCCGGTTGACCCGGAGCCGGAGCCGGCGTTCCAGGAAGGCCTGGATCGAGGCCATGACCCGCTCGCCGGCCGCCTCGGACTGCACGTAGATGTTGCAGTCGTCGGCGTAGCGGCAGAACCGATGGCCTCGCCGCTCCAGCTCCTTGTCCAGGTCGTCGAGCAGAAGATTCGCCAGCAACGGCGAGAGCGGGCCGCCCTGAGGCGTCCCCTCGTAGCGCGGCGTGTGGCAGCCCTGGGCCAGCATACCGGCCTGGAGGAACCGCCTCACGAGGCCGAGCAGCCGCCGGTCGGCAACGTGTCGGGCCAGGCGCGCCATCAGCACGTCGTGGTTCACCCGGTCGAAGAACTTCTCCAGATCGAGATCCACGACGATGGTCGCGCCCGCGGCGACGTGGGCGCCCGCCGCCAGCACCGCCTGATGGGCATTGCGCCCGGGCCGGAACCCATAGCTCGAGTCCGAGAACGTCGGGTCGAGCTTGGGCTCCAGGACCTGGACGATCGCTTGCTGCACCAGACGGTCCACGGCCGTCGGGATGCCCAGTTGCCGGGTCCCGCCACCCGGTTTCGGGAGCGTGACGCCGCGCACGGCGGCGGGCTGGTACGTCCCGTCCAATAGGGCGGTGACCAGCCAGTCCCGATGGTCGGCGATCCAGGCCCGCAGCGCGCTGACGGGCATGCCGTCGACGCCTGCGGCACCCTGGTTCGCCTTTACCCGCTTGTAGGCCTGGTTGAGGTTCGCCGGATCGGCGACCTCCTCCATCACAAAGCTCGGCAAGGCTCGGTCCTCAGCCCGTGCCGCGAACGTTTGCAACGCCTCCCGCGAACCAGATCCGCTGCCGGCGTCACCGGTCTCGGGGTGGCGAGCCGGGCCCTGGTCCGCCGCGTCGAACAGGCGGAGTTGGGTCGCGGCTGCTTGCTGCTGCTCCACGCTCATCGAACGGGCCAGTCTGTTCCTTGGCGACCGACTTCGGCCCTTCAGTCGTCCCCATCGGGACCACCTACTATGGCCTCGGCTGACTTCTCCCGGTTCGTCGGACACCGTCGCCGGCTTCCTGCCCCGGCTCGCCCGGGGAAACCGAGAGATCTCCCAGGGTAAGACACTGATCCTTCATGCGGTCGCCGCCGGATTTACCCGCGCGCGCTCCGGGTGGCTATCGGGCGTCCCCGTATCTCGCCGGGTTACCCGCACGCGTTGGCCTCGTATCCGGTTCCTGTGCGTCGGCCCCGCACTTTGCCTCCAGCTAGGCGCCTGACGGCGCCGAAGAGCTGTCCCTCCCCACGCCGCCTCGCGGCGACGCAGTTGCCTTCGGCTATCGCTTCCCGCCACCAGGGCCACGAAGAGGACTCTCACCTCCAAGATCAGCGCCATGCCTGGCACACGGGCAAGATGCTGAAACGTGGAATCACGTTTCAGCTGGATCTTGCCCGCTCTTCAGGAAGTTAGAGCAAAATTCACGATGCCGGCCGGTTCGGCTTTCATCGATTTTGCTCTAGCGCCGCCACCAGATGGGCGTGCCGCTGCCCGGCAGGCCGTAATCGGCCCACTTGCGCGTGACCAGATCGATGGTCTCCTCGGACATGCGGATGGTCTCGCCCCAATCCCGGTGCGTCTCGGGGGGCCACTTGGTCGTGGCGTCGAAGCCGATCTTGCTGCCCAGCCCACTTTCGGGACTGGCGAAGTCCAGGTAGTCGATGGGCGTGTTGTCGATCGTAACGGTGTCGCGGCCGGGGTCCATGCGCGTCGACATCGCCCAGACGACGTCCTTCCAGTCGCGCGCATCGATGTCGTCGTCGGCGACGATGACGAATTTCGTGTACATGAACTGGCGCAGGT
>CAJXKW010000058.1 GCA_913055855.1 uncultured Limimonas sp. | reverse complement strand
TCGCTGGCGCAGTGGATCGCGGCGCTGGACGTGCACACCTACGTCCTGCTGGCGTGCATCAACCTGTTCCTGCTGGTCGCCGGGTTCTTCCTGCCGCCGGTGGCGGTGATCCTGATGACCGCGCCCACCCTGCTGCCCATCATCACCGAGCTGGGCTTCGACCCGGTCTGGTTCGCCGTGATGATGACGATCAACCTGGAGATCGGCTTGATCACGCCGCCGGTGGGACTCAACCTCTACGTCATCAACGGCATCGCGCCGGACGTCAACCTGCCCACCATCCTGTGGGGCGCGCTCCCCTACATGCTGTGCATGGTGTTGGCCATCGTGCTGCTCTGCGTGTTCCCGGAAATCGCCATGTGGCTGCCCAACACCCTGATGGGGCCGGGCATATAGCAGCCCCGACGGGGTCCGGCCGCCCCTTCCGGGGCGCGGTCGGGCCCCCTATCGCCGCAGGGCGGGACCGGCGCCCAGGCCGTCGTCGGGCGCGTTTGCCCCGGCCTCCGGAGCAGCCCCCTGTCGCTCGGCGGCGAGCGCCTTGCGGCAGATGGTATCGGTCAGGCGATCGAACAGGAACACGTGCGCCGGCTGCATGGCGCGCCAGTAGAGCAGGCCGGCCACGCCGTCCGGCTCCCAGTAGGCGGTGGCGGTCAGGCGGTTGCGCCGGTCCGTGGGAGTAACACGGAATTCCAGGACCCCGCGGCCGGGCGCTTTCATCCCGAAGATCAGCGCCAGGCAGTGCGGCCGGTCCACCACCAGAACCTCCCAGCTGTCGATGCGGTCGCCCGGGCGCAGCTCGCGCCCCGCCGGCCGGCTGCGGCGCAGGCCGGCGCCGCCCACCGCGGCGTCCATGAGCTCGCGCACGGTCCACAGGCTGTTCAGGGTGTAGTAGCGGTTCTCACCGCCGATGGCGGCGACCACATCCCAGACCGACTCGGCCGAGGCGGGCGTGACGGCCGAGCCGCCCGCCCGATAGCGAAACTGACGATACTGGCTGTAATCCCGCGGCATGCTGCTTTCCGACCCCCGTCGTCCTTGCGAACGCCGGACCCTACCCGACCTGTGCCCGCGATGCATCCCCGGCGGCGCGACGCGGTGTCACGCGCGCACCCCCTCGCCCGCCGAGGCCGCGCGCGCGGCCGCCTGGCGCGCGATGGCGCGGGTCATGCCGGCGAGCATGAAGGCGTGGCCGGGCCCCAGGGCGTACCAGTAGAGAAGCCCGCGGAAACCGGCGACGTGCCAGTAAATGGTTGCGCTGACCCGGGTACCCCCGTCCGGGCGTTCGGCGATCGCGATCTCCATGCCCCCGGATCCCGGCGCAATCAGGCCGGACAACAGGGTCAGTCGTCGTTCCGGAACACTGGCAAGCACGCGCCAGATGTCGAAGCGTTCCCCGGCATAGGGATCGCCGCGGCGCGTGCTGGGCCCCGCGGGCCGGCCGCCCAGCAGGGCGTCGAGCGACTTGCGCAGGCGCCAGACTGGATTGAGATAGAAGTAGCCCGTCCCACGCGTGCCGATATCGCCCAGCACGTCCCACACCGCGGCCGGCGACGCGTCCGTCTCGGCCGTACGGGTCAGGGTCTTGGCGTAGAAGCTGATGTCGTGGCGCTTGCCGCGCAGCTCCCAGGCGCCCTCGCGCCAGCGGTCCGCCGCATGAATATCCTGCTCGTCGCGGAAGACGCGACGCACCGCCTCGCGGAAGTCGGTTCGCGCCGGGGGCAGCAGCGCGCGCAGGCTCCGGTCGTCCGCCGAAAGATCGTACTTCAGCCCGGTGATCAGCGCCCGGGCGACCCGCACGGGCGTGGCACTGACGAACGCGAGCCAGTAGCTGGACAGCTGCGGCGTGAGCACGGGCACCGGGATGACGAAGGGCTCACGCTGGCCCAGCTCGTGCGCGAGAATGCGCATCATCTCTTCGTAGGTCAGGTTCTCCGGCCCACCCGCCTCGTAGATCCCGTCTTCCGCCCCGGGGATCCAGGGAAGCCGCGCGAGATGGGCCAGGATGTCGTCGAGCGCGATGGGCGGTGACTTCCGGCGCACCCAGCGCGGCGTGACCATCACCGGCAGGTGCGCCACCAGATCGCGCATCACTTCGAACGCGGCCGAGCCGGGCCCGATGATGATGCCCGCCCGCACCTCGATCACGGGCACGCTGCCCTGGCGGAGGATCTCGCCCGTCTCCACGCGCGAGGCCAGGTGCGGTGTGTCCGGATTGGCCGGCGAGAGGCCGCCCAGGTAGACGATGCGCTGCACGCCCGCCTCGGCAGCGGCCTGGGCGAAGATGCGCGCCGCCCGGCGGTCCTGCTCGGGGAAGTCGGCGCCGACGGCCATGGAGTGGACGAGGTAATAGGCCACCGACACGCCGTTCAGCGCCCGGACGAGGCTCTGCAGGTCCAACGCGTCCGCCTGGACCAGCTCCACGTTGTCCCAGCGCTCGGCCCGGAGCGCGCTCAGCCGACGCCCGGCCGCGCGTACGGCTACGCCGCGGTCGCGCAGATAGGGCACCAGATGCCGGCCGATGTATCCGCTCGCGCCCAGGACCAGGACGCGCCCGTCGCGCGGCGGGGCTGTCGCCTGTTCGCTCATGCCCCGATGGTGGCCCCATCGGCGCGCGCAGGAAAGGGCGAAAAGGGCGGATGCACATTTTCGGCGCGGCTTCACCCACCGGCAACGTTCGGGCGAAACGCCGGCATGGCGGCCTCATCCTTCGACAGGCTGAGGATGAGACCAAATCGTGCCACAAGTTTTCCGATACGCGGCCACATGTTGAGCCTGTCGAAACATGCGCTCGTCGAAGCAAAATCTTATCGAAACATGTAGCTTTCAAATCCGTTCCATGGGATCGACCGCACTAGACCTTCTGGAATACCTCTCCCAGATCGAGGATGGCCGGTCCCAGGAGCACGACGAACAGGGCGGGCAGGATGAACACGATCAGCGGAACGGTCATGATCGCGGGCAGCCGCGCGGCCTTTTCCTCTGCACGCAGCATGCGCTCCGAGCGCAGCTCCTGGGCGAGCACGCGCAGCGCCTGAGCCAGCGGCGTGCCGAACTTGTCCGTCTGGAAGAGCGTGTTCACCAGCGCCTGCACGGCCTTGAGCTCGACGCGCTTGGACAGGTTCTCCAGCGCCTGCCGCCGGTCGGGCAGGAAGCGCAGCTCGAGCAGCGTCAGGCCGAACTCGTCCGCGAGGTGCCGGCTCGTCGGCGCGATCTCGCTGGCCACGCGATTGATCGCGGCGTCCAGGCTGAGCCCCGCTTCGGCGCAGATCACCATGAGGTCGAGCGCGTCCGGCAGCGCCTTCTGCATCTCCTTGTTGCGCTTGGCCGTGCGCTGGCGCACCACCAGCTCGGGCAGCCGGCTGCCCAGCAGGCCGGCGCCGATCACGATGGCCAGCCGCGCCACCAACGGCAGGCCATAGGGATTGACCGCGAAGAACACCGCCAGCGCGACCAGCACCAGGGCGAAGGGCAGCGCCAGCTTGCCGAACAGATACAGCGCCTGGGCATCGCGCGAGCGCCAGCCTGCGCGTGCGAGCTTCTGCGCGATCGCCTCGCCCTGTTGGTCGCGCATGACGTTCACGCGCTGCACCACGCGCCGGACGAGGGCCATGACGTCATCGCCGTGGATGGTCTCGCGCCGCCGGCCACGCTTGGGCGTGCGCCGGGCGGCTGCCTTGATGCGCGACAGACGCACCTGCTCCGCGTCGGCGAGCGCGCTCAGCCCCGACAGCAGGCCGAACACCGCCAGCCCCGCCGTCAGCGAGATGGCGAAGACGGGATCGGTCGCGATGGTGTAGAGAAGTTCGCTCATGGCGCTTTCCGTCAGCAGAGCTCATCTTTCGACAAGCTCAAGATGCGGCGCCTCATACTGAGCCTGTCGACGTATGAGGACGTTTTACACCTCGAACCGCACCAGCTTGACCATCACGGCCGCCCCGATGAGCTCGCTCGCCAGGCCGCCGGCGAGCATGTAGTGCCCGCGCGGGTCGGTGAAGAGTCGGCCGATGTAGTCCGGGTTCATCAGGTACATCACGCCCAGCATGACGAACGGCAGCAGGCCGATGATGTACGCGCTCGCCCGCGCCTCCGCGGACAGGGCCTTGATCTTCAGGCGCATCTGCTGGCGCTTGCGCAGCAGATCGGACAGGTTGCGCAGGGTCTCGGTAAGATTGCCGCCGGTCTCGCGCTGCAGCCCCACGCTGACGGCCAGAAAGTTGAACTCGGGCACGTCGATGCGCCCGGCCGTCTCCCACAAGGCGTCTTCCAGGTTGCGCCCGATGGTCAGGCCGTTGGCCATGCGCCGGAACTCGTCGCCCACGGGCCCGTCGAAGTCCTGCGCGACGTTGCCCACCATCTCGGTAATGGGCAGGCCGGACTTGAGCCCGCGCACCATGACGTCGATGGCGTCGGGCAGCTCCAGCAGGAAGCGCTTGACCCGCTTGCCCGCAAGCATCCCGATGACGACATTGGGAATGCCCCAGCCCAGCACCAGGCTCGCGGGCAACGTATAGAACCAGGGCGCGCCCGCGGCGAACCCGCCCAGCACGGCCACGGCGAGCGCAGTGGCGGCGCAGATCAGCAGGAAACCCGTCACGCTCAGGCTGTAGCCCGTGCGCGCCAGGCGCGCTCGCAGGTCGGCGTGCCCGGGCAGGATGCGCCGGACCACGGCCTCCAGCCCCTTGAAGCGCGCCGCCTCGTCGGCACGGCGCAGGCTCGCCATGGCCGCCTCGGGCACGCGCGCCCGGCCGCCCGCGGCGCGCGCCAGGCGGCGCTTGCGCTGGCGCTGGCCGGCGACCACCGCGGCCGTCGCGCCGCCGGCGAGCACGAACGCGAGCGTGGCGAGGAACACCCCGGCGGCGATCAGAGCGGGCGGGCTCAGCGGCATCCCATCGCCTCCAGCAGCGCGTTCGCCACGCCGTAGTAATCGGCCCGCGCCGAGAAATGCGGACGCAGGCCGGAGCCCCGGAAACTCCCGCTAAGCCGGCCGTCGCTGCTCTCCCCGTCGAAGCTGTACTCGAACAGGTCCTGGGTGGTGATGACGTCGCCTTCCATGCCCACGACCTCGGTGACCTTGACCACGCGGCGCATGCCGTCGCGCATGCGCGAGATCTGGACGATGACGTTGATGGCGTCGGCGATCTGCGTGCGCACCGCCTGGGGCGGCAGCTTCACCCCGGACATGGCGACCATGTTCTCCAGCCGCGTGAGCGCCTCGCGCGGGGAGTTGGCGTGAAGCGTGCACATCGAGCCGTCGTGGCCGGTGTTCATGGCCTGGAGCATGTCCAGCGCCTCGGCACCCCGCACCTCGCCCAGGATGATGCGGTCGGGGCGCATGCGCAGCGAGTTCTTGAGCAGGTCGCGCATGGTGATCTCGCCCAGGCCCTCAAGGCTGGGCGGGCGCGTCTCCAGCCGGACGACGTGCGGCTGCTGGAGCTGCAGTTCGGCAGCGTCCTCGATGGTGACGATGCGCTCGCCGTGGTCGATCATCCGGCTCATCGCGTTAAGCAGGGTCGTCTTGCCCGAGCCGGTGCCGCCGGAGATCAGGATGTTGAGCCGGCAGCGCGACGCGATCTTGAGCACCGTGGCCAGCGCGTCGGAGACGTTGTTGTTGCGCGCCATGGTGTCGAGCGTGATCGATTTCTTCGAGAACTTACGAATGGAAATCGACGTGCCGTCGATCGCCAGCGGCGGCGCAATGATATTGACGCGGCTGCCGTCCTCCAGGCGTGCGTCCACCAGCGGCGTGGATTCGTCGATCCGGCGGCCAATGCGCGTGACGATGCGCGTGGCGATGTTCATCACGTGCGCATTGTCGCGGAACTCGACGTCGGTCAGCTCGAGCTTGCCGCCGCGCTCGACGTAGACCTGCTTGGGCCCGTTCACCATGATGTCGGTGACGCTGTCGTCTGCGAGCAGCGGCTCGAGCGGGCCCAGCCCCACCATGTCGTTGATGAGCAGGCGCACGAGCTGCTTCTGCTCCGCCCGGTTGAGCTGCAGCTTCTGCTCGACCAGCACCTCGCTGACGATCTCGGCAATCTGGCGCTCCAGCTCGTCGGGCTCCAGGGAGGCCGCGACCGAGATGTCGATACGCTCCATGACGATGGGCTGGATCGTCGCCTTGGTCTCCAGCAGGCGCTGACGCCGCGCGCGGCTGCTCTCGGGATCGGCCGCCGCACCGCTGGTGCCCTCCGCCTCGCGCGCCACGGCCGCCGGATCGATGGGCGTCTTGCCGCCCCCACCGGCGCGGGCCTGCGGCGCGCTCGCCGGCGCGGCGCCCGTGGCCTCCGCCTGGCTGGCGTGCTCGCGCGCCTCGGCGAGCCACGCGTTGAGCACGCGCGTGACCAGGTCGCGCTGGGCCATCATGCTCAGGCGCTCGCCCGTCGCTGCGACCACCTCCTCCAGGCAGGCGCTCACGGTCTGCGCCAGATAGCGCCGGGACTGTTGCAGCACCTCGTCCAGCGTCAGGCGCTCACGGACCAGGGCGGCCACGCGCGGATCCAGGTGCCGGCCCTCGATCTGGGCATTGGCGTCGCCGCGCTCGCCGCCGGCATCCGCTCCGGGCGACGGGGCACGCCCGTCGCCGTTGGGCTGCGCCGCCCCCTCGGCGTCCGGGATCTGGCCGGTTTCGTCGCGCGCCATGCCGCAATCCTTCTGCCTTTATGTGGAAACGCGGCCGAGAAGGCCCCTGACCCTGCCCTTCCGCATCTTCTTCCTGCGCCGCGCCTCGCCCACGAGATCGGTGAGCAGGCCGCGCAGATCCGCCATGGCCCGGCTCTTGGGCGCCACCTCGCCGAGCGGCTTGCCCGCCAGCGCGGCCTTGGCGAAGACCTCCGGATCGCGCCCGATGCGCCGGCCCAGCCGGCCCTCCAGCTCGTGGTCGAACTCTTTGGGCGCGATCTCGCCGGCGCCGCCCTTGCCCACGCTGTTGGCGACGACGCGGATCTGCGCGCCGTTGCCCTGCGCCTGCAGGAAGCGCAGGACGCGGTTGCTGTCGCGCAGCCCGGGCAGCGACAGGTCGCTGACCAGCACGAGGTCGCTGAGCGCCTCCAGGGTGTCCGCGCGGTCGGCGAGCAGGTGCCGCGGAATGTCCACGACCACGAGGTCGTAGCGCTCGCGCAAGGTGCGCAGGATCGTGGGCACCGCCTGGCCGGCCACGTGGGGCGTGTCGTCGAGCGGCTCCTCGCCCGCGAGCACGGACAGGCGCTCGCCCACCTCCACCACGGCGCGGTCAACGAAGAAGTCGTCCACGCGCTCGGGGTCCTCCAGCGCCTCGCGCAGCCCGGCACTGGCGTCGATGTCGAAACCCAGCGACAAGGTGCCGAAACGCAGGTCCAGGTCGACCGCGCAGACCCGGCGCTCGCGCTCGTTCGCCAGGAGCCAGGCCAGGTTGCTGGCAATCGTGCTGGCGCCCACGCCGCCGCGCGCACCCACGACGCCGATGGCCCGGCCCATGGGCCGGGCCGCCTGGCCGCCGTCGGGCACCGCCGTCTCCGCGCGCGCCACCGCGGCCTCCAGGGCGTCGGCGCTGACCGGCTTGACCAGATAGTCGGCGGCGCCGGCGTCGCGCACTTTGCGGAAGGTCTGGACGTCGTTCTCCGACCCCAGGGCGATGATGCGCCCGCCCGCGGCGAGTTCACCGATACCGCCCAGCGCCTGCTGCAGATCCTCGGTGTCCGAGATGTCCACCACCATGAGCTCGGGCGGCGGCAGCACCCCCAGTTGGCGCAGCGCCGCGGACAGGCCGCCGCGTTGGACCTCGTCCCGCGACCAGCCGCGCGAGCGCGCGAGGTTCTGGAGCGCCGCCTGCGTCGTCTCGTCGGTGACGAAGCCGGCGAAGGGCTCGCGCTCGTCGTCGTCGAAGCCGGGGCCGCCGGTAAGATCTTCGGCTACGCTCATGGTTCGCCCTCCCTATTGCTCGCCGCCGTCGACCGCGACACCCGTGCCGCCGCCGTCGCTCTCGCCGCCGACGGACGCGCCCGCGCGATAGCTGCGGATGCGGTGCATCTGCCGCGTGGTTCGCGCCGGCGCCAGCTCGCGCCCGCGCACCAGATCGCGCGGGTTGGCGACCATCGCACCGAGGTTGTGGTTCGTGGCGCAGCCGTAGTTGCTGCTGTTCTGGTTGGACAGCCGCCCCAGCCGGCCGCGGCTGTGGTCGGGACAGGCGGGCAGCTTGGCGGCGTACTGTGCCACCCGCACGAGCACCTTCTCCGCCGGAACCTCGACCTGGGGCAGAAGGGAGTCGCGGCGTCGCGGCCGCAGGCCCCGGGCCTTGAGGAAGCGCAGCACCGCATTGCGCCGCTGCGCGCCCAGGTCGCCCTTGACTCCCGTCGGCGCGCGCACGACCACCACGGCGTCGCGCCCCGCGCCGATCTCGTCCAGAAAGCCGCCGAGGCCGCTCCGCGAGGCCGCGGGCAGCTCGGTGCTGTTGCCGGCAAAGGGGACGGTGATGCTGTCGATGCGTTGCGTCACCTCGACCTTGTGGCGCTCGGGGCCCGTGGGCCCACCGGGCGGCGGCGCGGGCTGGCAGGCGGCCAGCAGCCCAGCCCCGGCGGCGGCAACGCGAATGGCGGCAATGCGGCGGGGCATCGGCGATCTCCCTTACTGCAGCATGAAGCCGACGGGTCCGCTCAGGCGCTTGTCGCCCAGGCGCTTTTCCGCGCGCATGCGCTGGGCGGCGCGATCGCCGTACATGCGCCCGAACAGGATGCGCTCGATGTCGTTGGGCGCGGTGAGCCCGTCCGTGGGCAGCGCCATGGCCTTGGGCGTCGACGGGCGGACCAGGTAGGGCGTGATCACGATGGTCAGCTCGGTCTCCCCGCGCCGGAACTGATCCGAACGAAACAGCGCACCCAGCACGGGCAGCTCGGCAAGGCCGGGCAGCTCGTCGATGTCGTGGTTGCGCGTATTCTGAAGCAGGCCGGCGATGGCGAAGCTCTGCCCGCTGGCCAGCTCCACGGTGGTCTCGGTGCGCCGCGTGTTCAGCGCGGGCACGCGGATGCCGCCCTCGCCGATCGCCACGCCGTCGGCGAAGTTGAGTTCGCTCACCTCGGGCGCCACCTTCAACGAAATCCGGCCGCTGTTCAGGATCGTCGGGGTGAACTTCAGGCGCACGCCGAACTCGCGGAACTCGACGCTGATCGTGTCCTCGTCCTGGGAGACGGGGATGGGAAACTCGCCGCCGGCGAGGAAGGTCGCCGTCTCGCCCGAGAGGGCGGTGAGGTTGGGCTCGGCGAGCACCGTCACCAGGCCTTCCTCGGACAGCAGGTCGAGGGTGGCATCGACGCTGGCATCGCCGCTGTCGGCCGTGAGGTTGCCGGCGAACGACCCCGCGCCGCCGGTGAGCGCACCGCCCACGAAGGTGAACGCGTCTTCCTTGCCGAACTGCAGCTCGTTCCACTGCACGCCGATGCTGTCGCTGATCGTCCGCTCCACTTCGGCGACGCGCACGCGGATGTGCACCTGCGTGGGGCTGGTCACCTCCAGGCGGTCGATCACGTTGTCCTTGCCGGCGTAGCGCGCGGCGATCTCGCGCGCGTCTTCGGCCACGCCGCTGTTGCTCACGCGCCCGGACAGCACGACCGCCCCCTCGACCGTCTTCACCGAGATGGGCTCGGACGGGTGCATGTCGCGCAGGGCCTTCTCCAGCCGCGCCAGATCGTGGCGCACCACGACGTCCGCGCTGGCGACCACGGCGTCGTCGGGGCCCACGGCAAAGAGCGTGGTGGTGCCCACCTTCTTGCCGAAGACGTAGACCAGGCGGCGCGACTTGACCTGCACGTCGGCGATCTCGGCGTCGGCGACGAAGACGCTGTCGATCGCCGAGTCCAGGCGCACCATCGCACCCTGGTCGCGCACGAGACGCACGCGCTCGCCGTTGGGATCGACCACGTTCACCGAACCCGAGCCGGCGGCATGTCCCGCCCCGGTCGCCAGCAGGAGCAGCGCCAGGGCTGTGGCGAGGATCCGCTGGGGCATGGAATCAGTCCTCCGAAACCTCGGCGGTGGCGGTCTTGCCGCCGCGGATGACCTGCACGGTCGGCCCCGAACCGCCGCCGTCGTCGTCGCGGCGCGGGATGGTGACGACCGAGCTGACCTGACTGTCCACGGTGACGTTGTCGTCGCCCGACGTATCGCCGGCGTTGCGCGCGACGGGGCGCAGGCTCAGCGACAGCGTGCCCAGGCGCTGGGCGAGCGAGATCTTCTCCGCCTCCTTGGGCGTGAGCTCCAGCGTGGCGGTCTTGGCGACCGTGCGCTCGTTCTCGCCCGCGCCCGTGCGCTGGTCCAGCGCGAGCACGCGGATGTCGGCGAGCACGGTCTCGCTCGCCCGCCGGGCGCTTCCCGTGGCGCTCTGCTCGCCCGAGACGGTGTGGGTAAGGATCACGTCCACCCGGTCGCCCGGAAAGATCAGGCCGGACAGCCCCGACGCCCGGTTCACCGGAACGGTGATCGCGCGGTGCCCGCGCTTGAGCATGGCCGCCAGGAAGCCCCGGTCGCCCGGGCGGACGACGCGCTGCTCGGTGATGGGCTCGCCCGCAGTCAGGCCCTGCCGGACCACGGCGCCCTGGAGCTTGGGCGCCTTGCCGTCCTCGGGGCGGCCCTTGACGACGTAGCTCTCGGCGATCCCGTCCTCGGGCCAGGCCTGCCAGCGCAGGTCCTCGGGCTTGAGGATCGTGCCCGGGGAGAGTTCGCTCGCCGCAACGCGTACCTTGGCGGTGAGCTGCTTCGGCTCGGGCCGTTTGGGTGCCGGCTTGGCCTGCGGCTGGTCCTGTTCGCTCTTGAGCCAGGCCTGCGTCATGAACGCCGCGCCACCGGCGAGACCGAGCGACGTGGCGATGAGCAGGACGAGACGGGCGCGCATGACGGATCTCCTTCTCGCCCGGGGTTACAGGCCGGCCATCCGGCCCGCGACCCACAGGCCGCCGCCCGCGATGGCCACGCCGTAGGGCAGGCTGGTCTCGCGGGCGCCGGGCTGCGGGCCGAGCACGGGCGTCAGCAGAAGGGGCCGGAGCAGGCGCGCCATGGCGGCAACGCCGCCCAGCAGGCCGGTGACGAGCAGCGCCTCCAGCGCCCACGCCGGGCCGGCCCAGAGCGCCACCACGCCGAGCAGCTTGGCGTCGCCGCCGCCCAGGATGTTCCCGGCGAAGAGCGCGGCCGCGACGGCGAACACGGCGGATCCCACCGCCAGCCCGCCCCACCATGGGCTCGCGCCGAGCCCCAGCGCGAACACGCCCGGATACAGGATCAGCAGCGCCGCCGGCACCGCATTGGGAATGCGCCGCTCGGTCAGATCGCGTACCGCCGCAATGCCGAGACAAATCGTGACGGCGAGGGCGTAGGCGAGTTGCAAATCGTCGATCGGGTTCATGGCACATACCCCTACGCGGTAAACCCCGGCGTCGGCGGTTCGGCCGCGACCGGAACCGCCGACCCGGTAAACGGAGCCGAATAGTCGGGCACTCCTTTATCAGGAGTCACCTGAATTGCTGGCCTGCTCGTTGAGCTTGGTCCCGACCTCGTCAAACACTGCATTAAGCTCACCGCTCAGCGCCGTCAGGGCGCCGATGATGCCGACCGCGATCAGTGCGGCGATCAGGCCGTACTCGATGGCGGTGGCGCCGGTCTCGTCGTTCATGAGCTTGCGCGTGAAATCCATCATCTCTCGTGTCCTCCTTTTCCAGCGTGTGGATGTTCCCATGAAGCCGCAAACGAATTAATGCAGAGTTAATACTGCGCACGAATATTTATATTAGATTTGATACTTCGACCGATATTGTCGATTCAATACGGAAACAATTCGTCAGTCTGTTTGAACCGCATCTAGATGGGATTGGGAACAACATTTCTGTTGAACACGCATCGGATTAAGCGCGATCTGAAGCGGCGTTGGCGGCGGGGATAACCCGCAGGTTTTCGCCGCCGGGTTCGCGCGCGGCGCCGACCAACCCAGGGTATACCGTTTTACAGGAGGCTGCCCTGTGCCGGGCCGGCGCCGCCGCTCGCCTGGGAAGCGTCGAGCGGCGCGATCACCTCGGGATCGTCGTTGGCAACGCGGTTGACGCGCGTGCCGATCCGATAGGCGGTGAGCGCGTCATCCGGGTATGGGCGCAGGAGATCGGTCAAGGTGTCGCGGCCGGCCTCGGGGGCCAGCCACGTCCCGAACGCGTCGGCGTCCAGCATCACCGGCATGCGCGCGTGGATGGGCGCGAGCAGCCGGTTCGCGTCCGTGGTCAGGATGGTGCAGGTCTCCAGCGCCGGCCCGCCGTCCGGGGGATTCCAGCGCTCCCACAGCCCGGCGAAGGCGAACGGCGCGCCGTCCTTGCGCATCACGCAATAGGGCTGCTTGCGCCCGCCCTTGGTCGCCGGCTTCTGCCACTCGTAGAACGCGTCCGCGACGACGAGACAGCGCCGCCGGGCGAACGCGGCGCGGAAGGCCGGCTTGGTGGGCGCGCTCTCCGCGCGCGCGTTGATCATGCGCGCGCCGATCGACGGATCATCCGCCCAGAACGGCACCAGCCCCCAGCGAAGCTGGACGAGGTGGCGCGCCCCGTCGTCGCCCAGCCGGACCGCGGGGACATCCTGCGTCGGCGCGACGTTGTAGCGCGCCGGCAGATTGGGCCGCTCGGGCACCTGGAAGACCCGCTGCACCGCCTCCGCTGGCGACGTGATGGCGTAGCGGCCGCACATACCCGCGAGTTTAGCGCCAGGCAATGCGCCAGCATAGACGCAGTAAGCCGGCCGCGCTTCGCAGATCGCGACCGGCGCCCCTTTGTCGGCTTCATGGGCCGCGGCTCGGGATCTCCGGATTCCGAGCCGCCCTTGTCTGCCCTCAGCTTCGCGTCACGCGGTCTCCCCGCGCAGGCGGGCGGCGGCCCGTTCGCGGCCGATGAGCGGCAGCAGGCCCTTCAGCTCGGGGCCGTGGTCGCGGCCCGTGAGCGCCTTGCGCAGCGGCTTGAACAGCTTGGCGCCCTTGCGCCCGGTCTCCGCCTTGAGCGCGCCGGTCCAGGCGTCCCAGGTCCCCGCGTCGAAGGGCTCGGCGGGCAGCCGCTCGGCCGCGAGCGCGAGGAAATCCCGGTCGTCCTCGGCGATCCACGGCTGCGTCGGCCCCACACACACCGCGTACCAATCGCGTGCGTCGTCCAGGCGCGTCAGGTTCGCGCGCACCGTCTCCCAGAACCCCGAACCGGCCTCGGGCATCCCCAGCGCGGCCAGGCGGTCGGCCACCGCCGCGTAGGACAGCGTGTGCAGATGCCGCGCGTTCAGGCGCAGCAGTTCGTCCATGTCGAACTTGGGCGCGGCGCGGCCGAAGCGCGCAATATCGAAGTCCGCGGCCAGCGATTCCAGGTCCGGGGCGACGTCAATCGGGTCCGGCGTGCCCAGCTTCGCCAGATAGGACACCAGCGCCATGGGCTCAATCTGCTGGCGCTCGCGCATACCGTCCAGCGACAGATCGCCCTCGCGCTTGGAGAGCTTGCGCCCCTCCGCATCGGTGAGCAGCGGCAGATGCGCAAAACCCGGCGTCTCGCCGCCCAGCGCCGTGAAAAGCTGAACCTGCGCGGCCGTGTTGGCGACGTGGTCCTCGCCGCGCACGACGTCGGTGACGCCCAGCTCGATGTCGTCGACGACCGAGGTAAGCGTATACAGGGGCCGGCCGTCCGCGCGGATGAGCACGGGATCGGACAGGCTCCCCGCCTGGAAGCTTTGCTCGCCCCGTACGGCGTCCTGCCAGCGCACGGTGCCGGGCTCCAGGAAGAATCGCCAGTGCGGCCGGCGCCCCTCTTCGTCCGCCAGGCGATGCTTCTCGGCCTCGCTGAGCTGCAGGGCGGCGCGGTCGTAGACGGGCGGCCGTCCGCTCGCTGTCTGCAGGCGACGCTTGGCCTCCAGCTCTTCAGCCGTTTCGTAGCACGGGTACAGCCGTCCGGCTTCCCGAAGGCGCTCGGCGGCCGCGTCGTACCGGTCCATGCGCGCGGACTGGTGGACGTGCTCGTCCCAGACCAGGCCGAGCCAGCGCAGGTCGGTCTCGATGGCGCGGACATAGCGGTCTTCGGAGCGCTGCCGGTCGGTGTCGTCGATGCGCAGCAGAAACGTGCCGCCGTGCTTGCGCGCCATCAGCCAATTGATGAGCGCGACGCGGGCGTTGCCGACCTGGAGCAGCCCCGTGGGGCTGGGGGCGAAACGGACCTTCATGTGTGCTCGCGTTTGAATGGCTTTCGGATGTGGCGGGCAGTTTCTCGCCAGCGGACCTGCCCCACACGATCACGCAAAGGCGGGTCCACATGCGTGGCGCCACCCCACGGCGTTCTGACGCGTTCGATGCCGGGCATCAACCCGGTTCACCCCCGATACTTGTTGGTGATCGGATAGCGCCGGTCACGGCCGAAGGACCGCCGGGTGATCTTCACCCCCGGCGGCGCCTGACGGCGCTTGTACTCCGCGCCCTCGAGCATGTGCCAGACCTTGCGCACCACGCCCGCATCGTGGCCGCGCGCGGCGATCTCGGCCATGCCCATGTCGCGCTCGATCAGGCAGACCAGGATGTCGTCGAGTTCGCTGTAGGGCGGCAGGCTGTCCTGGTCCGTCTGGTCCGGCTTGAGTTCGGCCGAGGGCGCCTTGTCCAGGATGGATTCGGGCACCACGCGCCCGTCCGGTCCCCTGGCGTCGGCGGGGCGCTCGCTGTTGCGCCAGCGCGCCAGGGCGTAGACCTGTGTCTTGTAGACGTCCTTCAGGACGCTGTAGCCGCCCGCCATGTCGCCGTAGAGCGTGGAATAGCCCACGGAGACCTCGGACTTGTTGCCCGTGGAGAGCACCATGGGGCCGAACTTATTGGACACGGCCATGAGCGTGATGCCGCGGATGCGCGCCTGGACGTTCTCCTCGGTGGTGTCCGGCGGCAGGTCGTCGAACAGCGGCGCCAGCATGTCGGTGAACGCGCCCATGGCGCTGTCGATGCGCACCGTGTCCAGGCGCACGCCCAGCAGGCGCGCGCATTCGGCGGCGTCGTCCAGGGAACGCTGACTGGTGTAGGGCGACGGCATGAGCAGGCAGCGCACCCGCTCCGGCCCCAGCGCGTCCACCGCGACCACCGCCGTCATGGCGGAGTCGATGCCGCCGGAGAGGCCGATCACCACGCCCGGAAAGCCGTTCTTGTCCACGTAATCGCGCAGACCGCGCACCAGGGCTCTATAGACGGCCCCCTGCCCGTCCGGCGGCGCGATCATGGGCGCGTTCGCGACCGTCCAGGTGTCCAGGCTGTCGCGGTGCCAGTGCGTCACCGCGAGGTGTTCGTCGAAGCTGGCGAGCTGCGCCACCAGGTTCTGGTCGCCGTCCAGGGCAAAGCTGGCGCCGTCGAAGACCAGCTCGTCCTGCCCGCCCACCTGGTTCAGGTAGATCAGCGGCAGGCCGGATTCGGCCACGCGCGCCAGGGCGAGCTGGAGGCGGGTGTCGCCCTTGCCCTCCTCGAAGGGCGAGCCGTTGATGGCGATGAGCAGCCCCGCGCCGTTCTCCTCCAGGCACTCGGTGACGTCGGCGCTCCATGCGTCCTCGCAGACCATCACGCCCAGGCGGAAGCCGCGCACGGGCATCGGCCCGGGCAACTGCGGCGCCGGCGTGAACAGGCGCTTTTCGTCGAACACGCCGTAGTTGGGCAGGTCCCACTTGGCGCGCACCGCCTGCACCGCGCCGCCGTCGAGGAGCAGCGCGGCGTTGTAGACCGTGCCCGGCGGCGCGGGCCGGCGCGTCTCCGGATCCTCGCACCAGGGCGCGCCCAGGATCACGGCCGGCCCGCCGTCGGCGGTGTCTTCGGCGAGTTGGTGAACGCGCTGCTCGACGGCCGCCAGGAAGCTCGGCTTGTTCACCAGGTCCTCCGGCGGATAGCCGGCGATCACCAGCTCCGTGGCGACCATGACCTCAGCACCCGCCTCGGCGGCCGCGGCGCGGGCGCGCCGGAGCCTGGCGAGGTTGCCGTCGAGATCGCCCACGACGGGATTGAGCTGGGCCAGCGCGAGGGCCAGACGCGCGTCGGACATGGGGGCTCCTTCCCGCAAACGGCGGCGCGCCCGGCACGCCGCAGCGCCCGCAGAGATATGCCGCGTGAAAGCCGCGAGCAAGCGTGGGGCTGGCGGTGGGGGCCATAGGGCGCATCTGCCCAAGGCGATGCGCCGCAGCTCGCGTCAGCGGGAATGCGGCTGGTCCCGTTGGTTACCCGTCTCGTCCCGGAAGCCGCTCGCCTTCAGCCAGCTCGGCGAGCTTGGCCAGGCACGCCTTGCGGTCAGGGGCGAATGCCTGGTCGATCCACCAGCGTTCGAGGGCGCGCAGCACCTGGCCCACGCGCGGGCCGCGCGGGACGCCCAGCGCCTGGGCGTCCGCCCCGGTGACGGGGAGCTGTTTGGGCGTCCAGGCGTCGATCGCCGCCAGCACCTCGGCCAGGGCGCGCGCATCCACGCCTTGCCCGTGCGCGTCGGCCGCCGCCGCGGCGAGGCAGACGCGGTCGCGCACCGTCTCCGCCCCCTCGGTGTACAGCGCCGCCCAGAGCGCCCGCCCCGGCTTGGCCGGCGGCGCGTCGCCAGAGGCCACCATCCGGCGCAGGCGCTTCTCCGCCCGCCGGGACAGGCGCAGCCGGCGGCTCAGGGTCTGCGCACCGGCGTCGTCGAAGCGGAACGCCGCAGCCAGCCGGCGCAGGTCGTCGCCGGTGCCCCAGGTATCGGTCTCGATCCGCACCAGCGCGCCCAGCCGGTCGGGGTCGATGGGCTCGGCCATCACACTGCTCAGGATTCCGCGCGCGGCGATGGTGCGCAGCGCGGGCGTGGGATCCGGCGCATCCAGGATCTGCAGCAGCTCGTCCCGGATGCGCTCGCCCGAGAGCGTGGCGAGCTGGTCCTTGTGTCGTTCCGCCGCGGCCAGTGCCGCCGGCTCCGGTGCGCCCCGGCCGTAGCGCGCGTGGAAGCGGAAGAAGCGCAGCAGGCGCAGATAATCCTCCTGGATGCGCTGGTCCGCCTCCCCCACGAAACGCACCCGGCCCGCCAGCAGGTCGGCCCAGCCGCCGAACGGGTCGTAGAGCGTCCCGTCGGACTCGCAGAACATGGCGTTCATGGTGAAGTCGCGCCGCGCCGCGTCGGCGATCCAACTGTCCGTGAACGCCACGCGCGCCCGCCGGCCGTCGGTCTCCACGTCCTCGCGCAGGGAGGTGACCTCGAAGGGCTGGTGCTCGGCCACGGCCGTGACGGTGCCGTGCGCAATGCCCGTGGGCACGGCCTTGAGCCCCGCCGCTTCGAGCAGGCGCACCACCGTGTCCGGATCGTCCGGCGTGGCGATGTCGATATCCTTGGCGCGCCGGCCCAGCACGGCGTCGCGCACGCAGCCGCCGACGAAGCGCACGCGCGTGCCCTCCGCCTCCAGCGCGGCCAGGACGGCGCGCGTCGGGCGGGCGGTCATCCAGGGCTGGGGGTCGATGCGGCCGGCCGGCTCCATGGCACGCACGATGGGCACACCGCCGCGGGCGCGCAAGCGGGCCGAGCGCCCCGGGGCGTTTTTGCTGTTTCGTCGCGGCGCCGAACGTCCTAAACGGGCAATCAGCCGCCGTTTTCGGCACTGTGCGGCGCAATTTTCCTGCGCCGCCCGTCACGCCAACGCACCGGACGAAAGGGGGCCAGACGAGCCATGCGCGTGTACTACGACCACGACGCCGACGTGAATCTCATCAAGGGCAAGAAGGTCGCCGTCATCGGCTACGGCAGCCAGGGCCACGCTCACGCCAACAACATGAAGGAAAGCGGCGTCGCCGACGTCCGGGTGGCGCTGCGCCCCGGCTCCAAGACGGCGGAGAAGGTCAAGAATGCCGGCCTGGAGGTGATGGCGCCCGCCGACGCCGCGGCCTGGGCCGACGTGATCATGGTGCTCATCCCGGACGAGCTGCAGCCGCAGACCTGGGAGAGCGAGATCAAGCCGAACATGCGCACGAACGCGGCGCTCGCTTTCGCGCACGGCTTCAACATCCACTACAAGCTGATCGAGCCGCGCGCGGACATCGACGTCTTCATGATCGCGCCCAAGGGCCCCGGCCACCTGGTGCGCAGCGAGTACCTGCGCGGCGGCGGCGTGCCCTGCCTGCTCGCGGTGGAGCAGAACGCCTCGGGCAACGCGCACGAGGTCGGGCTGTCCTACGCCTGCGCCATCGGCGGCGGGCGCGCCGGGATCATCGAGACGAGCTTCCGCGAGGAGTGCGAGACCGACCTGTTCGGCGAGCAGACGGTGCTCTGCGGCGGCCTCTCCCAGCTCATCACGGCCGGCTACGAGACCCTCGTGGAGGCCGGCTATCAGCCCGAAATGGCCTACTTCGAGTGCCTGCACGAGGTGAAGCTCATCGTCGACCTGATGTACGAGGGCGGCCTCGCCAACATGCGCTATAGCATCTCGAACACGGCCGAGTTCGGCGACTACACCCGCGGCCAGCGCATCATCGACGACGGCGTGAAGGACCGGATGCGCCAGGTCCTGGAGGAGATCCAGTCCGGCGAGTTCGCGCGCGACTGGGTGCTCGAGTGCACCGCCGGCCAGCCGCACTTCAAGGCCGAACGCCGCCGCCGCGCCCAGCACGAGATCGAACAGGTGGGCGAGAAACTGCGCGGCATGATGCCCTGGCTCACCGCGAACAAGCTGGTGGACAAGGGCAAGAACTGACGGCGATCAAGCGCACGTCGGGATTTTTTGAATGCCGCGGGTCGGGATCGCCACGCGCCGCGGGTCGGGATCTCCGAATCCCGACCCGCGTTCGCCCGCTCGCCTGGAAACGAGATTACTTTTTGTTGCCCGAATTCCCGCCGCCCGAGCTCTCGGTGGGCTTCGTCGGCGGCGTCCGGGGTGCCGACTGCGCAGGCCGATAACCGCCCTTTTCCACGTGCGAGCGCGGCGTTCGCCCTGGATCACCGCCCGCCATCGCATCCTGGATCACGATCCCGTCTTCGAGGATCCGGCAAACGAAGGCATCCCCGGCCGCCCGGCGGCGGCTCCATTCCGCGCGGCTTAGGGGCACGACGTCGAGCGGATGGCCGAGGTCGGCGAGCGTGTCATGGGCGAGCGTGTCCCGCCCCACCACGAGGATGTCGAGGTCCGAGCGCCCGTCGAAGTCGCCGCGCGCCACCGAGCCGAACAGGATCACGAGATCCGGCGCCGGATCGGCCGCCGCCACGACGTCCCGTACCCCCTGGATGAGCCGGTCGCGCTCACGCCTGCGCGCCTGCGCCAGCTTGTCACGAACCGTCGCCGCCACCGCTCGCCTCCGCCGCGTCGGGGGCCAAGCGCGCCATCAGGCGTGCGGCCACGTCGATCGTCCGCTGGGCTTGTTGGGCCGTGATGGCCTCCATCGGCGCCAGCTCCTCGCCGCCCATGGGGTAGCGGGCAACGATGTTGAAAAAGCTGATTTCCTTCAGCGCGTCCATCTCCTCGTCCGTGAACGCGATCCCGGTGGCATCGCGCAGCTTCGACGCCAAGCCGTACAGGTTGTGGATGCGCGGCACCTCGCGCCCGGCAAGGATGATCAGCCCCTTGAGATACTTCTCCAACGCCTGCTGACCCAGATAGCAAGCGATGTCGTTCGCACCCGACGCCAACGCCTGCCGGGCGAAGCGCAGCTCATGCTCGGCTTGGCGTAGCCACGCGTTCGTGTCCTCGGCCATGCGGGCGATCGTAGGGCAAGACCAGCCTCGCCGAAAGCGGGCAGTCGGGCTCCATCACCCGCGAACCGACCACAATCGCGCCGGCGGCGCTCACGTGGCGTTCGCGACGCTCGCGGTCGACACGCTTTCATAAATGCTAAGGATATCGCCGCGGCCGACCCGGAACCATTCCGCGCCGGCCCCGGCGACCTTCTTGCCCTGGAACCGGAACACGTCGTGCAGCACGCGTTCGAGCCCGGCGCAATCGCGTGTGTAAATGATCAGGTAGAGGCTCGGCTTGTCGGGCGTTCCCGTGTAGATCTGGTGCGCGACGCGCGTGACCACCTCGCCGGTCGCGCGGCCGATCTTCAACCTGTCCGGCGCACACGGGTAGCCATACGCGTAAACCGCTTCCGGACCCGAACCACGTACAACCAAGTCACTCGTGTCCACCGTGTCGGAGAGCTGAACCTCGGCCGGCCGCTCGTCGGTCTCTTCCGCCGGGGTCGTCGCATCGGCGCCCTGCGCTGTGGTGGACGCGCGCACCTCTTCCGGAACGTCCCCGCCCTGCGTCACGTCGGCTTCGGCGAAGCCGTTGGCGGGCGCCTCCGCCAACACCTCGGCCATTTTCCGAACCGCGTCCTGGCGCTGGGATTCGTCGTCGGCTTGATAATACCGCGCCCGCGCCTTGGTAAACTTCATCCGCTGCCCGGCCAGCTTGTTCGCCATAATCGTCCTTTTTCGACCCGCAAAACGCGCATATCTGCGATCGATACATCAGGTTCAGGACGTGAACAGTCTGGTCACCGTGATCATTCCGGTCACCTCCGTTTCACCCACGATGGAGAGAAGCGCCTCGGCCCAAACGGCAGCCACCGCGACGTTCCCGCGCCCGGCGGCCGGCTGTGCCCCGGCCACGCGCCCACCCTCGCCCATCGCCCGAAGCGCTGGCATGTGCTACGCGCAAGGTGGTCATGATACCGCTTTCGGGAAGGGGGCATCGGCATGCGGAAAATGACGTGGGCTGTGCTTCTGGGCGCCGCGATCCTCGTGAACGGCTGTGGCACGTCCTATCCCCTCGACCTCACGGAGGAAGAGTGGGAGGCCATGAGCCCGGAAGAACGTGCCGAGGCGCGCAAGAAACAGGCGGCGCTCGACAAGGCCGAAGAAGAACGCCGCGCGGCGGAGGCCAAGGCGCGTGAAGCGGAAGCGCGCGAGCGCGCCGAGGAGCTGGCCAAGGCGCGGCGCGAGGCCGACTATGGCCAGCGCGTGCAGTGCGTGCTGCGCGACGCCGAGGCGCATTTCGCCGGGCGGTGGCGTGCGATCGAACCGATCACGCTGGACCTGGCAACGGGCATGGAGCTGGCGGTCGATCTCGCCGAACCGGCCGAAGGCGGGCTGCGATACAGCGACGAGGGATACGCCAGCTTCGACGGACAGACGGTGCAGATCTGCGACCGCCCCGCCGACGAGCGCCGCGATACCGACCGCTGCGCCCGGCTGCTCGGCACCTTCAAGGATTATCGGCGCGGCCTGCGCGAAACCGTCAAAGGCCGGGATTTCCTGCGCGGCCAGTTGCGCTGCGATCTCGTCCCGCAAACCCAGTTGGGCCCGAACGTGATTATCAACCAGAACCGGTAACGCGGCGGCGCCCGTCGCGCGCGGCCGGCACACAAGGCCGGCGCCACGCGCGGCACCCCCGCAAAGAACGCATGACTCGCCCGCCCCCGGCCCGCCTATATTGGCGACACGGCGGCGCAACCCGCGCCGCATGGACCGCGCCGGAGGCGCCCCCCGACATGGCGAAATCCCAGAAACGCTCCAGCCACGAACCCCGCAAGCCCAAGGCTGACCCGGCGAAGGTCAAGGCCAAGGGCAAAACCCCGCGCTACCTCGGTGACGACGACCGCATCGGCCCGGGCGAGCTGCTGAACAGAGCGCGCGCCGGCAAATAATCGCACCTCGCTCTCAAGCGGCGCGCCACCTCCCCGGTGCGCCGCGCCCCGTCTTGGCATGCGAAGATCCAAAGACTGCTAGCGTCGGGCGCAAACGGTTGGGGGAACTGTACTTCAGCAGAAAGTTACCGAATTCGACATAAAACCCATTTTATTTCGTTCAACAAACTACCTCCTACGAGGTAAAGCCTGCACGTTTGTGTCGACAACGAAGCCCCGTCGTGTTTAACTTCCCATTAAAGATCAACCAGAGCAGCGAACGAACGGGGAGATGACGGCCATGTTCGGCGGTCTGCGCATCGGCAACGGGAACAAGCGCACGGCGGAATACCCCGACATTGCGGCCGCGGCCGACAGGGCCAACGGGCACGCGGACGAAGCCGTCCACGACCATCCTGGCGAACAGCCG
>CAJXKW010000057.1 GCA_913055855.1 uncultured Limimonas sp. | reverse complement strand
GTCGAGGCGGCGGGCATTGCCAACGCCCGGCTCATGCGGGGGGAATGATGAAGCTCCAGCGCCCCCGCCGGCGGGAGATGCCGGAGAGCACCGTCCCGCTCATCAACGTCGTGTTCCTGCTGCTGATCTTCTTCATGCTCGCGGGCCGGCTGAGCGCGCCCATGCCCTTCGAGGCGGCACCGCCCGAATCCGAGCAACAAAATCGCCCCGGCGATGCGGCGGCCACAGTCTACGTCGCCGCGGATGGCCGGCTCGCCGTGGGGCAGACCGAGAGCGCCCTCGACGAGCTTGCCCGCCGGGTCGCCGAACACCGCGGCGAGGACGGCGGACCGGTCCGGGTACGCGCCGACGGCCGCGCCGACGCCAACCGCGTCATCGCCGTGATGGACGCGCTGCGCGACGCCGGTGTCCGCGAGGTTCGCCTGCTCACAAGGCCGGCGGACCGGGGGTCGTGAACCCCCGCCGTCACGCCGCCCAGCGGCCCTGGTTGTCCACGATCTCCACGATGTCGCCGATGATCTGGGTGATATCGTAGTCCTTGGGCGTGTAGACGGCAGCGACGCCCGAGGCCTTCAGGGTCCGCACATCCTCCTCGGGAATGATGCCGCCCACGACCACCGGCACATCGTCCAGTCCCTCCTCGCGCATGCGGTCCATGACCTCGGTAACGAGCTGGACGTGCGAGCCGGAGAGGATGGACAGCCCGATAACGTGGACACCCTCCTCCAGCGCCGCGCCGACGATCTGCTGCGGGGTCAGGCGAATGCCCTCGTAGACCACTTCGAATCCGGCATCGCGGGCGCGCACGGCGATCTGTTCGGCGCCGTTGGAGTGTCCGTCGAGGCCGGGCTTGCCCACCAGCATCTTGAGGCGGCGGCCCAGGCGCTCGGACAGCGCGTCCACGTGCTGGCGCACCTCGCCCAGGCGCTCGGCGCTCGCCGGGTGGCTCACCGCCTGCCCGACGCCCGTGGGCGCACGGTATTCGCCGAACACCTCGCGCAGCGCGTCGCCCCACTCGCCCGTGGTCACGCCCGCGTGCGCGCAGCGAATGGAGGGCTCCATGACGTTGCGGCCTTCCGTCGCGGCCGCCTTCAGCTCGTTCAGCGCCGCCGCGACCTCGTCATTGTCGCGCTGCGCGCGCCAGCGCTTCAGGTTCTCGACCTGCGCCTCCTCCTCGGCCGGATCGACGCTCTGGAAGCTGTCCTGGGCAGCCGTCAGCGGCGAGGGCTCGCTCTCGGTGTAGGCGTTCACGCCCACGACCGTTTGCTCCCCCGTCTCGATGGCGTGCTGGCGCGCCGCGTTGGATTCGACCAGGCGCTCCTTCATATAGGCGTTCTCGATCGCCGCCACGGCGCCGCCCATGCGGTCGATCCGCTCCAACTCGGCGCGCGCCTTGTCGCAAAGATCGTCGACCTTCGCCTCGACGTTCGGGTTGTTGCGGAACAGGTCGTCGTACTCCAGCAGGTCGGTTTCGTATGCGACGATCTGCTGCAGGCGGATGGACCATTGCTGGTCCCACGGCCGGGGCAGGCCCAGCGCTTCGTTCCACGCGGGCAACTGGACCGCGCGGGCGCGCGCATCCTTGGACAGCACGACCGAGAGCATCTCCAGCAGGATTCGGTAGACGTTGTTCTCCGGCTGCTGCTCGGTCAGGCCCAGGGAGTTCACCTGCATGCCGTAGCGGAAGCGGCGGAACTTGGGCTCCGCCACGCCGTACCGCTGCTGTGTGATCTCGTCCCACAGGCGCACGAACGCGCGCATCTTGCACATTTCCGTGACGAATCGGATGCCCGCGTTGACGAAGAACGAGATGCGCCCGACCACGCGCGGGAAATCTTCCTCGGGGATCTGCCCGCTGTCGCGCACGGTATCGAGCACCGCCTCGGCCGTCGCCAGGGCGAAGGCGAGTTCCTGCTCCGGCGTGGCACCCGCCTCCTGAAGGTGGTAGCTGCACACGTTCATCGGGTTCCAGCGCGGGATCTCCCGATAGGTGAACGCGATGACGTCGGTGATCAGACGCAGCGACGGCTTGGGCGGGAACACATAGGTCCCGCGCGAGAGGTATTCCTTGATGAGGTCGTTCTGCACCGTGCCCGTAAGCTGCTCGCGGGCGACGCCCTGGCGCTCGGCGGTGGCGATGTAGAGCGCCAGCAGCCACGGCGCCGTGGCGTTGATGGTCATGGAGGTGTTCATCTTCTCCAGGGGGATGCCCTCGAAGAGAGTCTCCATGTCCCCGATGTGACCAATCGGCACACCCACCTTGCCGACCTCGCCCTTGGCCAGGGGATGATCGGCGTCATAGCCGGTCTGCGTGGGCAGGTCGAACGCCACCGAGAGCCCGGTCTGCCCCGCAGCCAGGTTCTTGCGGTACAGTTCGTTGGTCGCCTTGGCGTTCGAGTGACCGCCGTAGGTGCGGATCATCCAGGGCCGGTCGCGCGCGGGTGCGCCCTGGGTGTTCCCGCTTTGAGCCTGGGGGGTTTGTGCGCTGCGGTCTTCCTTGGTCATGCCCGTCTCCAGCCGACGTCATCGTTTCCCGGGGCCGCATGATTCACGACATAATATTTCTTCGCAAGCCCCGGGCGCGAAAAGACGTGAAACTTGTGCATTGCAAAAGCCGTTTTGCGGCGCTAACACTGGTCCAACGATCATGTCGCCACGGTGACAACGCAAGACCAGGGGGCGTGGCCGTGCACCCGTGCCCGCGCGAGCGCGGGTGGGCGATCCGCCGGACAATAGAGGAGCGACGACGATGAACCAGCCGGCCGAAGCCGATGTGGTCAACCTGCGCGGCGGGCAGGAGAAGAAAGACCTCTACGAGGTCGGCGAGATCCCGCCGCTGGGGCACGTGCCCAAGCACATGTACGCCTGGGTGATCCGCCGCGAGCGCCACGGCGAGCCCGAGACGGCGATGCAGCAGGAGGTCGTGGAGACCCCTGAACTGGACAGCCACGACGTGCTGATCATGGTGATGGCGTCGGGCGTGAACTACAACGGCGTCTGGGCCGGCCTGGGCAAGCCCATGTCCGTGTTCGACATGCACGGCGCTGAGTATCACATCGCCGGCTCCGATGCCGCGGGCATCGTCTGGGCCGTCGGGTCCAAGGTGAAGCGCTGGAAGGTGGGCGACGAGGTCGTCGTGCACTGTAACCAGGACGACGGCGACGACGAGGAGTGCAACGGCGGCGACCCGATGTTCTCCACGTCCCAGCGCATCTGGGGCTACGAGACGCCGGACGGCGCGTTCGCCCAGTTCACCCGAGTGCAGGACCGCCAGCTCATGCCGCGGCCCCAGCACCTGACCTGGGAGGAGAGCGGCTGCTATACGCTGGTCCACGCCACGGCGTACCGGATGCTCTTCGGCCACCGGCCGCACATCCTGCGCCCGGGCCAGAACGTCCTGGTCTGGGGCGCCTCGGGCGGCCTCGGCTCGATGGCGATCCAGATCATCGCCGCCGCGGGCGCCAATGCCATCGGCGTGATCTCCGACCCGGATAAGGAGGAGTTCGTCAAGCAGTTGGGTGCCATGGGCACCATCAACCGCAAGAACTTCAATTGCTGGGGCCAGTTGCCCAAGGTGGGCAGCGACGAATTCAAGACCTGGATGAGCGAGGCCAAGAAGTTCGGTAAGGCCATCTTCGAATACACGGGCAAGGGCAACGAGGTCGATTTCGTCTTCGAGCACCCCGGCGAATCAACCTTCCCGGTGTCCTGCCTCGTGGCGAAGCGCGGCGGCATGGTGGTGTTCTGTGCGGGCACCACGGGCTTCAACCTGACCTTCGACGCGCGCTTCGTGTGGATGCGCCAGAAGCGGATCCAGGGCAGCCACTTCGCCAACCTGATGCAGGCGAGCCAGGCCAACAAGATGGTGATCGACCGGCGCGTGGATCCCTGCATGTCCGAGGTCTACACCTGGGACGACATCCCGCGGGCGCACACCAAGATGATGAACAACGAGCACAAGCCCGGCAACATGGCGGTGCTCGTGCAGGCCAAGCGCCCCGGCCTGAGGACCCTCGAGGACGCCGTCGAGGAATAAGCCGCGACACCGTGTAGCAGCGCGGGGACTGGCCGTCCCGCAACGGGGCGCGCCATCCTCGCGCTGGTGCAATTTCACGGACAGCCGCGGGACCGAAACGGGTCCCGGCGCCGCCGATGTGTTCCGGACGGAGAAACGAGCCATGACGCAAGCCGCCGCGGCCGAGCGCAGCGACAGCCTTATCCTGAACGACCTTCTGCCGACCTGTGCGCAAGCATGCCAGGCGGCGGAAACGCTCCGCGACCGTGCCCGCGACGCGCTGGCCCAGCGTGTGGTCAAGGACGGCCGGGTCAGTGGCCGCCTGCTTAACGAGCATCAATACGCCGCGCACGGCTTCGCCTGGCTGGCGACCTATGTCGCGACCCTGCGCGCAACCTTCGACTGGGGCGAAAAACTGCGCCAGCGGGGGGCGCTGGGCGAACTCGAGCAGCTCATGATCCAGTGCGGCTTCGGCGAGTATCTGCACCAGATCGCCGGCGGCATCCCGATGAGCCAGACCGAAATCATCCGGCTGGACGACATCGGGGCGGGCGGCGAGCCCCTCGCCGAATTCGCCGACGATCCGGCGGTGACCGTGCTCACCGGCTCGGGCAACAGCGACAAGGTGCGCATGCGCATCACCGAGCTGCTGCGTGAGCACTACGACCAGCGCTATTTCGGCGACGTGCGCCTGGGCGATGAGACGCTCGACCTGGTGCGCGACCAGTTCCGCAAGGTGGGCGACGACTACGCCGCGGCGGCACACGAGTGGCACCGCGAGGACCGGCTGATTCCCGACGAGGTGGTCAATCAGCTCGCCGAGTTGGGCGTCTTCGGTCTGACGGTGCCCGAGGATTACGGCGGCCTGGGCATGGGCAAGCTGGCCATGGCCGTGGTCAGCGAGGAACTCTCGCGCGGCTTCGTCGGCCTGGGCTCGCTGGGCACGCGCTCGGAGATCGCCGCGGAGCTGGTCCGCCTGGGCGGCACCGACGCGCAGAAGGATCATTACCTGCCCAAGATCGCCTCGGGTGAGATCATTCCCACGGCCGTGTTCACCGAGCCGAACGTCGGCAGCGACCTGGGCAGCATCCGCACACGCGCCATTCACGAGGGCGAGGTCTACAAGATCCGGGGCAACAAGACCTGGATCACCCACGGCGGCCGCTCCGACCTGATGACGCTGCTCGCGCGCACCGACCCCAACGAGACGGGCTACAAGGGCCTGTCCATGTTCCTCGCGGAGAAGCCGCGCGGGGACGACGACGAGCCCTTCCCGCACCCGCGCATGGACGGCGGGCAGATCAAGACGCTGGGCTATCGCGGGATGCACAGCTACGAGATCGCCTTCGACGATTTCGAGGTGCCCGCGGAAAACCTGCTCGGCGGCGAGGAAGGCCAGGGCTTCAAGCACCTCATGGCCACCTTCGAATCGGCGCGTATCCAGACCGCCGCGCGCGCGGTCGGGGTGGCGCAGAGTGCGGTCGAGCTGGGCCTGGGCTACGCCATGGAGCGCAAGCAGTTCGGCCGGCCCATCGCCGATTTCTCGCGAATCGGTGGCAAGGTCGCGCTCAGCGCCGTGGAAACGATGATGAGCCGCCAGCTCACCTACGCCGCGGCGAACGAGAAGGACAGCGACCGCCGCTGCGACATCGAGGCCGGCATGGCCAAGCTCGTCGCCGCCCGTGTGGCCTGGTCGGCCGCGGACAACGCGGTGCAGATCCACGGCGGCAACGGCTACGCCGAGGAGTACCCGGTCTCGCGCGTCCTCGTGGACTCGCGCATCCTCAACGTCTTCGAGGGCGCGGCCGAGATCCAGGCGACCGTGGTCGCCCGCGGGCTGCTCAGCCAGGAGAGCTAAGCGCGAGCCGCGATCGCCGCGTTTCCGACCGAAGCTTCAAAAGCCCCCTCTTGCGACAGGCGCAGGCGGGGGCTCTTTCATGCCGGGGCAACCGCGTCCCTCGACCGCCCCGACCCGCGGCCGCCGGCCGATCCCTGTGAAACCATCCGCCGCGAAGGGCCACCACATGCACGGTGCTACGCCGCAAGGGCGTTAAACGCAACGTGATTCGCGAGCAGCTCGTCGTAGCTGCCGCTCCCGGTGAGGCGGCCGTTTTCCATGACGAAGATGGTGTCGCAGTTCCGGATGCTGCTCAGCCGGTGTGCGATCATGATCAGTGTGCGGTTCGACCGAACCGCATCGATCGCCGCCATGAGACGGCGCTCGGTATCGGTATCCAGGGCCGCTGTTGCCTCGTCCAGGACGAGCACTTCGGGATCGTGATAGAGTGCCCGGGCGATACCGATCCGCTGGCGCTGGCCGCCGGAGAGCCGTACGCCGTTCTCGCCTACCCGGGTTTCGAGACCGTCGGGCAGTTCCGCAACGAAGTCCGCGAGCTGCGCCTGGCCCAGGACCTCGTGGACGCGCGCATCGTCGATCTCCTCCCGGCGCAGGCCGAGCGCCACGTTTTCCCGCAGGCTCTGGTCCGTGAGGAAAATGCTCTGTGGGATATAGCCGATGTGGCGCTGCCAGGTCGTGCGCACATCCGCGATATCGTGCCCGTCGATACAGATCCGGCCTGCGCTCGGCGGAATCAGGCCCGCAATCATGTCCACCAGGGTGCTCTTGCCCGCCCCCGTCGGGCCAACGAAGGCGACGGCCGCGTTGCGCGGGATTTGTAGAGAAACCTGACAAATAGACGGCGCCTCGGCCCCGGGATAACAGAATTCGACGGCTTTTAGGTCGATCCGATCATTCAAAAGACGCGCTTCGCCGGGCGACGCAGTCCCGGTCTGGGCAAAAGCTTGCTGGAGACCATCCTGCGCCTCGAGCTTGTTTAAATCGTTCGCGACTTGATGCACGACATTAGCGGTCTGTTGCATGACCAGCGCCGCCGTGGTGCCCCGGTTAATATGGGGCAGCAGCCGTCCCACGGCCGCCGCGATAAGACCGAACTGCGGGAGCATGTCCTCAAGATTCGCGCCTTGTGCCGCCGCGAGCAGGACCAGAAACAAAATACCCAGAACCGCAAGACCTTCTAGGATGGGCTTGGGCACTTCGTTCGCAAAGCGTTGGAATCCAATCGCCTCCCCCCGGAAAACCGCATGCTCGGCGAAGGAATCGCTGAACCGCGACTCCAGGCCGCGCAACCGAATGTGCCGAAGGCAACCGAGCGCCTCATTGACGTTCTGGGCGAGTATTGCGTTTTGCCGGGTGAAGGTTTGCCCGTGCCGGCGTGCATGCCGACGCATACCCAATAGCAACAATGCCGCCAGCATACCTAGCCCGCCAAGAACGGCAAGCGACTGTAGGGTATTGGAAACAACGAGAAGAAGGCCAATCGCGACCGTCAGAAACAGACTCTGCAGGAAACGCATGAACGCGCCAAGAAAGCTGTTTGCATAGCGCATGGTTTCCACAACGATTTTTGAGGATAAAGCTGCCGATTGCTGATTGTCGTGAAAGGTCACGGGCGCGTGCACATAGGCCTGGAAGAGCCGGGTTGACAGCCTTGCGATCACACCCGAAACAAATCGGGCGCGAATGTAGGCGAGCGCGCAAAGAAACGCCGTTTGAAGCGTGAAAATCGCCGCGATGATCGCGCCCCCCACCATGAGCTGATGATCCGGCCCTTGGATCCCAAGCGCGGTGAATACCTGGGCAACACCCGGGTTATGGCCGGCGATGTCTTCCCCGGAGAGCGCGGTCAAAAACAGCGGAATCGTGCTGAGGCCAATAAACTCGAGCACAGATGCGCCCATCGTACCGGCGGCAATAGCCCAGAAAAGGCGCCTTTGATCCCGATTCAGCGTGTTGAGCGCACGCTGGGCGGTCCGCTTTAGCCGCATCTGTCACCTTTCCGACGCGTGTTGAAGACCATCTTGTGCTCATGGCCGTGTCCAACGATCCGCGTGGCCGTTTCAAGCATGCCGTCGTTCGCTCCTGCAAAATACGATGCTTCGAACAGCGCGATACCGGGGGCCACCCCAACCGATTCCGGCATCACGGCTTGTCTATGGCGACGGTCGAACCGGTCGGTGTTTCCTGCGGGCACGATCGCCCGACTGTACGCCGGCTGGGATACCGGTAAGAACGCAACACCCCACCCAAAATATCATCTAGACGGTCGTTCGAATCGCCGTAAAAAGTTCGGATCTTCGAGCGTATTTCTTCGGTCAAGACGAAATTATCCGGGCTAAACGCCTTTTGGGATACCAACGACTTGACACGACCTACCGCCGGAATTTGAGCGATATCATGCCCGAATCCTTTGGATAGCGTGCGATAAACGCGGCCGAGAGACTCTATGGCGGGATGGGCGCGACGGCCGAAGTTGTACACCGTTTCGGCCTTGCCTTGTTGGCGCTTGACGTTGGTCTCCGTCCCAACAAGCGTTCGTGTAATCTCGTCCTCGGATGTCGAAAAAAGCTTCGCAAGTCGAGCCTTTTCCGGGCTGGCGGCACTGGTGAAAAGGCCTTCCATCGGAAAAACCCAGACACGCTCCGGACCGAAAATCTCAGCATAGATCCTGTAAAGATATTCGTAATCCATGAATTCGGCGAAGCCAAACGCTTTTTCAAACAAACAAAACTCTACAAACGAATCAATATTTCCATCATAGAGGTTTGGATACTTGTACGGGATCTGGGCGAATAGGGACGGAAGCGCATCCTCCTGTCGCCGTATCGTGATCATGATTTCGATATCGGCAATATCCCCGAATTCCGCGGTCACGGCCTCATGCAGATGTCTTGTTTTTAGATAGATATCCTTCGGCCACGGTGCCGGCCTCGGCGCACGGGTATCGTCGACGATGCCCTCACTGGAGATCAGGAACCGGTCCACCCTTGACTGTTCGACCGCTTGACGTCTGTCGTTTTCAGCGTGTCTATTCTTCTTTTTGCGAAAGAAAGGATCCGGTTGAACAATCACATCGCGGATCAGCTCTTCGAAGCTCTGAGGCGTATATATCGGATCGGCCAGTGTGTTCTTCCCGAAATACGCCAAACTCGACAGCGCTGGAAAAAGGTGTCTCTGTAATGCCGTGGTCCCCGTCTTGGGGCAGCCGACGTGGACGATTAGCGTGGACATAGGCGCAGAGACCTCCTCATAGCACCGTCAGGCAGCCCACTCAGGTGGCGACCGGGTAGCCGTAAGCAGCGAGATCCATGCCACTGCGCTCTGCCAGCCGGGTGTTTGTGGCACGGTAGAATTCGGCAATCTCCCCCTGCAACTCAGGGGAAAGCGTGAATTGATCGCGCTCAAAGCCACGACGGGAAATATGGCGTTTCAGCGCGCGCACCCCGGGAAGCGCCGCCGGGTCATGGCCGAGGGACCCGCGCAGGCCGTGATAGAGGCGGCGGACGGGACGTATGCTCCAATGTGCGCGGCGACCGAAGCGATATCGCGTCTCACCATGATGCTCCTGGCGTTTGGTGTTTCGCCGTGCATCCACGAACGCCGCCGAAACGGCTTCCACCGGCTGCTGAAGAAGCCTCGCGAATCGCTCACGCTCGACCGGCTGCGATTCGTCAAACAACCCCTCCATAGGAAACACCCAAACATTCTCGAATCCAAAAAGTTCGCCATATATGGTGTAAAGATAATCAAAATTAAAAAACTCACCGAACCCAAATTGACGCCTCCTCAGGCAAAAATCCACAAATGAATGAAGATTCGGATCGTAATACTGCGGATACTTATACGGGATTTGCGCAAAGAACGACGGGAGCGCATCCTGTTGTCGCCGGATCGTCAACATGATCTGCACGTTTGCAATATCGCCCAGATCCGTGACCAGGACATCGCGCAGGTGCTTTGCCTTGAGATAAATATCCTTCGGCCATGGGGCAAACAACGGCCGTTGCGTATCATCAACCAGAACTTCGTTGGAAAGCACGAAGGTATCCGCCGTGTCGGCGAACTGCTCCCGACGGCGCGCGGTTGCCGGCCCTTGGCGCGTAGCGCGTACCCGAGCATCGTCCTGACCAATTACATCGTGCAGCAGGTTTGCCACAACGTCATTGAAATAACCTGGCTGCCCGCCCGGCTGCTTGCCGAGGTAAACGATGTTTTCAATCCTTGGAAATATAGATGCCTGCAGCGTTGTTGTTCCGGATTTTGGGCATCCAGGGTGAACGACGATGGTTGGGATCTGTGTCACGACAGGCCTCAAAACAATACGTTAAATGGAAGGTATCGCAACTCGTCGAATGAGGTTAGTTTCGTTCCCCGAAAGGGTCAAGGACGGAGTGATGGAACGCATCGAGAGTTCCCCGGGCAGGCGTCCGCGCGTGATTTTCCTCGGATATGGATTCGACACGGCTCACGGCGGCGGGGGCGAGCACGCCATGACAGAATTTGCGACCCGTCTGGCGGATCTCGGGTACCCAACGCAGGTGATTATTCTCTCCGCTGGAGAGCGGGTACGTCGCGAGTCCTTTAGCAATCTTTCGGTTGAGGTTTTATCTGCACCCTTCCTCAATTTTCTTCGCCGGAGGCCCTTTCCAACACGGCTTTCAAAGTGGGCCATGCAGATTTTGACTGCCTGGAATCCTGTTACAACGTGGCGACTGAAACGCGTTTTGCAACGAAGCGCGGCGGACGTGCTGGTGACCAATTCGATTCGGTACATGTCGCCGTCGGTCTGGGGCGTCGCCAAGACTTCGGGCATGCGCGTCGTCCATCTGATGCACAGCTATGCTTTGCTCTGTCGGCTCAATACCATGCGCCGAGAGGATATGAACTGTACAGATTTGTGCTGGTCCTGTCGGCAAATGATGCGGGTGAAGCGGCGGAATGCCCGGCACGTCGATCGGGCGCTGGGCGTGTCGTATCACGTCACTACCACCCATGCGGAAAACGGATTTTTTGATGAATCTCAGTCCGGAACGATTTCGAATATCGTGAAAAAGTCCTATTGCAGGCTAGCCGGTTCGTTCGAATTGCCTCTGACGTTCGGCTTCCTCGGCCAGATCGGGCCGACCAAGGGACTCCACATCCTTTTGGAGGCGTACAGCCGGCTGTCCCATTCCGGGGTGGGACCATTGCTCGTGGCCGGTTCGGCGAATCCGCAGTACAAAGCGGCGCTGCAGGAACGGCATCGAGACACGCGGATCGAATGGCGGGGATATGTCGATCCGGCGGCATTCCTCTTGGAAATCGATATCCTCGTGGTGCCCTCTGTATGGCAGGAGCCCCAGGGTCGGGTTGCCCTCGAAGCCCTTCGACACGGGGTGCCGGTCATCGCCTCGGCTGTTGGCGGCCTGCGCGACATGGCGGCCTACACCGAAGGAGTACGGCTGATCCCTTCGGGTGACGTGGTTGCCTTGTATCAGGCCATGGCGGAACTGATCGCCCGGCCATCCCGCGTTCGGGAGATGAGCCGGGCGGCACCCGACATCGATGCGCTGTGCAGTCCCCAGGCGGTCATGGACGGGTTGGCCAATGCGGTTGACGGGCCAGCTCAGGCGGAGGCAGCCAGAACCGCGCCAAGCGCTTCCGCAGCGTGGGCAGCCGCGAGTCGGTCTAAACACGGCGGCACCTCGCCGTAGGGACAGACGGCAAGACCGCACGGCTGACACCCCAGATCGGCTTTGAGAATGGTCAGGAATTCCGGCTCGTAACCGGACCGCTGCCACGGACTGCCACCGAAAAGGGCGACCGTTGGAATCCCCAGGGCAACGGCCATGTGCATCACACTGGTGTCGTTCATCAGCGCCGCACTCGCCCGGGCGATGATGGCGGCCGTGGTGGGCAGGTCGAGAGCGGCGATTGCGCTGACCGCACCCGTACCGCGGAATTGGTGGGCGATTCCGGCTTCGTCGGGACCACCCAGGACCACGACATCGCGGTCGTGGTTCGCCACGAGATCCCGGGCCGCGCTGGCAAACCGTTCGGCCGGCCAGCGCTTGGTGACTGTCGTCCCACCCGGCCCGAGCACAACGAACGGGCGGACCACGCCCTGTTCGGCAAGCCAGGCCCGCGCGGCGGCGTCCCACCGCGCGGCCACGTGAAGCCGGGGCAGACGCGGCACGTGCGATTCGCCGGTGAACCGGGCCAGTGGTTCCTGGAACAGCCGGTACCGGTAACTCAGGCCGTGACGGGTGTCCTGGCCGTGCGTGGCGACACGGTGCGTGAGCATCCAGGCGAATCGGCCGTCGCCCACGGCGAAGCCGGCCTTCCAGCGCGCCGGCAGGGTCGCTGCGAGCAGCAGGGCCGGCCCCTGCTCGAGCACGAAGGCCACGTCCTGCCGCGGCCCGATGCGCTGGCGCAGCGCCAGGGCGTCGCGCAGCAGCGCCAGCGGCCGGCGCGGACTCAGCCCCGTTCGCGCCGTGAACGGCACCACCGCGTCCACCGACGGATGCCCCGCCAGCAGAGGGGCGGCGGCGGCCGTCACCGCGGCCGTGATCCGCGCGTTCGGGTAGCGCGCGCGCAGCGCGTCCAGCAGCCCCGTGGCCGTAACCACGTCGCCGATGTTCTGCACGCGCACGACGACGATCCGCGCGGGATCGGCGTCGGGACGCGGCGTCTGCTCGGGGCGCCGGATCCGTCCCGCCAAATGCCGCAGCAAGCCCGCGCCCATCCGTCAGCCTTCCCCGCCGCCCGGCACGAGGCCGAGCTTCCGCTCCAGCGCGGCGCAAAGCATGTGCCCAAGGGTGATGTGCATTTCCTGGATCCGGGCGGTGTTGTCGCTGGGCACCACCAGGCAGGGATCCGCCAGACCGGGCAGATCGCCGCCGTCCCGGCCGGTCAGGGCGGCCGCGCGCAGCCCCATCTCGCGTGCCACGCCCAGGGCTGTGTTGACGTTGGCACTGCGCCCCGACGTGGAGATGCCCAGCGCCAGATCGCCGGGCCGGCCCAGCGCGGCGATCTGGCGCGCGAACAGCCGGTCCGCCCCCAGGTCGTTGGGAATGGCCGTCAGCGCGGAGGTGTCGGTGGTCAGCGCGAGCGCGGCAACGGGCGCACGCTCGACCGTAAAACGCACGACCAGTTCGGTCGCGATGTGCTGGGCGTCCGCGGCGCTGCCGCCATTGCCGAAGAGCAGCAGCTTGCCGCCGGCGTTGACCGTGGCCGCCGCCGTTTCCGCCAGCCTCTCGAACGGCGCGGCGAGTTGGTCGCGGCAGCGCTCGACCAGGGCGGCATGGTCGGCCAGAACCTCGGTGAAGATTCGCGTCGTCTCTTCGGCCATTCGGGTCTCCCGCCGGACCGTGCGGCCCGGTCTTGGATCAGGCGGGATCGCGCGGACGCCCGTAAAGCTCGCGGGCGATCGCGGCGACCTCGTCGTAATTCTCCACGATTTCCGTATACGGCGCGTTGACGACCTTCGTCAGCGGCGAGCCGTTCCCCGGATCCGCGTGGGAAAGGCCCAGAAACCGGGCGCATGCGCGTAGCTGCCCTTCCGGCTCGCGCACTAGGTCGGAATAGTCAAGCCAATGCGCGCGGAAACCCAGCCCGCGGACAAGGGTCCGGGCGAGACGGAATTCCCGAAGCCGTTTCCGCATGTCCCGGCGCGCCCAGGCCGGATCGATGCGCACCGGGTCCGGCCGCGCGGCCTCCCGCCGATGGGATATGCCCGTGCGCTGGGCGAAGGCGCGCGAAATCGCCAGCTCCATCGGATCGCGCGTGAGCACGATCAGCCGATACCCCTGTCCCCGGAGCAACGGCGGCACTTCGGGATAGTACCGCAGCCCCTGGTTGATCATCAGCTTGAAGCCGACGGCCCGCGCCTCCGGCGCCCAGTCCCCGAGGTGGCGCAGATAGGCCCGCGTCGACGCGGGCCGGCGGCGGGTTTGCGCCGCATCCCAATCGTAAAACGCGGGCGGATGCGGGTCGATCAGCCACGCCGGGTCCTTCGCCGGCGTGTGCGGCAGAAACAGCTCCAGGAAACCGGCCACGCCCGGCATCGCATTGAGCGACGACATCAGCCAGGTGGAGCCGCTGCGTTGCGTGGTGAGCAGGCAGTAGCGCACGGGCGCCGGGGCGGCGTGTCCAGCGTGTTCGGTCACGTTGCTCCTCCGCGACGCAGCCGGCGCAGGTCGGCAAGGTCGCCCGCACCGATGGCGAGTCCCAAGACGCCGTACACGACCATGCCGCCCAGAACCAGGATCGCCAGGGCCGGGATCGCCCAGGCCGGCCCGGCGTCGAGCCAGGCCGTGAGCAGGCTGCGGTGCGCGAGCACCAGCACGCCCCCCATCAGCGCACTCGCGGCCGCCATCCGCGGCAGCCGCCGGCGGCATTGCGCATCCAGGCGCAGATAGCCGCGCCGGCGCAGCCACAGGGCGAGCAGGCCGCTGTCCACCCAGGCGGCGGCCGCCGTCGCCAGCGCGATGCCCACGTGCCCCAGCCAGAGGAACAGCAGCAGGGACAGCGCCATGTTCGTGGCGACGTTGGCCAGGGCCGCCTTCAGCGGTGTCTTCGTGTCCTCGCGCGCGTAGAACGCGGGCTGCAGGATCTTGACCAGCACGTAGGCGGGAACGCCCAGCGCGAATGCCGCCAGGGCGTGCGCCGTCGCGCGCGCAGCGTCGGCATCGAAGGCGCCGCGCTCGAACAGGACGGCGATGATGGGCTGCGGAATCGCCACAAGCGCCACCGCCGCAGGCAGACTCAGCAGCATGGCCAGTTCCAGCCCGCGGTTGAGCGCGCGCAGCGCCGCCGCCTCGTCGGCCGCGCGCAGCTTGCGCGACAGGTCGGGCAGCAACACCACGCCGAACGCCACGCCGATGAGCCCCAGCGGCAACTGGTACACCCGATCCGCGTAATACAGGTAGCTGACCGCCTCGTCCTGCCAGGAGGCGATGATCGTGCCCACCACCAGATTGAGCTGAAGCGCCCCGGCTGAGAGAACGCCCGGTCCCATCACGCGCAGCGTGCGGCGCACCCCCGGAGTCAGGCGCGGCCGCGGCAGCCGCAGCGCGACGCCCGCGGCCCGCGCCCGCCAGACGAGCAGGCCGAACTGCGCGATTCCCGCGAGGGTCACGGTCCAGGCGAGCACCGGGCCCGCGTGGCCGGTCCAGGGGATCACCGCGCCCAGGGCGGCGATGAAGAAGACGTTGAGCACAACCGGCGCGGCGGCGAAGGCGGCGAACCTGTACATGGCGTTGAGGATGCCGCCGTAGAGCGCCACCAGCGCCATGAACATCAGGTAGGGAAAGGTCAGGCGGGTGAGCTGGACCGCGTCGGCGAACTTGGCCGGGTCGTCGCCGAAGCCGGGGGCGATGACGTGCATCAGCCAGGGCATGCCCAGGACAGCGGCCAGCGTGAAGGTGAGCAGCGCGGCCAGCAGCACTGCCAGCACCGATTCCGCGTAGGCGTGCGCCGCCGGCCGTCCATCGGCTTCCAGGCGCCGGGCGAACTGGGGCACGAACGCGGCGTTGAACGCGCCCTCGGCGAACAACCGGCGGAAAAAGTTGGGAAAACGAAAGGCGACGAAGAACGCGTCGGCGACCGGGCCCGTGCCCAGCACGGCGGCCATCAGGATGTCCCGGACGAAGCCCAGGATCCGGCTCGCCCCCGTGAGACCGCCCACCGTCGCCAGGGCGCGCAGGAACCCCATCGCCCGGCCGCCCCCGCGTCAGCCGAGCCTGCGCGCCGTGCGGCGGCCGGAAAGCGATTGAGCCGCCCCCCCGGAATGCGCGAGACTGCGGTAAAACATCGCGGGCCGGGCGCCCACCGGGCCAAAGGAGCCAAAGAACATACGGGAGGCTGAGGGCATGATCATTTATCCGGACATCGAGCTTCAGGCCGGCGAATGTGTAAATCTCGTCCGCGGGCGAAGGGAAGAGCCGGTCCATTACGCCATCAGCCCCGTGGATGCGGCCCGCAAGTTCGCGGCGCAGGGGGCCCAGGCCCTGCACGTCGTTGACCTGGAGGGCGTACTTCAGGGCGGCCGGCACAACACCCAGGCCATCTGCGACATCATCAACGCCGTGCAGATCCCGGTGCAGGTGGGCGGCGGGATCCGCACCATCGACAACGTGAACTGGTGGTTCGACCACGGTGCCGAGCGGGTGGTGCTGGGCACGGCCGCGGTGAAGGACCGCCGCCTGGTGGAAAACGCCTGCGCCCAGCATCCCGGCCGCGTGCTGGTCAGCGTGGATGCCCGCGGCGGGCGCGTGGTCGTCGAGGGCTGGCGCGAGACGACCAGCTTCACCGCGCTGGAGTTGGCGCAGAGCTTCGAGCAGTCGGGCGTGGCGGAAATCATCTACACCGACATCGACCGGGCGGAGGACCTGCCCGAGAGCAGCATCGCCAACACCAGCCAGATGGGCCGCGAGCTGAACATCCCGGTGATCTCCAGCGGTCTGGTGAAGAGCCTGGACGACGTCTCCACGCTCAAGTATATGGAAAATATCGCTGGATGCGTCATCGGGCGCGCTCTGTTTGAAGGCTGGGTCGACCTGGAAAAGGCACTCGAGATCGCCAACGCACCGTACAAGCCGGCCGAATTTATTTGATCGCTTTGCCCCAACCGCGCCGTATACGGATGGCCGGTTCATGGCATTTTTCGACCGCCGTGTCGTTCGGGCATTCGACCGTCACACCGCCGGTCAGAACAAGAGCGGCCGGATGGTCACGGGAATCAACCATAGGTCTGCTGCGAGCTGTCACGGGGTTCGTTTCGCAATTCCTCTGCAATGTCCCGCACAATGGCCACGAGTTTCGATCGGTATCTTTCTTCCAGACTCCGAAACGGGACCGACGGTCCACCGGTAAGGGCCTTGTTTCCGATGCGAGCGCCGGGGACCTCGCGTAGCCGTTCAAGAATTTTTTGGCGACTTTCGATGCTCGTGAAAGCCTGCCGGTTGGAAAGGTAAGCCAATCCAAGCCATACACTGGAATTGTTTTGATCAATGAACGCAAAGTACGTATAGCCGCCTTCGGGTCGCGCTATACCCAGTGCAAGCGATGCGCCTGATTTCGAGGGATGAAGCACGTCGCCGAATTCATTGATTTCTTCAGCAAACCTTTCGGCGGTCGTCACCGTGGCAGCATCATGTTTTGATCTGAAGCGTTCCCACCATTCCTCTGGGGTCAGCACGTGCCCATCGTCTCCCGATTTCCGGGTTCGCGTGGCGGCTGTCTGGCCGAGAATGCGTGGGACGAGCGTCCGGGTGTTCTGAGCGGCATATTGTTTGATTTCGAGCCCAAGGACGATTGCCGGCGACATCTGTTCGTTCAAAAATTCGATAATCCGAAGCAGTTCAACAGGAATGCGATCGGCCACGAAAATAAGTCGTACATAGCCATTACCCAGGTTGGCTCTAACGCGCTCCCAGAAGTTTTCCTCGTCATCCTCTTCCTGAAGATGTGCAGCCATGAGTTCGGTGGGTGAATCACCTCGCGCTTGGCAGGCGTTCACGAATTCCTTTCGTAAACGCTCGACCGGCCAATAAACAACGCCATTTGCAGCATAGTCGAGCATCTGCGCCACAACTTCCCGGCGCGCTCGGGTGTCGCTTGCGCGTTTAACTTCCACGAGCGTGGGGACGCCGTGTTGATCAAGAAACAAATGATCCACTGCCCATCGGTGTCCGCCACCGATCTCGCCCGGCACACCCTGTTCGCGACGGACAAGCAACCAGCGCAGCGGTTCCCCGTCGCTCATTTGTGTCCCGGGGATCAATTCAGGGTAATCTTCGAGATAGGACTGTATATCTTCTTCGCTACCATAGGCTTCGGCACGCAGCTCTGTTAGCGAGTTATCTTTATGGATCAGAAAGATACTGTCAGACCCTTCCATGGCATTCGTCCCAGCATATATCGTGTAAAGTAAGTCCCGAACTGAGTAAAAGTTTATCTGTAAACCGGCGCGATGTGGCGCGGGCGAAGAGCCGCAGGGGCGGATTCTTACCGGACGCGGCCGATCGGTCGCGACCGGAGAGGCGTTCGGCGCTGTGCGAAGACCTCCCCTGATGTATACGTTATTCGCTTGGGCGCCAGGGCGAAGATTCGTGTGGTAATGACGTAGTCAACGAGGCGCGAACATCCAAATCGCACGCCCGCCGCCAGAAAGGATCAGGCTGCGCCCGGCATCGGCATGCCTCACCGCCGCGCCGCGATGGCGTGCCCAACGGCCCGCAACGCAGCCAGCGCGGCGCGCGTATCCGTGCCCGAGCGGTCCCGGTCGGGGGCATAGCCGGCCATGCTGACGCCGGCGAGCGGGGCCACGTCCGCCAGGTTCGCGATGAGCCGCTGCACCTGTGCCGGGCCCGGCCCGCCGGGCAGCGTCTCGGGGCCGCCGCCCGTACGCGCCGGGTCTTGGACATCCAGGTCGAGATGCAGGTGCAGCGCATCCACACGTTCCGCAAGCGCGTGCACGGTCTCCGCCGCCCGCGCGTCGCCGCCGTCGGCGGCCCAGCTCCTCCCGTCGAGGTGCGCCATCGTACCCGCCTCAAGGATGGTGCGCTCGCCCGGATCGAGAGCGCGTGCGCCCAGGTGGGCGACGTGCCCATCCGCAACAGGGGCGAATCCGGGAATCCGGCGCGTCGGACCAGTCCAGCAGCGGCCCGTGGCCACCGCGAGCGCCATACCGTCCAGGTACCCTGTGGGCGAGGTTTCGGGTGTGTTCAGGTCGCCGTGCGCGTCCAGCCAGACCAGCCCGAGCCGCGGAACCTCGGCGAGCCCGGCCAGGACGCCCACGGCCGTGAGGCAGTTGCCCGCGAGCACCACGGGCGTGGCGCCGCTCCGGCGCGCCCGTGCGACCTCGCCGCCGAGCTTACCCGCCAGCTCGAACGCCACGGTGGTCTCGGTCGGAAACGGCAGGTCCGTCTCGATCCGGGCCGGGACCACGTCCAGGCCGCCCGAACCCAGGGCGTCCGCCGCACCGGCCCGCGCCAGTGCGTCCGGCCCCGCGCCCTGGCGCTGTTCGCGCTGGCCGGAATCGTACGGGACCCGGATGAGGGCAAGGCTCACCTCAACGCCTCCGGGGCAACCGATTGCCCGTGATGTGTTTCCGACCGCTCGCGCCCGTCGGCGCAGCCCGCGGGCTCCAGGACCTCCATCAGGCCGCGCCGGAGGCGCGCCAGGGCTGCTTCGCTGGTGATCTTGTCGCCCATCACGCTCTGGACGTAGAAGACGTCCACCGCACGCTCGCCGTAGGTCGAGATCTTCGCCCCGTGGATCAGGACGTTGAGCCGGAACAGGACCTGGGTGAGCTGGTACAGCAGGCCCAGGCGGTCGCGGCCGTCCACTTCGATCACAGTGTAGCGGGGCGAGATCGCGTTTTCGATGAACACCCGCGGGGGCACCCTGAACACGTCGTAGCGGGTCGGGATCGCGGCACGCTGCGCGCGCAGCTCCTGGAGCGGGCGGATGCGTCCAAGGAGCGTGCGCTCGATGGTGGTCTGCGCACGCGCCAACTTCTCCGGGTCGGCGAAAGGCCCGCCCTTGGCGTCGCGCACCCAGAACGTGTCCAGCGCCATGCCGTCGCGCGTGGTGTAGATGCGCGCGGCGTTGATGCTCGCCCCGACCACAGCCAGCGCGCCCGCGATCCGACTGAACAGCCCCGGATGATCGGCGGTGTAGACGGTCACCGCGGCCACGGCGCGGTAGTCGTCCACGCGGGTGTCCACGGTCAGCGCGCGCCCGGCGGCGTCGGCCGCCCGCATCAGGCGCGCGTGGTGTTCGTGCTCGTCGGTATCCCAGCCCAGCCAGTATGTCGGATAGCCGCGCGCCAGGTGGCGCTCGATTTCGGGCTGCGGCCAATCGTGCAGACGCGCGGCCAGGGCCTGCTTGGCGCGCTCCACGCGGGTATCCCGGTCCTCGGCCTGGACCCCGCCGGTGAGTTCGTCCTCCGTGGCCCAGTAGAGGTCGCGCAGCAGCGCGGCCTTCCAGTTGTTCCACGTGTTCGGACCAACGGCACGGATGTCCGCCACGGTCAGGCAGAGCAGCAGGCGCAGCCGCTCCAGCGATTGCACATGGGCGGCAAAGTCGCGGATGGTCTTGCGCTCCTGAAGGTCGCGCTTGAACGCCACACTGGACATGGCGAGGTGGTTGCGTACCAGCCAGGCGACCGTGTCCGTCTCCTCCGCACTCAGGCCCAGACGCGGGCAAAGCGTTTGCGCGAGCTCGGCGCCCACCGCGCTGTGGTCGCCGGGCCGCCCCTTGGCCACGTCGTGCAGGAACACCGCGACATACAGCGCCCGGCGCGATTGCACCTTGTGAATGACTTCCGTGGCGATCGGGGCGATCTCGGCGAGCTGGCCGGTCTCGATGCGGTGCAGTTCGCCCACGGCGAAGATGGTGTGTTCGTCCACCGTATAGTGGTGATACATATTGTACTGCATCTGCGCCACAATGCGCCCGAACTCGGGCACGAAGCGGCCCAGCACGCCCGCCTCGTTCATCCGGCGCAGCGCCGTTTCCGGATCCTTGTGCGCGGTCAGGATGTCCAGGAGCACCCGGTTCGCCTCGGGGTCCGCGCGCAAGGCGTCGTCGATGCGCTCGAGGTTCTGGGTGATCCAGCGCAGCGTGCGCGGATGGATGTCCAGATCGTGCTTCTGCGCCGAGGCGAAGATACGCAGCATGCGGATGGGATAGTCGGTGAACGCCTTGGCCCGGGTGACCGAGAGCCGGTCGCCCTCCACGGGAAACCCGGCGACGTGCGGGCTCCGGCGCAGCGTGGGCAGGCGGAAGCGCGCCCGGCGCTTGTGGTCGCTCTCGAGCTGGGCGCACACGATCCGGGTGAGTTCACCCACATCCTTGGCGACGAGGTAATACGCCTTCATCAGGCACTCGACCGCGCGCATGCCCGCGGCGTCGCGATACCCCATGCGCCCGGCGATCTCGCGCTGGAGGTCGAAGGTCAGGCGTTCCTCGCCGCGCCCGGTGAGATAGTGGAGATGGCAGCGCAGGGTCCAGAGGAACTGGTGCGCCTCGTCGAAGCGCTGCGCTTCGTCGGCGCTGAACACGCCCAGCTCGACGAGACGCGCGGCATTGTCCACGCGATAGACGTACTTGGCGATCCAGAACAGCGTGGACAGATCGCGCAGGCCGCCCTTGCTCTCCTTCACGTTGGGCTCGAGCTGATAGCGCGAATCTCCCAGGCGCCGGTGGCGGGCGTCGCGCTCGGCGAGTTTGCCCTCGATGAACTGGGCGACCCGGCCGGCCCGGACCTCCCGGTCGTAGCGCCGGCGCAGCTCGTCGAAGAGGTCGCGCGCGCCCCAGAGGAATCGCGCTTCGAGCATGCTGGTGTTGATGGTCAGGTCGGCCTTGGCGCGCCGGATGGCGTCGTCCACCGAGCGCGTGGCGTGGCCCACCTTGAAGCCCAGATCCCAGAGGAAATACAGGATCTCCTCGACGATCTGCTCGCTCCGCGGCGTGATTTTGTAGGGGAGCAGGAAGAGCAGATCGATGTCCGACGCGGGTGCCAGCTCGCCGCGCCCGTAGCCGCCCACCGCGGCGATGGCGAGATGCTCGCCCGTCGAGGGGTTGGGCTCCGGATACAGCCGGCCGCTGACATGCGCGCACAACGTGGTCAGCAGGGTGTCCACGAGGTAGCAGGTCTCGCGCATCACCCCGGCGCCGTCGGTCGCGTTCGCCTCGAAGCGTGCGCGAATCGCGGCGCAGCCGTCGCGTACGGCGCTCTTCAGGAGGGTCAGCGTCGCGCCGCGGCCCGACGGGTGCGCGCCATGCTCGGCATGGATCGCCGCGAGTTGCGCGTCCAGCGCCGTGCCATCAAGAATGCGCCCGGGCTCGGCGACCGCCATGTCGCCCGGGCCGGTGAGAAGGCCGCTGTCCATGTTCGCTCCGTGGCTCGGCGTTTGCCGCGGTAGAAGTAGTGTGCCACGTGCCCGGCGTGATGATGAACCGCCATACGACATTCGGGCTGCGCCGCCCGGCGGCTTTCCTTGCTCTGCTGCTGCTGGCGCTCGCCGTGGGCGCCTGCGCCGGCGATCGGAACGAGGCCGTGCGCACGCGTGTCTCGGCGGATCTGGACCGTGCCGCGAACGAAATCCGGGCGACGGTGAGCGGGCTACGCCCCTCGGAGGCCGTGGAATCGTTCCGTCTGGTGGGGCCCGACGATGTGCGCCACATGCCCCGTCGGCGCATCCGCAGCGAACACGTCGCCGGGACGCAGAGCAATCCCACGGTGGGCGTCCAGGCCCGGGGTGGCTCGGCCAGCGGCATCGACCCCGGGCTTTCCCTGTCCTTCGATTTGCTCGACTGGACGTGGGGCCGTTCCGAGACGCGTACGCAGCGCAGCGTCACGGCCGTGTTCGCCGTCCCCGAGGCCTACCGGGCGCGACCCGAGGCATGGCATGTCGAGGCGGTTATCACCGATCCGACGGGCGCCTCCCGCAAGCGGCGGGCGCCGGTGCCGGACACCTGACGGCGTCACCCCGGATCGTGGACGATCACGCGGTGAACGTCACGTCGCTGCGCTGGCATAGGCTCGAAAGGACGGATCGAACACGTTGGCCTGACGAACGCGATCCGCCGTTTCG
>CAJXKW010000056.1 GCA_913055855.1 uncultured Limimonas sp. | reverse complement strand
ATGTGCGGGAACACGACGATGTCGCGCAGCGGAAGAACCGGGAATCTCGTTTCGGATGTGGACAATTCCAGCATGTTTCCTCTGGCTGTGCCGCGTTCAACGGCCCTGTGTGACCTTGCGCGGGCGTCCGGGTCAACCCGCGTCAAACGACCGCTAGGAGGTATTTTGGCGCGCTGCCGGGTGCGTTCAAGTGCGCGGCCCCGTACGCGCCATCATACAACTGGACCCGGTTCCGGAGATCTTAATGTCGTGTGCGCTTTTTCGGGGTAGTTCGCGCGCGTAGGCGGAATACGCGTGCCAGGTGTTGGCGAGTGGGGCTGTGCGCGGCGCATGCCATGGGTATCTCGAACGGGCGAGCGACCGATCGCCGCGCGGCGTCCCCGGGGGCTGGACGTGGGCGCCGGCTGCACCACGGTCAGGATAAGCGTAGGATGTAGGGAGACAGCCATGCTGCGACGGCTGGCGGCACTGGGGATCGCATCGGCCATGCTTGCGGGGTGTTCCGTGTTCGGCGTTCGCTCGGATCTGGAGATGCCCAAGTACGAGGTGGTGGCGAAGCTGGGCGAGGACCTGGAGGTCCGGCGCTACGGCGAGCGCGTCGCCGCCGAAGCCACGGTGACGGCCGATTCGTACAGCGGCGGCCAGCGCCGCGCCTTCGGCCTGCTGTTCGACTACATCAAGGGGGCCAACAAGGGCAGCCGGGAGGTTGCCATGACGGCCCCGGTGGAGACCGACAGCCGGGGCGCCGAGATCGCCATGACCGCGCCCGTGGAGACCGGCGCGGCGGAAAAGGCCGAAGGCGGCAAAACCCGGGTGACCATGCGCTTCCTGCTGCCCGCGAAGTTCACGCCCGAGACCGCGCCGGTGCCCACGCATCCCAATCTGCGCCTGACCACGCTCGAGCCGGAGACCATGGCCGTGCTGCGCTTCAGCGGCTTCGGCGGCCGGGAAAGCGTGCGCAACAAGCGCGCCGAGCTGAAGCAGCGCCTCGCCAAGACCGCGTGGCACCCGAAGGGCGAGATGATTTCCATGTTCTACGATCCGCCCTGGACGCTGCCGTTCTTCCGGCGCAACGAGGTCGCCGTGCGCGCGAGCAAGGCGCAGAGTTGAGATTGACCGCGCGTCAGCGGCCGAGCAGATCCTTCGGGTTCGGCAGGATGCGTGCGCTGACGGCGGCGCTGTAATCCGTGTAGGCCGCGCCGAACTTGTCCGTCAGGCGCTCTTCCTCGAGCACCGCCAGGCCCTCGCGCAGCCCCCACCACAGCGGCACCAGCGCCAGGGCGTAGACCGCGTCCGCCGCGATCGCCAAGCCCAGTGGCCAGATCACGTCGCCCAGATACATGGGATGACGCACCAAGCCGTAGAGCCCGTCCCGGATGACTGGTGACGTCTCGTCGGCACCGGCGGCAGGCGGTGTGCTGCCGGCGCGCAGTCGCTGGATCGCCCGCAGCATGACGGCGATGCCAAGGAGGGTCAGGGTGCCGCCGACGGGGAGGGCGAGCCAGGCGGGTAGACCCAGGCCCGGTTGGGGCAGGAAGGGGATGGCCAGCCGGGGTCCGGCGTAGCCCAGGCTGGCCGCTATGCCCGTGGCGATGTAGGTGCCGCGGGCGAAGCGCCGGCGCGAGGTGAAGACGGCGACACCCGCATAGAGGCAGGCCGTCGCCACCAGCGCCCAGAAGAACACGTCCGACACGACGGGCATATGCACCGTCCTTTCACTGCGGAAACGGGCACGGAACTTCGCGCGAACGGCAGCGGGCGCGAAAGGCGATGCGTCGCCGCAGCCGGCCCGGGCTTACGGCAGGTACCGGGCCGTCTCGATCAGCGCCATCGCCAGGAGCAGGGCGAGGGCCGCAGCGCCGCCCAGGGGCCAGGGGTCCGCGGGCAGGCGCGGCCATACCGGCCGGGGCCGTTGCGGCCGCCACCGCGGTCCGCGGATGGCGAGGGGCATGCGGGTGGCCTGGGTGTCGGTGTCCCGCGAGACCAGCGCCAGCCCCTCCGCTGCCGGGATTTCCCCGATCCGGATCCGGCCGAGCCGGAGCGCGCCCGCGACGCCCGCCCCGAGCGCCAGCCCGCCGAGAACGGGCAGCGCGGCCTTTACCGGGTCGATGGCCGGCACCGCCGGGAGCGCGAACGGCCAGACCGCGAGGAGTCCGGCGGACAGCGCGGTCGCCGCAAGCGCGGGCAGCGTGCGCCGGGCTGCGGCGCCGGCCGGCGCGGCGTTCGGGGCGTACGCCGGGAGGACCCAGGCGAAGCGCAGCATCAGCAGGGTGGTGGCGAGGCTGCCCAGGATCAGCGCGCCGCCCAGTGCCGTGCCCCAGCCGGTGGGTACCAAGGCGAGCCCGTCCGCCAGCGCCGCCTTGGCCGCCGACCCGCTCGTCCAGGGCGCACCGGCGAGCGCCAGCGCCGGGACCGCCAGCGCCAGCGCGACCAGGCTGCGCCGGCGGCCCCGCGGCGCCGCGGCGAACGCGCCCACGCCGAGGAACAGGGCGCCCTTCGCCAGGGCATGGTGCGCCGCCAGGAGCACCAGGGCCGGGCCCAAAAGGGGCCAGGCCTCGGGTACCAGCAGGCCCGCGCCGATCGCGGCGGCGACGACACCCATCTGGCCCACGCTGGAATAGGCGAGCACCGTCTTGGGGTTGCGCTGGGTCACCCCGATCACGGCAGCCAGCGCCACGGACAGCATGCCGGCGCAGATCAGCGCCATGCCGAATTCGGGAAGCGCGCGCAGGCCCAGGGGCAGCACCGCCAGCATGCCGAACAGCCCCGCCTTGATCATGGCGCCGCTGAGCACCGCGCTCGCCGGCGCCGGCGCGGCCGTGTGCGCCAGCGGCAGCCACAGGTGCAGCGGCGCCGCGCCCAGCTTCACCCCGAGGCCCAGAATCAGCAGCACCAGCGCGGCCGTGGACAGCTCCGCCGTGCGCAGCTCGGCGAGCAGCGTGGTCTCCGCGGTCTGCGCCGCCAGGGCGAGACCGGCGAAGAGCGCCAGCTCCCCCGCGACCACGAACGCAATGTAGACGCGTGCGGCGAAAATGTTGGCTTGCGTCCGGCCGTGGATCACAAGGCCGTAGGACGCGAAGCTCATCACGGCGAAGAAGGCGTAGAAGCTGAACACGTCGAGCGCCACCAGCAGCCCCAGGTTCCCGCTCATGGCGAGCAGGAAGCAGGCGAGGAAGCCGGTGCGGCCGGGATCCGCGGGCGTCCCCGCGCTCGCGGCGAAGCCCGCGAGCAACCAGAGGACGCCGGTGAAAAGCAGGAACACCCGGCCGGTTTCCGTGAGCCCGGCGTGGGCGCCCAGCAGCAGCCACGGCTCGGCGTACGCCACCGGCACGGGCACCGTGAGCGCCGCCGCCACCGCGGGCAGGGCCGCCAGCGGCACGGCCGCGGCCGCAATCCCGCGCAACCACGGCAGCGCGAGCGCTGCGGCCAGGACCAGCGGAAGGATGGGAACGGCGACCAGAAGGGCCTCGGGCATCGCGGGTGCGGCTCCGTCAGGAATATTCCAGGGAAATGATGAAGCGGGTCCAGCCCAATGGGCTGAACGGCGCGTTGGCGAGCAGGCCGGCCGCGAGCACGAGCGCCGCCGTCACCGCCGGCGGGACGCCGAGCATCCAACCGATGGGGCGTTTGGCGGCGGCGGGCGCCCCCGCGGGTTCGCGGAACCAGGCGGTGTGCAGGATGGGCAGGAAGTACGCCGCGTTGAGCAGGCTGCTGCCCAGCAGCACCGCGACCACCCAGGCCTGATCGGTGGCGATGCCGCCCGCCGCGAGGTGCCACTTGGAGACGAACCCGGCCAGCGGCGGCAGCCCGATCATGGCCAGCGCGGCCAGGCTGAAGGCGAGCATGGTCGCGGGCATGGTCCGGCCGATGCCGGCCATCTCGCTCACCGCCTTGATCCCGCGCGCCTCGGCCAGGTTGCCGGCGCACAGGAACATGGTGATCTTGATCAGCCCCTGGTGGATCAGGTGCGCCAGCCCGCCCACGGCCGCGACCGGCCCCGCCAGCGCCACGCCCAGCGTGATGTAGGCGACCTGGCTGACCGTGGAGTACGCCAGCCGGCGCTTGAGGTCGTCCTGGGCCAGGGCACACAGCGAGCCGTAGACGATGGTCACGCACGCCGCCGCCGCCAGCGGGCCGGTGACGCCGAGGTCGGCCGCCGTGTCGATGCCGTAGACGTCATAGACCACGCGCACGATGCCGAACGCGCCCGCCTTGACCACGGCCACCGCATGCAACAGCGCGCTCACCGGCGCGGGCGCGACCATGGCCGCGGGCAGCCACGCGTGCAGCGGCACCAGCGCCGCCTTCACGCCCAGCCCGGCGATCAGGAGGACGAAGATCAGGCGCAGTTCGCCCGGATGGCTTTCGGCCAGGCCGCCCAGAACGCCGCGCGGGACGAAATCGGTGGTGCCCGCGAGCACCCAGAGCCACACCGTGCCCAGCATGACCAGCATCCCGCCGCCCAGGGTGTAGGCGAGGTACAGCCGGCCCGCGCGGAGCGCCGCTGCCGTGCCCCGGTGGACCACCAGCGGGTAGGTGGCGAGCGTGAGCACCTCGTAGAACAGCAGGAAGGTGAACAGGTTGCCCGCCATGGCGAGACCCGCGGTGGCGCCCACGCACAGGCTGAAGAAGCCGAAGAAGCGGTTCCGGTTGGGCTCCTTTTCGAGGTAGCCCACGGCGTAGATCGTGGTGAGCAGCCACAGCGTCGCCGAGAGCGCGGCGAACAGCACCGACAGCGCGTCCGCCTGGAGCACCAGGTCGAGCCCCGGCATCACCGGCAGCCGCGCCGCGTGGACCGCGCCGTCGGCGACGCGGATGCTCAGCCAGATTACGAGCGCCAGCTTCGCCGAGGCGCTGGCCAGGTTGATGGTCGTGCGCAGGCGCGAGCGCGCATCCGGGATGGCGAACAACACCGGCGCGATCCCCATCGAGGTCATCAGGATCGCAAGCGGCAGGATGTCGATCTGGATCACGGTGTGACTCCGGATGCGGGAACGGGCGCGAGCAGCGCCAGCGGACCGGCCGCGGCAATGCCGAGCCCGAGGGCGGCGAGGGCCAGGGCGAGCGGCACCGCGTCGGCGCGGGTCCAGCCCGGGCGGACGATCTCGCCGCCCGGCACGCCGTCGGTGCGGAAGAACTGCGCGAGAACGCGCGTCATGTACGCCGCGGAGAGCAGAGTCGCGGCGGCGATGACGGCGGCCCAGGGCCAGGTGCCGGCAGCGATGCTGCCCTCCAGAAGCAGCCACTTGCCCACGAAGCCGCCGCTGGGCGGCAGGCCGATCAGGCTCACTGCCGCCAGGGCGAAGGCGAACTGCGCCGGCCCGGGGCGCACGCGCGCCTCGGCGAGCCGGTCCAGGTCGTCGTGGCCCACCGCCGCGACGATCCGGCCCACGGCGAGGAACATCGCCGCCTTCGCCACGGCGTGCGCGAGCATCAGGTAGACCGCGCCCCGCCACGCCACCGCTGCGGCGTCGTCGCCGGCGACGGCGAAGGCGAGAAGGATCAGCCCGACCTGCGCCAGCGTCGAGTACGCCACGACCAGTTTCAGCCGGGGCGCGCGCAGCGCCTGCACCGAGCCCCAGACGATCGCACCCGCGCCGAGAAGTCCCATGAGCGTGCCCAGCGCCGCGGCCGGGTCGAACACGGCGAGCCAAAGCCGCATGGCGGCGTAGAGCGAGCCCTTGATCACCAGCGCGGAGAGCAGCGCGCTCGCGGGTGGGGTGGCGTTCGCGTGGGCCGCGGGCAGCCAGACGTGCAGCGGCACGATCGCCGTCTTGAGCGCGAGTCCCACCAGCATCGCCACCAGCGCCGCCGACACCGCCGGGCCGGCCGCCGTGGCCGTGGCGAGTCCGGCGAAGTCGACGCGCCCGTGCGCGCTGTAGAGCAGTGCCACGCCCAGCAGGAACAGGAGGCTCCCCATCAGGCCGGCGAGCAGGTACGTCAGCGCTGCGCGTACGGATTCCGGCGTGCCCGAGAGCGCGGTCAGGCCGACTGCGGCGAGGCCCACGATCTCCAGCGTGATGTACAGATTGAATGCGTCCGCGGCGAGATAAAGACCGTTCAGGCCGCCCAGCAGGAGCAACCACAGCGGCCAGAAGAACGTCCCCTGGCGCGGCCCGGCCCCGGCGGTCGCCAGGGCGACGGCCGTGCCCACACCCGCCGTCATGACGAGCAGCAGGGCGGCGAGGCCGTCGGCGTACATGGCGATGCCCAGCGGCGCGTCCCAGCCGCCCGGCACGGTGCGGATCGGCCCGCTGTCGTGGATCTGCAGCGCGAGCGCCAGCGCGCCGGCGAGCGTGGCGGCGCTCGCGCCCAGGCCGACGACGGCGCCTGCGCGCGGCCAGATGAACGCGGCCACGGCGGCGAGCACCGGCCCCAGAACCAGGGCCGCGGGCCACTGCGCGAGGGCGGGATCAGCGGGAATCATGATGGTTCTCGTCCCGTGCATGAAGCAGGCGGATCAGCGCCAGCGCGACCGCGCTGGTACTGACCAGCACGACGATCCCGGTGAGGACGAAGGCGTGCGGCACGGGATCGGCCGGCGCGGCCGGGCCGCGGTAGGCGGTGGCGATCAGGATCGAGGCCACGCCCACCGCCAGGACGTTCACCGCCACGATCCGGCGCAGCCAGTCGGCGGCCGTAACCAGCCGGTAGAGCGCCATGCCCGCGAGCAGCGCGCCGCCCAGACCGTACAGAAGGGCCGTGGCCGTGGTCATGGCCGTTCCCCGCCGGTCCGCGCCGGCGCGGACCGTTCGCCCAGGAACAGCCCGGCCAGGGTCGCCGCGATGGACAGGGTGAGCACGGCCTCGATGGCCAGGATCCAGGTCTTCGCCGCCGCCGGCGGATAGCGCAGCATCGCGCCTTCCAGGCCCAGGGTGAGCGCGCCCGCGCCGGCGAACCCGGCGAGCCCGAGGCCGAACGCCAGCCGCGCCCGGCGGCGGTCGCCCGAACCGGGCCGGTACAGACCGCCCAGGAGCAGCACGATCCCCACCGCCGCCAGGAGCGCACCCGCCTGGAACGCCCCGCCCGGGGCGAACGCGCCCAGCCAGAGCAGATACCCCGCGGCGAGCACGGTCACGGGCAGCGCGAGCCGGGCGAAGCCCAGGAAGATGGGCCCGCGCGCTGGCACGGGCCGGGGCGCCGGGCGCGCGTCCAGCGACCACACCACGACCACGGCGGCGAGCAGCACCACCACCTCCAGCAAGGTGTCGTAGGCGCGGAAGTTGAGCAGCACCGCCGTGACCGGGTTGCTGACCCCGCTTTGCGCCAGCCGTGCCGCGACCGCGTCGCCCAGGCCGGGGGCGGTGCCGTCGAGACTCGCCAGGGCCGCCACCAGCAGGCCGGTCAGGGTCGCGGCCAGGCCGAAGGCGGCGAGGCGCAACCGGCGGGGTGCTGCCGGTCGCGCCGCTGTGGCTTCGCTTGCGCGGCCGGCCTCGCGCGGCAGGGCGTGCCAGGTACGCAGGAACAGGGCGCCGGTCACGCCCGAGCCCACGGCCGCCTCCGCAAGCGCGACATCGGGCGCGCGCAGGCGCACCCACGCGAGCGCCACCAGCAGGCCCATCACCATGAACATCACGATGGCGCGGAAGGCGTCGCCGGGTGCCATCGCCGCCCAGGCCACGCCCAGGATGCCGGCCAGCAGCAATGCGTCGAACGCCAGCCAGGCCGCGTTCATGGCCGGTCCCGCCGGTCGGTCGCGCGCAGGGCATGCCCGGCGATGAGGTGCCCGCTGGTCGCGCTCGCCAACGCCACCAGACCCCAGATCAGCGCCAGCTTGACGGCGGCGCTCCAGGTCCCCGCCAGCACGGCCGTGCCCAGCGCGGTCAGCGCCAGGCCCAGGTTGTCCGCCTTGGTGAGCGCGTGCAGCCGGCAGAACGCGTCCGGGAAACGCAGCATGCCCACGGTGCCGGCGACGAAGAAGCCGAGGCCGAGCACCAGGAGGGCGCCGCCGAGGATGTCAAAGAAGGTCATGGTCGCGATCCCCGCCGGTGGCGACGAAGCTCACCACGGCGACCGCGGCCAGGATCGCGACCACCAGGGCCACGTCGAGCAGGCGCGGCATGTCCATCGTGAGCGAGAACAGCATCAACAGGGCGACGGCGGTGGTCCCCAGGAGCTGGGCGGCCAGCATGCGGTCGGCCTCGCTCGGGCCGCGCAGCACGCGCACCAGCCCGGCAAGCAGCGCGAGCAGCAGGCCCGTCTGCACCGCGAGAAGAAGCAGTGTCATGGGTGTGGGGTCCCGGCGGGTTCGGCGAGGCGATACAGCCGGCGCACCGCCTTGCGCAGCCGGTTGAGGGCGGCCTCCAGGTCGGCGCCGGCGTCGATGCTGTGGATCAGCAGGCGGTCGCCGCGGATCGCCGCGCTGAGCGTTCCGGGCAGCAGCGTGACGGTGTTGGCGAAGAGCACCCGCGGCGCCCCCTCGGGCAGGTCCAGCGCGACCTCGTGGAAGCCCGGCGCCACCGGTAGGCGCGGGTCAAGTGCGCGGCGGGCGACGTCGGTCGCGCCCGCCAGGGTCTCGACGGCGAACAGGGTGGTGAAGCGCAGCGCGCCCAGGGGCGAGATCCGGCGCGCCGCGTCCCGCGCCAGCCCGGCGGCCAGGGCCGCCCCCATGAGCACCGCCGGCGCGCCGACCAGCCAGGATCCGGTGCTGGACGGCAGCAGGCACCACCACAGGGCGCTCAGTGCCGCGGCCGTGCGCAGCCCCGCACGCAGGCGTACGCGTCGCGGAACCGCCGCTGGGCTGCGCGGCGGCGCGACCACTTCGGGCAAGGCGGACTGCGTCGCAACCGGCGCGTCGAGGCGAAGCGCCGGGCGCTCGGTGGCGGTGCGAAGCTGGGGCGGGCGAAGCTGCATCGGGATCTTCCGAAGGTGGCCGACGGCGGCGGAAGGCGCCGCACCCGACATACGCGCGCGATCGGCGGTTCATCCGGCGCACGCGTTCGGGGCGGATCGAGGGGCAGAGAAAAAGGAGCCGCCCCGTTGGAGCGGCTCCAGGTTGCCGGCGCCCCCGACGATCACACGCTGGGGGAAAGCGGGCGGGGAACGCCGGCCAGGGACAGGCCGGCAACAGGCAATCAGGAGGCTTCGGCCGGACCACCGGGTGTGCCGGGGGTGTCGCCGCCGGTGCGGTCGGGCAGGCGAAGCGGCACCGACCGGTTCGCCGTGACCACGATCGCGAGACCGAGGAGCACGTGCGTCCAGGTTGCGAGGGCGGCGTCGGCGAAGCCCATCAGCCAGGGCGCGATCACGATCAGCGCGCCCGTGGCCGCGACGAGCCAGCGGTCGCGCGCACCCGCCCGGATCATGGGCTTGAGTTTCACGCCGACGGCGAGGACACCCAGCACGAAGGCACTGAGCACGGCTGCGCCGGCGAAGCCCAAGAGGAACGGGCTGAGCAGGAGCAGGGCGGCCGCGGCGAGCCCGGTCCAGCCGGGTAGCTTGGACCGGATGGCGGTGGACGGGGTGGACATGCGAAAAAGCCTCCGTAATGGCGTTGCGTATCCAGACAAACGTCCGCCGGCGCCATATCATCCCGCGCCGGGACGGGATTTTCCGGCGATCTGGAGTTCGCTTGCGATGGCGCGGATGGCCTCCTGCGGCTCGTCGGTGACCACCGCGTAGTCCAGCGGCCCCTGGCTCCAGTAGCCCACGCGCGTGTCGGCGACGTTGCGGCTCTTGAACACGATTGCCGGCGCGGCATCGGGGTGCCGGGCCATGGTCAGGGAAAGGCGGTCGCCCGCCTTGTTCTCGTAGATTGCTTGAACGATGGGCCCTTCCTTGGTGCCGTGAATGCGCGTGCCCACCAACGCCATGCCCATGCCGTCCAGGCGCGGAATGCGCACGGCGTGGCCCAGCTTGGTCGACAGCCAGGCGGCGACGTCGCGGGTGCTTCCCGCGTCGAATTCGGCCGGGCGGATGAAATCTTCGGCGAAGACGCGATGCGCGCCCACGGCCTCGGAGACGTACGCGGGTACGTTCCGGTCCGGCTTGCCCGTGGCGGCGTGACCGAACCAGCCCACGGCCATCAGCGCTGCTGCGGCTGCCAGGTTTGCCGGCCAGGGTGCCATGGCGAAGGGGTGCGACCGTGCCGGGGCCGACTCGCGCCGGGCCAGCGTACGCGCCAATTCGCCTTCCAGCCGCGCGGTGTCCGGCGAGGTCGCGGCGGGGGGTAGATCGTTGACGCTCTCCGCCAGCAGGGCCTTGTGCTGCGCGTAGGCGTCGAAGCGCGCGGCGGCCTCGGGATCTTCGGCAAGCCGCGCTTCCACGGCCGCGGCCGCATCGGGGCCGAGTTCGCCGTCGAGATAGGCGTGCAGGTCCGGGGTAAAATCGTCTGGATCTTCGGGCCGGGCGGTCATCGGCGTTGTCCCGTTTGTGTGCGTACTTTTCCAGCGTGGCGGCGTGTTCCGTGCCCTCGTGGCGATTTACACGACGAGGCGCAGCCGCGGTCGTTCGGTTCCGTCCATGATTCGGCGCAGCGCTTCACGCCCGCGACCCAGCCGCGAATAGAAGGTGCCCAGCGGCACATCCAGCGCCTTGGCGGCTTCGGCGTAGCTCATCCCTTCCACGGCGACCATCACGATCGGACGCCGCTGTGCCTCGGGGAGTTGGTCGAGGGCATCGAGAACCTGCTGCAGTTCCACGCGCGCCGTGGGATCGGACTCCACTGCCTCGTCGGCCGGAGTGAGCGCGGCGGTCCGGCGCACGTGGCGCTTGCGCTGTTCGCTGACGTGCGTGTTGTGCAGGATGCGGAAAAGCCAGACGCGCAGATCGGTCCCCGGCTTCCAGGTATCGGCGGCCGCAATGGCCTTGGTCAGGCACTCCTGCACGAGGTCCTCGGCGAGGTCGCGGTTGCGGGTGAGCACCAGCGCGTACCGGCGCAGGCCGGCGACGTGGTCGTGCAGGCGTTCGGCGAGATCCGTCTCCAGAGTCATGCGCTGCCTCCATCACTGAAAGCACATACGCACGATCCGGCACCGCCATCCCGTGCCGCCGGCGTTTCTTTCGGATAGCCCGGATATTGCGCAAATCGACATGCGGCCGGGATGAAGACGGGCTGTAGCGCGTTTGTTCCGACGAATACGCGCTCCCGGCCGTGCGAAGACCGCCGCGGCCGGCGGCGCCTCCCGGTTTCGCCGCCGGTCGCCGCCCGCGGCGCCGGCTCACCAGCACGCATGGAGGCAGTGGCGTGTCCCAGCCCGTTGTCGTCGAACCCCGGACGCCCAGTCCGCGCCCCGAAAACCGGCCCGCCCCGGCCCGATCCGGCCGCCGCCGGCTGTCGCTGGTGCGCCTGATCGGGCGGCGCCGGCTGCGTACCCTGATCCGGCGCGGGCCCATCGTCCTGGCGCTCGCGGTGGCCCTGTATTACGGCCCGTTGGGGTTGTCCTATCACCGCGTCGACGATAATCCCGCGTTCACCCCGGCCGTCGCCATTCCCGGCGGCAGCCAGGCGGTCAACATGGCTGCGGGGCTCATGCACCGGGAGGTTACCGAGAACCCCTGGATCGCCAACGATCCCTGGCTCGCCCCCAACGCGTTCCTGGACAACACGCCCAACTACCAGATGGGAATCGCGCGCGCCGTGGGCCGGTTCTCCTTCGAGATGCTGGACCAGCTCGCGCGGCGGCGCGGATCCTCGAGCATGGACCCCGACCTGGAGCGTGCCACCGGCTTCCTGCAGTACCCCGGTGATATCTGGGTGTTCAACTTCGAGCAGTCCTGGCTTCCGGCCGTGGCGAGCGAGGACCAGTACCGCGCCGGCTTGCGCGCCCTGTTGGCCTACAACAGCCGGCTCGCCGCGGACGAGGCCGTGTTCGAGCGGCGCGCGGACGCCTTCGCCTCGACGCTTTCGCGCATCTCCGCCGATATCGGCTCGGAGACCGCAGAGCTGCAGGAGCAGGTCAGCACCAAGGGCTGGTGGATCTTCAGCCGGACGGCGGACGACGCGTTCTACCAGAACAAGGGCATGCTCTACGCCTACTACCTCATCCTCCAGGGGCTGGGGCAGGACTTCGCCGACCTGATCGCCCAGCGCGGCGCCACGCCCGTGTGGGACCAGATGCTGGAAAGCCTGCGCGCAGCCGCGGGGGTGCATCCCCTGGTCGTCGTCAACGGCGTCGGCGACGACAGCATCTTCGCCAACCACCTGCTGCTCCAGGGCTTCTACATGAAGCGTGCGATCCTGCAGCTCGACGAGGTGGTGAGCGTACTCGCCGTGTGAGGGCGCGGTGGGAAGGACGGGACGACCAACCGCTTTCGCCTGTTCGGCACAACCGGAGATGTTGCCATGTTCGTGAGCCTCTTTACCAACGTCATCGAGATCGACTGGGCCCATGTGGCGCGCCGGGACGGCGTGGGCGCGCTCTGGCCCGCGGCACGCCAAGCCGTTTCCAAGAGCTACCGGGAATGGCGGCGCGAGCGCGATCTGGACACCATCGCCGACGCGCTGCACGAGCTGTCCGACCGGCAGCTCCGCCTGATCGGGATGCAGCGCGATACCGTGGATCGGGACGTGAGCGCGCTGGCCGAGTACATCGAGGCCCGCGACGTGCTGACCAACGGCCTCGGCGGCTGGAGCGGGGATCGCGCGGACGCGGAACCCAAGCTTCTGACCTACCTTAAGCGCGGCAATGCCGAGGGCGTCCACGGCGCGCGCAGCCCGCGCGAGGGGGAGGCCGGCGAGCGGACCACCGAGGCGGGGGCTTTCGCCGGGTTTGACCGGCGCGCCGCCGGGGCCGCATCGGAGGTTTGAAGACGACGCCGGCGGTTTGCCAGGGTCGGCTGCGGCTGCACGCCGCGCCGGCCGGCCGTCGGCGGCAGCAACGCAACCACCGCACGCACAAACGCGGATTCAACAGGGAGGAGACCTACGCTCATGAGCGCCGCACACTTCAGTTTCCTGCTGGGCATGCTGACGCTGCCCGCAGGCATCGCCGCCATCGTCGTGGCCCTGGTCTTCGGCGCGCACGCGCTGGCGAGTCTCTGCCTCGCTTTGTTCGCCCTGGGTGTCTACGCAAGCCTGCCCGCACCCGAGCCGGCCAAGCCGACCGCGCCGGCGGAGTGATCCGGGGACGGCCGGCCGCGCGCGCCCTTACGACCGGGGTGCGCGGCCGGACCCGGTCTGCGCGGCGGGTCGTGCCGTGCGCGATCGGGTTCGTCCGTCGGGAATCGAAGACACGGGGTGCGGCGCGTCACGTGTCCATTTCGCGCCCGCAGTTCGGGCAAACGCGGTTTTCCGGCGCCGTCGCTTCGCTGCAGTGCGGACACGTCCGGCTCGCCGCCTTCGGCGCGAAAATGCCCAGCATTTGCAGCACGGTCACGATCAGGGCGAGGGCACCGAAAAACGCCGCGCCCGCCAGGAGCACGGGAAACGCGAGCCCGATCATCAGCGAAAAGATGGCAAGGACCCAAAGGGCGCCGGCCATGTCAGTCTCCCGTCTGGGGTGGTCCGTTGCCGGGTGTCCAGCCGGTCGGCGCAAGGGCGAAGCCGTCGAAGGTGAAGCCGGGCGCCACCGTGCAGCCGGCCAGCGTCCAGGCGCCGTTGCTTGACGCGGATTGCCACGCGCCGGCGGGCACCACCGCCTGGGGCCGCTCGCCGGATTCCAGATCGGCGCCCAGGGTGACCCGTTCGACGGCGCGACCATCGCGGCTGATGGCCAGCGTGAGGGGCGCCCCCGCGTAGTGGTGCCAGACCTCGCTGGCGTCCACGCGATGCCAGTGCGAGCGCTCGCCCGCCTGCAGCAGGTAATAGATCGCCGTGACGTGGGCGCGCCCGGCCGTATCGGTATGGGGGTCCTTGAACGTCTCCCGGAACGCACCGCCCTCGGGATGGCGCTCCAGGCCCAGCAGGGCGATCACCCGATCGGCACTGAGGTCGTCGTGCGACATTGCAGCCCCTCGGCACGGTGCCCCGGAAGAGTCGGGCGGAGCAGGAGTCACCGCCGACCCGGTACGCCGGTGAAACCCGTGAGATAGGACGCCCCAACGCGCCGTCCATCCGGGTAGCGGGCGATCCCAGGGCTGTCAAACGGCACGCGGCGATCGGCCGGTCTGGGTCGTCGTGCTAGAAATGTGCCAGAACAGCGCCGAACGCCACAGAGGCCGAGAGAGCGCAGCGGCGAAAAATTCGGGTCTGCCAGTGGGTTAGATGGTGAGCCCGCCAGGATTCGAACCTGGGACAACCTGATTAAAAGTCAGGTGCTCTGCCAACTGAGCTACGGGCCCACGAGCCGGTCGGCCGGCGCGTTTGGCGAGGCCGTCCGATTTTGGCGGAGAATAGGCGTGGGGCGGTGCGGGGTCAACCGACCCGCTGCGACAGCCGTGCGGGCACTGCGCGCCGGGCCGGCGCGCGGCCGTGATCTCGCATGCCGCGCAAACGTGTCCTAGATTCCCCATGGTACATCACCATCGGATACGGGATCGATCCATGGCGGCAATGCGCATCTTCGGTGGGCTGGTGATTCTGGCCTTCTATGCGGCGACGGGCCTCGCCTTCCACCTCATTGCGTACGGTTCGGTCGACTGGAGCGGCGCGTTCGTCTATGTCGCCATGGCGTTCTGGCCCGTCCTGCTCGCCTGGGAATTGATCAAGGTCCTGGCCATCGTGGGCGTGGTGGTCCTCGCCGGCGTGGGCCTTTACCTCGTCGCCAGGGCGAGCATGAAGCGCCTGGGCGGGCGAATCTAACCCGTGCCACGCGCCGCGGCGGCCACCACAACAGCAAGGGGAGAGACCATGGCCGACGCGCCCAAGCCGGCGAGCGAGGATACCGTTCACGAGGCCCACGGCTGCCGCATGCCGGATCCCTATGCCTGGCTGCGCACGGCCAACTGGCAGGAAGCCCTGAAGGATCCGGCCAAGCTGGACGCGGCCATCCGGGCGCACCTGGAGGCGGAGAACGCCTACACCGACGGCGTGCTCGCCCCCGTGCAGGGCCTGCGCGACCGCCTGAAAAGCGAGCTGCGCGGGCGCATCAAGGAGCGCGACGCCACGGTCCCGCTCGCCGACGGGCCCTACGCCTATTACCTGCGCTATGCCGAGGACCAGCAGCACCCGCTGTACTGCCGCTGCCCGGCCGGCAGCGAGGGCGTCCACGAGGAGGTCCTGCTCGACGCCAATGCCGCGGCGCAGGGGCAGCCCTTCTTCAAGGTCGGGGTGACGGCGCACAGCCCGGATCATCGCCTGTTCGCCTATAGCGTGGACCTCACCGGCTCGGAATATCACCGGCTGCGCATCCGCGATCTGCGCGACGGCGGCGAGCACGATCTGGGCGTGACCGACGCGCAGGGCGATTTCGTCTGGAGCAACGACGGGCAGCAGCTCGTCTATACCGCCCTGGACGACCACCATCGCCCCAACCGGGTCTATCGCATCGCCCGCGACGGCAGCACGGCCGCGCTGGTCTACGCGGAGCCCGATCCCGCATTCTATCTGGGTGTGAGCAAGACCGAGAGCCGCCGTTTCATCGTCATCGCGGGCGCGGATCACTCCGATACGGCGGAGGCACGCCTTGTCGATGCCGATGATCCGGGCGCGACGCCCGTGCTCGTCAAGGCGCGCGAGACCGGCCTGGATTACGATGTTGCCGAGCACGACGGCCGGTTGATCCTGCTGACGAACCAGGGCGGCGCGCAGGATTACAAGATCGTCGCCGCGCCCCTCGAATCCGCCCATGACCCGGCAACCTGGACCGAGATCGTCCCGCACCGCCCCGGCGTGCTGATCAAGGACATGATCCTTCGCCGGCATCATCTGATCCGGCTGGAGCTCGCGGACGCGCTGCCGCGCATTGTGGTGCGCGATTTCGACACGGATGCGGAACGGACCCTGCCGCCGCCCGAAGCCGACGCGGCCTATGCGCTGGGCATCACGCAAGGCTACGCCTACGACAGCCGGAGCCTGCGCGTCACCTACAGCTCGCCGCGGCAGCCCCAGCGCACCTACGACGCCGATACGGTCAGCGGCCGTTTCACCCTGCGCAAGGCGCAGGAGGTGCCCAGCGGCCACGATCCCGACGCCTACATCGTCCACCGCATCACCGTGCCCGCCCACGACGGTGCCGAAGTGCCCGTGACCCTGCTGTTCCGTCGCGATGCCCCGCCCGAGCCGGGCCGGCCCATGCTGCTCTACGGCTACGGCAGCTACGGCCTCGCCCTGCCGGCGAGCTTCTCGCCGCACCGGTTCAGCCTGGTCGACCGGGGCATGGTCTACGCCATGGCGCACGTGCGCGGCGGCACGGACAAGGGCTATGGCTGGTACCTGGACGGCAAGCTGGCGAAGAAGACCAACACGTTTCTGGACTTCATCGCGGCGGCGGACCAGCTCGTCGCGGACGGTGCGGTGCGCAAGGGCGAGATCGTCGCCAACGGGCGCAGCGCGGGCGGCATGCTCATGGGGGCGATCGCCAACATGCGTCCCGATCTGTTCCGCGCCGTGGTTGCCGAGGTGCCTTTCGTCGACGTGTGGAACACCATGCGCGATGCGGATCTGCCCCTGACCCCGCCGGAATGGTCGGAGTGGGGCAATCCCCTGGAAGACCCGGAGGCGTGCCGGCGCATGGCGGGGTATTCCCCCTATGACAACGTGCGCCCGCAGCCCTATCCGGCGATCCTGGCCACCGGCGGCATCGCGGACCCGCGCGTGACCTACTGGGAGCCGGCGAAGTGGGTGGCGCGGGTGCGCGCGAACACCACGAGCGGCCGGCCGGTGTGCCTGCACATGAACATGGGTGCCGGACACGCGGGGCAGGCGGGGCGCTTCGCCCGGCTCGACGAGGTCGCGCTGGTCGACGCCTTCATCCTCCAGCAGGCGGGCCTGGCGGCGGCGCCCCTGACGGGCGCGCCCTGATTCGGGCGGCGGCTTTCGTCAAACTGTAACGGGATCGCCCCTATATCCGGGGAACGCGCGCCGCAAACCGCAACACGGGGGATCGGATGTACGACAAACAATCGGCCAGGTCCCCGGTCAATATGCTGATCACGCTGTTTACCGGGGTTCTTACCGGCCTTGTGGGCTTGGTCTATCTCACGCTAGGCGGCATAGCCCTGCTCGCGATCCTGGGCTTCGTCTATTCGCTTCTCGTCGCTTAGGGCGTGTGCGGCCGGCCGGGCCGGCTTGCGCGCGCACCACAGGCAGACCGTCAGGCGCTCGCCCGGCAAGTGCTCGCTCACGCCGGGCGTCAGCCCGCCGGCGCGCAGCCAGCGGGCGATCTCCTCGTCGGCGAAGCCCAGCCGGCGGTGCGCGTGTTCGCTGCGCAGTTCCTCGTGTTGGTGCGGGGCGAAATCGACCACCACGAGCCGCCCGCCCGGGCGCAGCGCACGTCCCGCTTCGGCGAGGACGTCGCGCGGGTGCTCGGCGTAGTGCAGCACCATGTGCAGGGTCACCGTGTCGAAGCTCCCGTCGTCCACCGGAAGCGCGTACATGTCCGCCTGGCGCACCTGCCAGTTGCCCATCCCGGGGCGGTCCAGCCGGTGCCGGGCCACCGTCAGCATCTCGTGTGACCGGTCGATCCCCAGCGCGCGTGCGTAACGGTCGGCGAACACCTCGATCACCCGCCCCGTACCGGTGCCGATGTCGAGGAGATCGCCCACGGCCGCAGCGGGGACGAGCCGGCGCAACGCCGCCTCCACCTCCGCGTCGTCGACGTAAAGCCGGCGGATCTGGTCCCACCGGGCGGCGTTCTTGCGGAAATAGGTCTCGGCGGCCTCGGCGCGCGCCTGCTTCACCGCTTCCAGGCGCGTGGCGTCCTGCTGGACGGTCGCCTCGTCGACCGGGATGAGGTCCACCACCTGACGCGCAAGGGGCCCTGTGGGGCCCGATTCGGCCAGACGGTAGAACGCCCACTGGCCTTCCCGGAACCGCTCCAGCAGACCGGCGTCCACGAGGTTCTTCAGGTGCCGGGACACACGCGGCTGGCTCTGTCCCAGGATCTGCGTGAGATCGCTCACGGTCAGCTCGGCGCGCGCGCACAGCGCCAGGATGCGCAGGCGCGTGGGCTCGGCCGCCGCGCGCAGCCCGCGCAAGAGATCGTCCATGGATCGCGTCCGTCCTGCTGCGCTCTTGTCGATGATATAATGCTATGTTTATATAATTATGCCTCGTTGGTCAAAGACGGGGCGGGCAACGATGGAACCTCCACCGGCGGCACCCGACGGGTGCGGCGCCGGTCGGGCTTTGCGGCACACGGCGGGTACGCCAGGGCGGGTCGAGGCGCGACAAGGGGGAACGGACAAAGGAGATCGGGGCTATGTCCGACAGTTACATTCTGACCTCGGAGTCGGTTGGTCCGGGTCACCCGGACAAGATTGCGGACCAGGTATCGGATGCGGTTCTGGACGCGATTTTGTCGCAGGACCGTCATGGTCGTGTTGCGTGTGAGACGCTTGTGAACACGGGATTGATTTTGCTTGCTGGCGAGATCACGACGACGGCGCAGGTGGATTACACGCAGGTTGCGCGGGAGACGGTAGCGAGCATTGGTTATGACGACAGCAAGCTTGGTTTTGACGGCTATTCTGCGGCCGTTTTGCTGTCGCTGGACAAGCAGTCGCCGGACATTGCGCAGGGTGTCAACGAGGGCGACGGGCTCGACGTCGAGCAGGGCGCGGGCGACCAGGGTTTGATGTTCGGCTACGCCTGCCGGGAGACGGACGAGCTGATGCCGATGCCGATCCAGTTGGCGCACCGGTTGACGCGCCAGCAGGAGTCGGTGCGGCGCAACGGCGGGCTGTCGTGGCTGCGCCCGGACGCCAAGAGCCAGGTTTCGGTGCGTTACGAGGACGAGCAGCCCAAGGCGATCGACACGGTTGTGCTCTCGACGCAGCACCATCCGGATGTGACCTACGAGACGCTCAAGGAGGGCGTCATCGAGGAGATCGTCAAGCCGGTGATTCCCACGGAGATGATCACGCAGGAGACGAAGTTTCTGATCAATCCGACGGGGCGTTTTGTCACCGGCGGGCCGCACGGGGACTGCGGCATCACGGGGCGCAAGATCATCGTGGACACCTATGGCGGTGTCGGTCGCCACGGCGGCGGTGCGTTTTCGGGCAAGGACCCGACGAAGGTGGACCGCTCGGCGGCCTATGCGGCGCGGTATGTGGCCAAGAACGTGGTTGCGGCCGGTCTTGCGGACATCTGCGAGGTTCAGTTCGCCTATGCGATCGGGGTTGCCCAGCCGGTTTCGGTCAACGTCAACACGATGGGGACGGCGCGCATTCCGGAGAGCCGGATTGCCGAGCTGATCCGGGCGCATTTTGATCTTCGGCCGAAGGGGATCATCCGGATGCTGGACCTGCAGCGGCCGATTTATCGCAAGACGGCGGCGAACGGGCACTTCGGCCGGACCGACGGGGATTTCACCTGGGAGAAGACGGACCGCGCGGCGGCGCTGCGCGCGGAGGCGCCCGGGATGGCGGCGGAGTAACGCCGCCGCCGGGGTTTGCCCGGGCGGGCCCGCGGGCGCTTGCGCCGGTTGGCGTGCGCCGCGCGCGAGAGAGACAGCAAAGGGAAAGAGACGAGAGCATGACGCAGTTCACGGACTACAAGGTTGCGGACATTTCGCTCGCCGACTGGGGGCGCAAGGAGATTGCCATCGCCGAGACGGAGATGCCGGGGCTGATGGCGTTGCGCGAGAAGTACGGCGCGAGCCAGCCGCTCAAGGGCGCGCGGATTGCGGGCTGCCTGCACATGACGATCCAGACGGCGGTGCTGATCGAGACGCTGCTCGCACTGGGCGCGGAAGTGCGCTGGTCGTCGTGCAACATTTTCTCCACCCAGGACCACGCGGCGGCGGCCGTTGCGGCGCGCGGGGTTCCGGTCTTTGCCTGGAAGGGCATGGCCGAGGACGACTACTGGTGGGCCATTCACCGGACCATCGAGGGCCCGGACGGCTGGCGCGCGAACCTGGCGCTGGACGACGGCGGCGACCTGACGGCGGTGTTGCACGAGAGCTATCCGGACCGGCTGCGCAAGGAGTTCTACGGCCTGTCGGAGGAGACGACGACGGGTGTTGCGCGGCTGTACCAGATGGCGCGCGGCGGCGAGCTTCTGGCGCCGGCGATCAACGTCAACGACAGCGTGACCAAGTCGAAGTTCGACAACATCTACGGCTGCCGGGAGAGCCTTGTGGACGGCCTTCGCCGGGCGACGGACACGATGATGGCGGGCAAGAAGGCCGTGGTTTGCGGCTTTGGCGACGTCGGCAAGGGCTCGGCGCAGTCGCTGCGCAACGCCGGGTGCCGGGTTGCGGTCACGGAGGTCGACCCGATCTGCGCCCTTCAGGCGGCGATGGAGGGCTACGAGGTGACGACCATGGAGGAGGTGGCGCCGGAGGGCGACATCTTCTGCACGGCGACCGGGAACACGGACGTGATCACGGTTGAGCACATGCGCGCGATGAAGGACCGCGCGATCGTGTGCAACATCGGGCACTTCGACAACGAGATCCAGGTCGAGGGTCTGCGCAACTACAAGTGGGACAACATCAAGCCGCAGGTGGACGAGGTCGAGTTCCCGGACGGCAAGCGGATCCTTCTGCTCTCGGAGGGGCGCCTGGTGAACCTGGGCAACGCCACGGGCCACCCGAGCTTTGTGATGTCGGCGAGCTTCACCAACCAGGTGCTGGCGCAGAAGGAGCTGTTCACCAACGCGACGGCGTACAGCAAGAACGTCTACATCCTGCCCAAGCACCTGGACGAGCAGGTCGCGCGGCTGCACCTGGAGAAGATCGGCGTCAAGCTCACCGACCTCACCCCCGAACAGGCCCGCTATCTGGGCGTGCCCCAGGACGGCCCCTTCAAATCCGAACACTACCGCTACTGAGCGCGCGGCCCTCGGCAGCCGGCTGGTCCCCGGTGTCAAGGGGACCAGCCGGCCGGCCGTGCCTAGCGTGCGATGCGATCCAAATGGATCGCTGAATCGCACGCGATGCTTTGAAAATAGGGCAGGATTCAGCGAGCAGGTGGCTCAACCTGACCGCATCTTGCCCTTAGTTCAGATAGCGGTCCAGGATCGCCTGGTAGGTATCCGAACCCTTCACCGCCTCGAACGCCTTGCGGAACGCAGCGATGGCGTCGGGGTCCGTATCCGGGTGGAAGGCGTAGTACAGATTCGCCTCCTGAAGCACGTGCTTCGTCTCAAAGGTGTCGGCCGCAACGTCGTGCTGCTTCAGGATGTATCGGGCGACATTGGTTTCATACGCCCAGTAGTCCACGCGCCCGCGTGTCAGCAGGTTTACGATGGACTCCTGGCTGGCCACCGAATGGATCGCGTCCTTCGATAGCCCCTTCTTCACCAGGAGCTGTTCGGCGACGTCGTCGCGAATGGTCACGGTTTTCGCATCCGCGAGATCGCCCACACCGTCGATCGCGGGCACGCTTGTCTTCCCGATGACGCCGATCTTGGTGGCTGCGATCGGTCCCACCCAGTCGAACTTGTCCTCGCGCTGCGGAGTCCGCGTGGTGGAAAACAGCACCGTGTTGGGCTCGCGTTGGGCCGTTGCGTAGCCACGGGCCCATGGCGTCACCTTTACGTCCGAGACCGTTGTTTCCGTGTCGGCGCGCTCGAGGATCGCGGTGAGCATATCCACGGCGATCCCCGTAAGCTCGCCGTTTTGAGTCATATTGTACGGCGGATATTCCTCTGTGTAGAACGACAATTTTTCGATCGGGCCGGCCAATACGGTTTGCGCGCAAAATAAGAGGCCGAACGCAATAAGAAGCGATCGCATCATCAGGGTCTCCCTCGTTCGTTCTAGGTCTTTTGAAGGATGACCGGATGCGGCCGCGGATACAAGCACGCGCAGCGCGCAAGAAAAGATACGCTGCACTTTCCTGGTGTCGGAATTGCGTGTCGCGGCATGGTTTACGTCGTGGCGAGGGCCGCGTGGCGCCCGACGGGCGGTGCCTAGCCGCCGCCAATGGGGCCGGGGTTGCCGTAGGATTGCACCAGGCTGCCCGCGACCAGGTACCAGCCGTCGACCAGGACGAAGAAGATGATCTTGAACGGCAGCGAAATGATCACCGGCGGGAGCATCATCATGCCCATGGACATCAGGATCGAGGCGACCACCATGTCGATGACCAGGAAGGGCAGGAAGATCAGGAACCCGATCTCGAACGCGCGGCGCAATTCGCTGATCATGAACGCGGGCACGAGCGCGCGCATGGGCGTGTCTTCCGCGTTCTCCACGGGGCCGACATCGGCCATCTGGATGAACAGATTGAGATCCTGCTCGCGCACGTGGGTGAGCATGAACTCGCGCACCGGCGCGGCGGCCCGCTCGAGGGCCGTCATCTCCGAGATGTTCTCGCGCACCAGCGGCACCAGCGCCTCTTCGTAGACGGTCTGCATCGTGGGCATCATCACGAAGGCCGTCAGGAACAGCGCGAGGCTGATCAGCACCGAGTTGGGCGGCGTCTGCTGGATGCCCAGGGCGGTGCGGACGAACGAGAGCACCACGATGATCCGGGTGAACGAGGTCACCATGATCAGGATCGACGGCGCCAGGGACAGCACCGTCAGCAACGCGACCAGCTGAATGATGCGCGCGGTGTTGGAGCCGCTCTCGCCCCCAAGATCGAAGTTGAAGGTCTGCGCAGCGGCCGGCTCCAGCCACAGGAGCAGGGCCGCGAAGGCGCCGGCGATTCCGGTGCCGGCGATGCGCACGCGGCTCATTCCGCGCCCTCCTCGGGCTGGAGGTGCTGGCGGAAGCTCAGGCCGTCGGCCTTGCCGGCGCGGATTCCG
>CAJXKW010000055.1 GCA_913055855.1 uncultured Limimonas sp. | reverse complement strand
AACTTTCTGTCGGATACTGATGACAAATTGGCTTAAGTAGGTTATAGAATATTTCCCCAGAAGGATATCCAACAAATGCATTGAGCAACGGCCCAGCCAGGCTCACTAATATGACCGTCGCCGGAATCATGAACAATAAGAACCGGAAGGGTAGGAATATATACTTATCATATGCCATTTAGTTTAAAGCCTTACACCTACTTTCGTAGTACCTTTCGATTTTTATGGAAGCCTAACCGGTGGTGTCAAGCTTAAGTCGCACCCCAACTTCCAGAGATAGGTGCAGGTTCTGTTGCGCCTCATACGCCACCAGCAAACGTGCTCTTGTTGCAATTCATCGCGCTTCCGGTTTCTCGACCAACAGTGAACGGCAAACCAGGGGCATGCACGCCACTGAATGCCGCTCTCAATATACGAGTCTTAGGTTGGGCTAAACGAAGCGAAGCACGACCCGTGCCGGTCGGCGTGAGTTATGGCGTTGCAAAACCTGTGGGTCCGGTAGCCACCTAGGAAACCGACACAGCAACGCCATACGGCGGGTTGGGCGGATTCGGCGGATCTGCGGTCGCGCGGCCGCAGATCCGCCCTACCCGCGCATCCGGGCGCCGCCGGGATCGACGAGGGGTTCGAGCAGACGCCGGGCCGGGCGCCGTTCGCCCAGGATTTCCACGCCGAATCCGTCGGTGCGCTCGCTGTCCGCAACTGCCGCCTGAACATAGCCGAGCGCGATGGACTGCTGCGCGGTGTGGCCGTAGCCCCCCGAGGTGACCCAGCCCACGACGTTCTCGCCGTCCCAGATGGGCTCGTCCCCGCTCGCGTCGGCATCGGTCGCGTCGACCGCCAAGCTGATGAGCCGGTAACGCGGCCCGTTGGTGCGCTCGTCGCGGGCACAGTCGCGGCCCACGAACGCGCCCTTGTCCAGCTTGACGAAGGGACGCATGCCCGCCGCTTCGGGGCCGTAGATGGGCCGGTACTCACTCGCCCAGGAGCCGAAGCTCTTCTCCAGGCGCAGCGAATTCAGCGCCCGCCCGCCGAACAGCCGGATGCCGTAGGGCTCGCCCGCGGCCATCAGCGTGTCGAACAGCGCCGCCTGGAAGTCGGGCCGGCAATAGATCTCGTAGCCGAGTTCGCCGGTGAAGCTGATTCGGCCCACCAATGCGGGCACCATCCCGACGTCCATGTGCCGGATGTCCAGGAAACGGAACGCCTCGGCGCCCACGTCGCTTTGCGTGACCTGCGCCAGCACCTCGCGCGCCTGCGGCCCGGCAAGCGCGAGCCCGGTCCACCGCTGGCCGTGCGCGGTGACGGTCACGCCCGCCGGCTTGTGCCGGAGGAACCAGCGCATGTGGTAATCCTCGGCCGCGCCCGAGCCCACGATGAGAAACCGGTCGCCGCCCAGGTTCGCCAGGGTAAAGTCGCCCATGATCCCGCCATCGGGCTTGAGCATCGGCGCCAGGGTCATGCGCCCCGCCCGGGGGATGCGGTTGGCGAGCAACCCGTCCAGCCAGGCCGCCGCCTCCGGCCCGGAAACCTCGTACTTGGCGAACAGGGAAGTCTCGAAGAGGCCGACGCTGTTGCGCACGGCGCGGCACTCCTCACCCACCGGGCCGAAGGCGTTGGAACGGCGGAACGTGGGCGTCTCGAAGGGCTCTTCCCCGGCCGGGGCGAAGTAGTTCGCCACCTCCAGGCCGTAGCTCGCGCCCCACACGGCGTTGCGCGCCGCCAGGCGGTCGTGAATGGGCGTGGTGCGCAGCGGCCGGCCCGCGGGCAGCTCCTCGTTGGGATAGGTGATGGAAAACCGCCGGGAATAGTTCTCGCGCACCTTGGCGGTGGTGTACTGCGGCCGCGCCCAGTCGCCGAAGCGGGCGACGTCCATGCCCCACACGTCGAAGCCCGGGTCGCCGTGGGTCATCCAGTTCGCCAACGCCAGGCCGACGCCGCCGCCCTGGCTGAACCCGGCCATGACGGCGCAGGCGCACCAGTAGTTGGTCAGCCCGCGCACGGGTCCGACGAGCGGATTGCCGTCCGGGGAAAAGGTGAACGGGCCGTTGATAACCTGCTTGATGCCCGCGCGCTCGAACGCGGGGAAGTGAGCGAAGCCGACCTCAAGCGATGGCGCGATACGGTCGAGGTCGGGCGGCAGCAGCTCGGTGTCGAAGTCCCAGGGCGTGCTCTCGGTCTGCCAGGGCTTGCCCGCCCGCTCGTAGGTGCCCATGAGCATCCCGCCGCGCTCCTGGCGCATGTAGATCTCGCCCTCGAAATCGGTGGCGTGGATCACCTCCTTACCGGTGCGCTCGTTGTACGCGGCGACCTCGGGCATATCGCCGGTGAGCAGGTACATGTGCTCCATCGCCTGAACCGGCAGCTCCAGGCCCGCCATGCGACCCAGCTCGCGCGCCCAGAGGCCGGCGGCGTTGACCACGTGCTCCGCCTGGATCGTCCCCTTGTCGGTGACGACGTGCCAGGTGCCGTCGGGCGCCTGGGTGAGTTCGTTGACCATGGTGTGGCGGTACACGGTCGCGCCCTTCTCGCGCGCGGCCTTGGCGTAGGCGTGGGTCACGCCCGAGGGATCGACGTGCCCGGCCGTCTGCTCGTAGAGCGCCCCCTTGAAGTGCGCCGGGTCCATGAGCGGGAACAGCTCGGCCGCCTCCTCCACCGAGATGAGTTCGCTCTCCAGGCCCATGTAACGGTCCTTGGCGCGCATCTGGCGCAGGAAGTCCATGCGCTCGTCGGTGCCCGCGAGCATCACCCCGCCGGTGACGTGAAGGCCGCAGGACTGCCCGGAGACCTCCTCGATCTCACGGTACAGGTCGATGGTGTATTGCTGGAGCTGGGCGACGTTGGTGTCGCCGTTGAGGGTGTGCATCCCGCCAGCGGCGTGCCAGGTGGAGCCGGAGGTGAGTTCCGAGCGCTCGATCAGCACCGGCTCCTGCCAGCCGAACTTGGCGAGATGGTACAAAACGCTGCATCCGACAACGCCGCCCCCGATGACGACGACCTGTGCGTGCGACTTCATGCGCGCCTCGTCTCCTCGTGACCGAATATGGCTGCGACCCCTGCGCCGGATGCGCGACGGCCGCGGCAATCCATGTATCCGAGCATCGCCCGGGGCAAGGCGAAAGCCCGTTTGCGTCGGATTTTTGCCCGCGCCGACCGGCCTTCAAAAGTCGGTCGGCGCACCGCCCTCGCGCTTGCGCCGCGCGACGAAGGCGGCAAGCGCCTCGGCGATCGCCGGATCCATGGGGGGTTGCTCGTAGCCGGCGATCAGCGCCTTGTAGATTGCGTGCGCCCGGTTCAGCGCCTCGGGCCGGCCCGCCTCGGCCCACGCCTCGTTGTTGCGCCAGTCGGAGATCATCGGGCCGAAGAATGCCGTCTTATAGCGCGCCCGGGTGTGCGCCGTACCGAAATAATGCCCGCCGGGGCCGACCTCGCGCACGGCCGAAAGTGCCAGCCCGTCGGCATCGGTCTGCAACGGCGTCAGGAACGCGCCCACCATGCCCAGGAGGTCGGCATCCAGCACCATCTTTTCGAAACTGGCACAGAGCCCGCCCTCCATCCAGCCGGCGCCGTGGAAGAGCAGGTTCGCCCCGCCCTGCACGGCGGCCCAGAGGGAAAAAACGGACTCGTAGGCCGCCTGGGCGTCCAGGGCGTTGGCGGCGTTGACGTTGGACGCGCGGTAGGGAAGCCCGTAGCGCCGGGCGAGCTGCCCGCCCAGCAGGGTGGCTTTCATGAACTCCGGCGTGCCGAACGCCGGCGCCCCCGACTTCATGTCCACATTCGAGGTGAAGCCGCCGTAGACGAAGGGCGCGCCGGGTCGAGCGACCTGGGTCACCACCAGGCCCGCCAGCGCCTCGGCGTTCTGCTGCGCCACCGCGCCCGCGATGGTCACCGGCGCCATCGCCCCCGCCAGGGTGAAGGGCGTGAGCACCACCGGCTGGTTGTGCCGGGCGAAGGCGAGCGCGCCCGCCAGCATCGGCCCGTCCAGGCGGAGCGGCGAGCTGGCGTTGATCACCGTGTAGATCGAGGGCTCGCGGTCCAGCGTCGCGGCATCGATGCCGCGCGCGAGGCGGACCATCTCCAGCGCGTCCAGGTTGCGCGTCTCCCCAAGCGAATACGCGTGCAGTGCCTTGTCGGACAGGGTCAGAATGGCATGCAGGGCATCCAGATGCCGGATCGAAGGGTGAACGTCGGCGGGCTCGGTCGGATAGCCGCCCCAGAGCTGGACGGCCGTGAGCATCTGGCCCAGCCGGATAAAGGTCTCGAAATCCGCCATGTTCCCGGCGCGCCGGCCGTGGTCCAGGCAGGCGCAGTTGGGCGTCGAGGCGACGGAGCTGAACGCGGTGGTCTCGCCGGCGATGCGCAGACTCTTGGCGGGGTCGCGGGCGTGCAGCGTGAATTCGGACGGCGCCTGCCGGATCGCCCATTCCACGAGGCCGCGGTCGAACCGCACACGCCCGCCATTCGCGGCCACGTCGGCGCCGGCATCGCGCAGCAGCGCACGCGCCTCGTCGTGCAGGATGTCCACGCCGATCTCTTCGAGAATCTGCAGGGCGCTCTCGTGGACGGACTCCAACTCGTCCGTGGAGACCACCGGCGTCGGCGGATAGCTCAGCCGGTACTGCCGGAACGGCGGCTGTTCCACCGCGGGCCGGCGAGCCGCCCCGCCGGCCCGGCCGCCGCGCCGCCGGCGCCGGGCGCCCGCATCCGCTGCACCTGCTTCGTCCGCACACATCCGATCGCCCCCACATTTGCCGCCCGCGCCGGGGAAACGGCAGGATGCGCGCGCAGACGGGACGCGCGATATCGTCCACGCGACTCACCGGCCAGCGAAATGTCGCATCCGGCGTGTCCGTGGCTTGCCCGCCCCCACTGTGGCGGACCGGCGTTCAGGCCGACGGCTGGGCGCGGATCAGGCGGTTGCCCCGAGCGTCCAGGGCGCGGGCGAGATCGGGCGCGCCCAGCGCATGCATCTGTTCGCCCAGACGCCGCATGAGCACGCCGGCGACGGAGCTGCGCGCCATCTCGGCGATTTCCGCGAGGTGATGCAGGTGTGCCTGCCACGGCAGGACATCGTTGACCCGCCCGTCGGCCAGGGCTTCAGCCGCCGCGCGCGCGGCCGCTGCCTCGGCCAGGCGGCGCGCCGCCGGCATCCGCGCCGGATCGTTGCCCGCGACATAGGCGGCGACGGGGCGCGCGAGATAGGGACCGCGGCCGTCGGCGTCGTCGTGCAGCAGCCCCAGCGCACGCAGCCGCCCAAGCGCCTTGTCGAGTTGCGCGGAGTCCGGCGGATCCTCACCCGCCTGCGCCGCCCGGCGCAGGAGACGTTCGGGAAACGGCTGGCCGGGCTGGAACGCGGCGGCGATACGCAGCAGGAACAGGGCGACGATGTCCGGGCCGTGCGTGGGGCGCAGGGCGCCCGCGGCGACACCGAGGGCGCGCACGATCGCCCGTTCCCGCCCGGCGGGCGCGCGCGTGCCACCGCCCAGGGCGAGGCGGAGATCGTCCACCGGAACCGCGCGCACGGCGCGGAGATAGGCGATGGGATCGCCAAGCTGCCCATCCCGATCGGCCGCGAGGGTGTGCGCGGCCAGCGCGAGCGCCGCCGGAACCGCGTCCAGCGCCGCCACCACCCGCGCCACCTCGGGCTGCTCGGGCGTCAGGTCGGGCCGCCGGCTCGCCACCAATGCAGCCGCGTCCCGGAAATGAAGGCCGCCCAGGGGATGTTCCGCAGCACCCACGTCGGGCGCCCAGGGCGCCGCGCCCGCGGTAACGAGCACCGCCGGGCGGCCGCCCGACGGCCGGACAGCGCGATAGCTGCGCGCGTCCGGGCAGTCGTCCAGGATCAGAAGGCGCGCCGCATCCGTCCGCAGCGCCGCCAGAACCGCCTCGACACGCTGCGCGAGCGGCCCCTCGGTGACCATGTCCAGCCGCAATCCGGCCGCGGCGAGGTCCAGTCCGACCAGATCGGGCCGCGCCAATGAGATCACGGCGGGCGGCGCGGGCCAGCGCGCACGCCGCGTCTCGGCATAGGCGCGCGCCAGGGCGGACAGACCCATGCCCCCGCGGCCGGCGGCCTCGGCGGATTCCGTGACGACCACCGTGGATGTCCGGCGGAACAGATCGTCCAGGTCGGAGAGGTCGCCGTCGCGCCCGACCGGCGTCACCGCGCCGGCGCCACAACGCGGCGGTGCAGCCGCCATCGTCACGGCCGCGACATCCAGGGCGTCCTGTCCTGCCGTCGTCATCGCCGGTGCATCCCCGTTCCCGGCCGGGCCATGACTGCCTGTCTCGCCTCGGCATCGACGCCTGCGCAAGGCTGCAGGGACCGCGGCGCGGGGACGGCGCGCGCGGCATCAGCCTTGGAAGCGGGTGAGACGATCCCTTTCCTATCCTGACCTCGCCACGGCGGGAAAGGAAGCCGACTCTGATTCGCTCCGTTTTGGCGGCACTGGCGCGACGTGACTGCGGGCCCAGCGGACGGCCTCGCTAGAACGGGATATCGTCTTCCATGTCGTCGCCGCCGCCCGGGCCGGGTGCGGGCTGGCGCGGGTCCATGCCGCCGACACCGCCGCCGCCCTGCGGCCCGCCCTGCGGCTGACCGCCGCCACCGCCATAGCCGCCGCCCTGGGGCGCCCCGCCGCCCTGGCTGGCGCGGGTGTCAAGCATCTGCAGCTCGCCGCGGAAACGCTGGAGCACGACCTCGGTCATGTAGCGCTCCTGCCCGCTCTGATCCGTAAACTTCCGGGTCTGGAGCTGCCCCTCGACATAGACCTTTGAGCCCTTGCGCAGGAAACGCTCGGCCACGCCCGCAAGCTGCTCGTTGAACACCACGACGCGGTGCCACTCGGTGCGCTCGCGCCGGTCACCGGTCTGCTTGTCCGTCCACTGCTCCGAGGTGGCCACGGCGAGGTTCACCACCTTGCCGCCGTTCTGCATGGTGCGCACCTCGGGATCGCGCCCAAGGTTGCCCACCAGGATCACCTTGTTGATCGTCCCCGCCATCGCTGCCCCGTACGTCGAATCGCGTTGTGGCGCGGGAGCCTAACCCCCAGGCCGCCGCCACGCGAGTCCGCATCGCGGGCAGGCGCCGGGCAGAAACGCCCACGGGGTCGCTTTCCACAGCCGGCTACGCCATATTCGGTCACGGTCGCGAAAAACCCGGAACGCAAGAACGGAACTCAGCACGCATGGCCGAGAGCGACGGCAGCCGCGTCATCCACGTCCGCGGCGCGCGCGAGCACAACCTTCAGAACGTCGAGCTGCGCTTGCCCCGGGACAGCCTCGTCGTGGTCACGGGCCTGAGCGGCTCGGGGAAATCCTCCCTGGCGTTCGACACCATCTACGCCGAGGGCCAGCGGCGCTACGTCGAATCCCTGTCCGCCTACGCGCGGCAGTTCCTGGAGCTGACGCAAAAGCCCGACGTGGACTCCATCGAGGGCCTGTCGCCCGCGATCTCCATCGAGCAGAAGTCCACGTCCAAGAACCCGCGCTCGACGGTGGGCACCGTCACCGAGATCTACGACTACATGCGCCTGCTCTGGGCGCGCGCGGGCACCCCCTATTCGCCCTACACCGGCGAGCCCATCGAGAGCCAGACGGTCAGCCAGATGGTCGACCGCGTGCTCGCCATGCCCGAGCGGACCAAGCTCTATCTGCTCGCCCCGATCGTGCGCGGGCGCAAGGGCGAATACCGCAAGGAGCTGGCGGACCTCCAGAAGCGCGGCTTCCAGCGGGTGAAGATCGACGGCACCATCTACGAGATCCCCGACGCGCCGCACCTGGACAAAAAGAAGAAGCACGACATCGAGGTGGTGGTGGACCGGGTGGTCGTGCGCGACGGGATGCAGCAGCGCCTCGCGGAATCCTTCGAGACCGCGCTGAGCATCGGCGACGACCTCGCCTTCGCCGAGGACGCGGACACGGGCGCGCGCACGACGTTTTCGGCCAAGTTCGCCTGCCCCGAGTCCGGGTTTACGATCCCGGAGATCGAACCGCGGCTGTTCTCCTTCAACAATCCCTTCGGCGCCTGCCCCACCTGTGACGGCCTGGGCATCCAGCTCCACTTCGATCCGGGGCTGGTGGTGGACGAGCGGCTGTCGCTCAAGGACGGCGCCATCGTGCCATGGGCCGGCTCGACCTCGCCGTTTTACAAGCAGACTCTGGACAGCCTCGCCCGGCACTTCGGCATCTCGACGCACACACCCTGGCAGGAGCTGCCCGAGCACGTCCGGCACGGCATCCTCTACGGCACCGGGGATGAGCCGGTACGCCTGCGCTACAACGACGGCCTGCGCAACTACGAGACCAGCAAGCCTTTCGAGGGCGTCATTCCCAACATCCAGCGGCGCTGGCGCGAGACGGACAGCGACCTCGTGCGCGAGGAACTGGGCCGGTTCCAGACCGGCCAGCCCTGCACGACCTGCGGCGGGCACCGGCTCAAGGGCGAGGCGCTGTGCGTGAAGATCCGCGGCCGGCACATCGGGGAGGTCGCGGAGATGAGCGTCGCCGATGCGGACACGTGGTTTGGCGAGGTGCTCGACCACCTGAGCCCGCAACGGCGCGAGATCGCCCGGCGCATCGTCAAGGAGATCAGCGAGCGGCTGCGCTTCCTGCTCGACGTGGGGCTGGACTACCTCACGCTCTCGCGCGGCGCGGCCACCCTTTCCGGCGGCGAGAGCCAGCGCATCCGCCTGGCATCGCAGATCGGCTCCGGCCTGACGGGCGTCCTTTACGTCCTGGACGAGCCCTCCATCGGCCTGCACCAGCGCGACAACGCGCGGCTGCTGAACACGCTGACCCGCCTGCGCGACCTCGGGAACACCGTCATCGTGGTCGAACACGACGAAGAGTTCATCCGCGAAGCGGACTACGTGGTCGACATGGGCCCGGGCGCGGGCGTGCATGGCGGTCACATCGTGGCCGAGGGCACACCCGAGCAGATCATGCAGCGCTCGGAAAGCCTGACCGGCCAGTATCTGACGGGCCTGCGCCAGATCGAGGTGCCCCACCACCGCCGGCCCGGCAAGGTCGGGCAAAGCATTCGGGTCGTGGGCGCGCGCGGGCACAATCTGCAGAACGTCGAGGCCGAGGTGCCCCTGGGCACCTTCACCTCTGTCACCGGCGTCTCCGGCTCGGGCAAGTCGACGCTGATCAATGACACCCTCTACAAGGCGCTGGCGCGGCGCATCAACGGCGCGCGCGAGGCACCGGCCGAGCACGACCGCATCGCCGGCATGGAATTCCTGGACAAGATCATCGACATCGACCAGTCGCCCATCGGCCGGACGCCGCGCAGCAACCCGGCGACCTACACGGGCGCGTTCACGCCCATCCGGGAGTGGTTCGCCAACCTGCCCGAGTCCAATACGCGCGGCTACAAGGCCGGACGCTTCTCGTTCAACGTCAAGGGTGGCCGGTGCGAGGCCTGCCAGGGCGACGGCCTGATCAAGATCGAGATGCATTTCCTGCCCGACGTCCACGTCGTCTGCGACGAATGCAAGGGCAAGCGCTACAACCGCGAGACCCTGGAGATCACCTACAAGGGCAAGTCGATTGCCGACGTGCTCGAGATGACCGTCGAGGAGGGCGTGCAGTTCTTCTCGGCCGTGCCCGCCATCCGGTCCAAGCTGGAGGCATTGCAGAAGGTCGGGCTGGGCTACATCAAGATCGGCCAGCAGGCGACCACGCTTTCCGGCGGCGAGGCCCAGCGCGTCAAGCTGGCCAAGGAACTCGCCAAGCGCTCCACCGGACGGACGCTCTACATCCTGGACGAGCCCACGACGGGCCTGCACTTCGACGACGTGAAAAAACTGCTCCAGGTGCTCCACGCCCTGGTGGACCAGGGCAACACGGTTGTGGTGATCGAGCACAACCTGGAGGTCATCAAGACGGCCGACTGGATCCTCGACCTGGGCCCGGAGGGCGGCGCCAAGGGCGGCCGGCTGCTGGCCACGGGCACACCCGAGGACATCGCCGCGCACGGGGACAGCTACACCGGCGAATACCTCGCTCCTGTCCTCCAGCGCGACCGCGCCGTGGCACCCAAGCAGGCCGGGCGGGGGTGACAGTTAAGCGTAATTTGGCTGATTTGCCGTGAAAGTAAAGTGACTTATCTCTACGAGATTGGCAGAGACGGAATCCGACTTATGCTTTCTGTGAAAAGTGTGTAGGCGATTACCAAGATACCCCCGATAAAAGCGACCCCAACTGCTATCTTAACAACAAAAAATATTAGGTGAAGCGCCCCCTAGACACACGGCAACGACAACAGGAATTGTGATCAAAATACCTGCCGCGTGGAACCAACGGATCCAGCCTTCTTGATGCGCGAACACAGGAAGCCACGCCACATCTTGCGCAATTGCATCGTAGACACCGAAGGCAAACGGTATCAGGATGATGATCCCAAGAACCTAACTCTCAGGACTAGGCGTTCGCGCTCCTGACCGGGCTGTTCCTACGGATGGGCCAACTCCGGTGCCTCCGCATACCACACAGCGGTACCCAGCGGTGTGACCGTAACCCCAACAGCCTCCGCACGTCTCCATCGGCCCCTCCTGCAACTTATAGATTATAATTCCTTTTAAATATTTCGACTAAAGATGTCAACTTCTCGTGTCAGACGCAAAATCCGCCACGCCATACCGGCGAAGCAATTCGCTCAAAGGAACCGTTGCTTCCTCGCCGGCGCGCACCGCGGCCGTGCGCTCGGCCGCGAGCGAGACGTCGGTTTGATCCTGGAGGTACGCCGTCACCGCCTCTTCGAGGCATGCCGCTTTGCTGCGGCCCGTTGCGCGCGCGAGCGCCTCAAGACGCCGATCGACCTCGGCCGAAACTTCAAGCATCGCCGTTGTCCGCACGCCCCATGGTTGGGCGACCTTCGCGATACGCCCCCGCTAGACGTTCCCGGTCCGAGGCGCCGCCCGACCCCGGCCCGTTGAACGCACCCCCTGTCAAAGCCTCAACCCCATCTTCCGGATCGAACGTCTCGTCGAGGAGGGAGTCCAACGTGAACGGGGACGCGACATCGGTCGGGAATTCGGGATCGGCATAGATCCGCAGGTTGCCGTTCGCCTCGCGGACTGCTTCCGACCAGATCTCCGTCATGTTGATCTTGTTGACGAGGGTTGGCGAGTCCCGCCGCAGGCGCCGCGCCTGTGCCAGAAAATTGCGAACTTCACGGAGCCATTTGCGATTGGCCTCGTCGGCGAGCGATGTCGCGGCCTGGACCAGATGCTGACACCCCGAGACGAGGAACGACTCGAACACCCGGCGATCCTTCTTGCCCAAGTCTTCGATCTCCTCGGCCATGTGCTCGACGTCGAAGTGGCTGTCACCGCCCAGCGCGCGCAGCCGCGCCGCCTGGTCCTGCGTCCAGGCGTAGAAGTCGCGCTCGTAGAGATCCTTGCCGGCGGCTTCACCCATCATCGCCTCCAAGGGTCGTTTCTCATGCCAAACGCCCGGCCACCGTGCGCGCGGTGCCCCTTATTGCGGCAGATCCTCGTCCATCGACAGCAGGGATGCGTTCCCGCCGGCGGCCGTGGTGTCCACGGTGAAGGTGCGCTCGTGGGCGAAGCGTAGCAGGTAGTGCGGCCCGCCGGCCTTGGGACCGGTTCCCGAGAGGCCCTCGCCGCCGAACGGCTGCACGCCCACGACGGAGCCCACCATGTTGCGGTTTACATAGGTATTCCCGACCTTCACCCGCCGGCTGACGTAATCGACCATGTTGTCGATACGCGTGTGGATGCCGTGCGTCAGGCCGTAGCCCGTGGCGTTGATGGCGCTGATCACGTCGTCGAGGTGGTCGCGATGATAGCGCACGATGTGCAGGACGGGGCCGAAGACTTCCCGCTGGAGCTGCTGAATGCGCTCAATCTCCACCGCTGTGGGGGCGACGAAGGTGCCGTGTTCGGCCGCCTCCGGCAGCGGCGCCTGGCGCAACAGCTTCGCATTGCGGGTCATTGCCTTGATGTGGCCCTGCAGCATGTCGCGCGCTTCGCTGTCGATCACCGGCCCGACGTCCGTGGCGAGATCCGCCGGGTCGCCCAGGCGCAGCTCGTCCATGGCGCCCTGGATCATCCGGATCATGGTGTCCGCCACCTCGTCCTGGACGAAGAGCACGCGCAGCGCCGAACAGCGCTGGCCCGCGCTGGCGAACGCGGACTGCAGGACGTCCATGACCACCTGCTCGGGCAGCGCCGTGGAATCCAGGATCATGGCGTTCTGGCCGCCGGTCTCGGCAATGAAGGGCACAATAGGCCCCGCCCGCTGGGCCAACTGTTGGTTGATGAGCTTGGCCGTCTCCACCGAGCCCGTCATGGCCACCCCGGCCACGCGCGGGTCCTGCACCAGCGGGCCGCCGACGCCCGGCCCGTCGCCGGGCAGGTAGTGCAGCACGTCGTGCGGGATGCCGGCCTCGTGCAGGATATCCACGGCGACCGCGCCGGTCAGACAGGTCTGCTCCGCCGGTTTCGCCGCGACGCAGTTCCCCGCGGCGAGCGCCGCGGCGACCTGCCCGGTGAAAATCGCCAGCGGAAAATTCCACGGCGAGATGCACACGAAGGTGCCGCGCCCCCGCAGGTAGAGTTCGTTGCGCTCGCCCGTGGGCCCGGGCATGACCTGCGGCGCGTCGAATTTCTGCTCCGCCTGCACAGCATAGTAGCGCAGGAAGTCCACGGCCTCGCGCACCTCGGCCACGCCGTCGGGGATGTTCCGCCCCGCCTCGCGCGCGCACAGGGCCATCAGCTCGCCCATGCGCGCCTCCATCAGGTCCGCCGCGCGGCGCAGCCGGCGCGCGCGCTCCGTGGCCGGGGTGCGGTCCCAGTCCCAGTGCGCCGCCTCCGCCCGGTTCAGGGCATCGTCGATCACCGCCTGATCGGCCCAGACGACCTCGCCCACCTGCCGGCGCGTGTCGGCCGGATCGCGAACCGGCCGGGCGTACCCGCTCTGACGCGTCTCGCCGCCCACGACCGGCGCGGCCGTCCAGGACCGTGCCGCGGCCTTGGCCATCTCCTGCCCCAGCGGCGCCAGGACCTGCGGGTCCGAGAGGTCAACGCCGCGGGAATTCACCCGGCCCGCGCCGTAAAGGTCGCGCGGCAGCGGGATGCGCGGGTGGCGCACGGGCTGCGTCGCGCGCACCGTCGCCACCGGATCCTTCACGATCTCGGCGACGGGCACCTCGGGGTTGGCGATGTGGTTGACGAAGGAGGTGTTCGCCCCGTTCTCCAGCAGGCGGCGCACCAGGTAGGGCAGCAGATCCTCGTGCCCGCCCACGGGGGCGTAGATCCGGCAGGGCAGCCCGAACGCCTCGGGATCGACGATCCGGTCGTAAAGCGCCTCGCCCATCCCGTGCAGACGCTGGAACTCGAAGTCGCGCCGGTTCCCCGCGACCTCCAGGACGTAGGCAACGGAGTGGGCATTGTGACTGGCGAACTGCGGATAGAACGCGTCCGTGTTGTCCAGCAGCTTGCGCGCGCAGGCCAGGTAGCACACGTCCGTGTTCGCCTTGCGCGTGAACACCGGATAGTCCGGAAGTCCCCGCTCCTGGGCGTGCTTGATTTCGGTATCCCAATACGCGCCCTTGACCAAGCGCACGAGCAGGCGCCGGTCGTGCCGGCGCGCCAGGTCCGCGAGCCAGTCGATCAGCGGCGCGGCACGCTTCTGGTACGCCTGGATCGCCAGGCCAAGCCCCTGCCAGTCCTGGAATTCCGGATCCCCGGATATGGCCTCGATCACGTCGAGCGAGACGTCCAGGCGCTCGGTCTCCTCGGCGTCGATGCACAGCCCGATGTCGTGCGCCGCCGCCCGCCGGACGACGTCGCGCAGGCGCGGCAGCAGCTCGGCCATCACCCGGTCGCGGTTGGCGAATTCATAGCGCGGGTGGAGCGCGGACAGCTTGACCGAGATGCCGGGACCGTCGATGGGCCCCCGTCCCTTGGCGTGGCGCCCGATCGCCTCAATGGCGTCCAGATAGGCCCGATAGTAGCTGCGCGCGTCCGCATCCGTGCGCGCCGCCTCGCCGAGCATGTCGTAGCTGTAGCGGTAGCCCCGGCGCTCGTAACTCTTCGCCCGGCTCAGCGCCTCTTTGATGGTGCGCCCCATGACGAACTGGCGGCCCAGAATGCGCATGGCCTGCCACATGGCGTTGCGGATCACGGGCTCGCCCGAGCGGTGGATCATGCGCCGCAGCACGGCCCCGTAATCCCGGCGCGTGGCGTCATCGAGCTTGACCACCCGGCCGGTGAGCATGAGCGCCCAGGTGGAGGCGTTCACGAACAGGGACTCGGAGTGCCCCAGGTGCGTCTCCCAATCGGCCGTGGCGATCTTGTCCTTGATCAGCGCGTCCACGGTCTCGCTGTCGGGCACGCGCAGCATCGCCTCGGCCAGGCACATGAGCACGATCCCCTCCTTGGAGGAGAGTTCGTATTCCGCCATGAACGCCTCGATTCCCTCGGGCCGGCGGTCGTTGCGGACGGCCTCGACGAGATGCTGCGCCCGGTCTTCCACGCGCCCGGCCGCAGCCGTTCCGAGTTCCGCTTCGCGCAGGCGCGCCTTGACCACTTCGGCCTCGTCCGCGCGATGGGCGCGGCGCACGGCAAGACGCCGCGGGTCGGCCTCGGCCAGGCTGAAATCGATGATCATGGACGGCCTCCCTTGTCGCGTTCGCATGCCCACCGGCGGCGGGCGGCCGGTGACCGGTCTTGGCTGCGGCCCAGCGTAGCAGATTGCGCCGCCGACGCGCGGCCCTATCGCACGGCGAGCGGGACCTCACGATTTCGGCGCGGCGGGGCGTCGCATCGGCCGTTTGCAGCGGAGGGCGCACGGGGATCGCGAGACCACGCTTGATCCTGTACATGTGCTTGTGGTCGACGCGTCCGGCGGCGCGTCGCGTGGTCCCGGGCATGGGTCGGACGGGCGCGGCACCGCGCGCGGGCGGCCGCGGGTTGCGGCGTGCGGTTCGACACCCGGACGCGGGACGGTTAAACTTCGGCTCAAAGACGAATCGAAAGCGGGTGCGATCGTGCCGGAAACTGGTGATCCGCGCTGGGATGCGCTGTCGCGGGTGTTGACCCTGGGCAGCCCGGCGACGACCCGGTCGGCGGTGGGCCGCCACGACCTGGTGGGGCGGCTGTTCGACATGGTGAGCACGCCGGGCAGCCACGCGATCATCGTGGGCGAGCCCGGACTTGGGAAGACGTCGCTGCTCAACGTGGTCACGGAAGAGCTGCGCGGCGCCGGGGTTCTGGTGCTCGGCGCCGAGGCCGAGCCGGGGATGAGCTTCGACGCCCTGGTCCGCGCGGCCGCGGCCGAGGTGATGGTGGCGCCGGATGCGGACATGCGCTTCGCCCCCGCGGCAGCGGACGCGTCGGACGCCGAGCCGCTGACGGAGCTGCTGCCCGAGGGCGAGGCGGACGCCAACGCCATCGCCGACCTCATGGATCAACAGCTCGCCGGGCGGCCCGTGCTCATCCTGGACCGCTACGATGCCGTGGGCTCGGGGATGACGGACCGGGCCGTGGCGGACCTGATCAAGGCGCTGTCCGAGCGGTCGGCGCAGGCCACGGTGATCCTGGCGGGCAATGCGGACTCGGCCGACGACATCCACGCGAACCACGACCGGACGTTCCGCCACGTCACGGAGATGCCGCTGCGCCTGCTGCGCCCCAACGAGACCTTTTTCCTGCTCGACCGGATGCAGGACGCCACCGGCATGGCGCTGGCGGACAACGCGCGCAAGCTCATCCTCACCGCCTCGCTTGGGATTCCGCGCGCGGTGCAGACGCTCGGCCGGGGCGCCATTCGCGCCGCCCTGAGCGCCGGCGCGGACACGGTGGACATGGCGCACGCCATTGCCGCGATGCCCGAGGCCGCCGAGGCGATCGACGGCGAGACCCGGCAGGCGGTGGACATGATCGTGGGCGACGACCCCGAGGACGAGTTCGCCCGCATGATCTTCGCCGTGGCGGCGGCGCACACGGATTGGTACGGGCGCTTTTTCAAGCCGCAGGTGATGCAGAGCATCCGCCAGCGCTTCCCGGATCTGGAGATGGGCGAGGACGAGGTGATCCAGACGCTGGACTCGCTCTGTGGCGACGATTCCATGAGCCTGTTCCGCAAGGGCGGCTCCGCCTATCGCTTTCGCAACATCTGGATCAAACACTACCTGGTGATGCGCTACCTCACCCACCGCTTCGGCACGGACGCCCTGGAGCCGGCGAACGCGGCGCCATAGGCGGCGCCGGGCCGGGCGCGGACGACACGGGCGCAGATGGGTACGCTCGCAGGGATCAGCTTTGCGCCATTGCGCGAAGACGCTTGCGCGCCTGAGTCACGGTGGTTGTCGGCGCAGCCGTGGTATCGAGACGCCGGTGAATCGTATCGGGATCGAACAAGCCGGCGCGGAGCCCACTCTGGACCCAGTCAAGATCCTTCTCGCGCCCGCTCACCAGCTTGGCGACGGCAAGGTCGTTCGGTTCCGGGCAAATCGCCACGGCATGGCTATTCGTCGGGGTGAAGCGCAACGCCCGCGCCCACCAGTCCGCCGGTAGCTTGGCCGTCTCGGGCCCGACGCCGTCGGCATGGTAGCCAAAGCTCTCTTCGAAAATCGACCCGGGCCCGATCGCCCCGTCGATGATGTCGGCGCGCTCCGGATGGTTCCGGGGGTAAACGTCGGCTTCCATCGACCGGAGCATGTCCGGCGGAATAGGGCGATCGCATGCCAGGATGGCCTGCGACCCCACCACGACGATCTCGCCTTCGCCGGCAATCTCGGCGGCCGCGCGGACGACGTGTTCAAGCTGCTGGCGGTTCACCGCGATACGCCTCGCGCACGATCTGCTGGCGCTGACACTCCGGGATCGCTCCCGCGAAGGGATGGTAGCGCCGCATCGCCGCGGCCGCATCCGTCTCCGCGGTGAGCACGCGCCGGATCGCCTCGGGATCGTCGAGGATGCGTTCCCACGGCTCGAAATACGCCGACGAGGCGGTCGCGTTGCGGCGCATCGTGGCGAGGTTCGCCCGGGCCTTGGCGAGCACGCGCGCGACCTCGCCCGCGTCCATGCGCGCGGCGACGGCCCGACAGTACGCGTCGTTGATGGCCTGGGTGCGGTCCATATGCGACATCCCCCATGTGCCCGATGCGCGGCGCTCAGGCTAGCAGTGCCGGCGGCGGCGCCATAGCAACGCCCCTTTCCCGGCCATTGCGCGCGCTCAAACCCGTTCACAAGCTCACTGAAAATCCCGGGACGGATACACCGGTGCCGGGCCGGGGTTTTTCACCTCGTCGGCGCGCGCGAGCGGGTTGGTGAACGCGGGCACCTCCAGCTCGGCCAGGCGCGCGTCGTGGTTGGCGATGCGCTCGGCAATCAGGTGCAGGACGAGGCCGTCGCGCTGGATGCGCCCTTCGACGGCGAGCAGGCTCGCGCCCAGGAAGGCCGCGCGGTAGGTCTCGAACACCTTGGGCCAGACCACGATGTTGGTCACGCCCGTCTCGTCCTCCAGCGTGGCGAAGATGACGCCCTTGGCGCTGCCCGGGCGTTGCCGGACCAGCACGAGCCCGGCAACCTTCGCCCGCGGCCTCGGCACTTCGTCGTCCCGGTTTTCCGGACTGGACAGCGCCCACAGGTCCGCCGCCCGCGCGTAGCCGTCCGCATCGTAGCGCGCGCGCAGAAAGCTCAGTGGGTGCCGGCGCAGGGTCAGGCGCAGACTGGCGTAGTCATCCACCACCTGCTCCGTCTCCGCGATCGCGGGCAGCTCGGCCACCGGCTCGTCGCCGAGCTCCTCGGCATCGGCGGCGGCGAACAGGGGCAGCGGCTCCGCCTCGGGCAAACCCTTCACCGCCCAGAGCGCCCGCCGCCGGTCCAGGCCCATGGCGGTGAACGCGTCCGCGCGCGCCAGCGCCTCCAGTGATCGTGTCGAAACCCCCGCCCGGCGCCACAGCGCCAGGGGATCGGCGTAACCGTTGCCGCGCGCCGCGGCGATGCGCTTGCCCTCCGTCTCGCCCAGGCCACTGACCTGCCGGAAGCCCAGGCGCAGCGCCATGGGATCGCTCGCCGTGTCCGGGTCCGCGGGCTCCAGGGTGTTGTCCCAGGCGCTGCGGTTGACGTCCACGGGGCGCACCTCGACGCCGTGCTTCGTCGCATCGCGGACGATCTGGGCGGGCGCGTAAAAGCCCATGGGCTGGCTGTTCAGCAGGGCGCCGGCGAAGGCGGCCGGATAGTGGCGCTTCATCCAGGCCGAGACGTACACCAGGAGGGCGAAGCTCGCCGCGTGGCTCTCCGGGAAGCCGTAGGTGCCGAAGCCCTCGATCTGGTTGTAGCAGCGCTCGGCGAAATCCCGGTCGTAGCCGTTGGCGACCATGCCCTCGACCAGGCGTTCCCGGAACTGCCCCACGTCGCCGCGCTGCTTGAACGTCGCCATGGCACGCCGGAGCTGGTCCGCCTCGCTGGGGGTGAAGCCGGCGGCGACGATGGCGATCTGCATCGCCTGCTCCTGGAACAGCGGCACGCCCAGCGTCTTGCCCAGCACGCGCTCCAACTCGGCGCTGGGATAGGTCACCGTCTCCTCGCCGCTGCGCCGGCGCAGGTAGGGATGCACCATGTCGCCCTGGATCGGCCCCGGGCGGACGATCGCCACTTCGATGACGAGGTCGTAGAAGTCGCGTGGCTTCAGCCGTGGCAGCATGGTCATCTGCGCCCGGCTCTCCACCTGGAACACCCCGACGGAATCGGCCGCACAGAGCATGTCGTAGACCTTGCGGTCGCCGAACGGCACCGTCGCAAGGTCGTAACGGCGCCCGTAATGGGCGGCGATCAGGTCGAAGCCCTTGCGGATGCAGGTGAGCATGCCCAGCGAGAGCACATCGACCTTGAGCATACCCAGCGCCTCCAGGTCGTCCTTGTCCCATTCGATCACCGTGCGGTCTTGCATCGCCGCGTTCTCGATGGGCACGACCTCGTTCAAAGGCCCGCGCGTCATGACGAAGCCGCCCACGTGCTGCGACAGGTGGCGCGGGAAGCCTTCGATCGCGTCGATCAGCGCGAGGGTCTGGGCCAGCCGCGGATCCGACGGGTCCAGCCCAATTTCCGTCAGCCACGCCGCGTTGCCGCCGTGCTGCTCGCGACCCCAGACGCCCCCGGCGAGCGCGGCGATGGTGTCCTGGGACAGGCCCATGGCCTTGCCCACGTCGCGGATCGCGCCGCGCCGACGGTAGCAGATCACCGTCGCGGCCAGCCCGGCGCGGTCGCGGCCGTACTTGGCGTAGACGTACTGGATCACCTCCTCGCGCCGCTCGTGCTCGAAGTCGACGTCGATGTCCGGCGGCTCGCCGCGCTCGGCGCTGACGAAGCGCTCGAACAGCAGGTCCAGCTTGGCCGGGTCCACGGCCGTGATGCCCAGGCAGTAGCACACGGCCGAGTTCGCCGCGGAGCCCCGGCCCTGGCACAGGATGCCGCGCGACCGGGCGAAGCGGACGAGGTCGTGGACCGTCAGGAAATACGGCGCGTACCCGAGCTGCCGGATCAGATTCAGCTCGCGGGTCAGGGTCTCGCGCACGCGTTCGGGCACGCCCCCGGGATAGCGCGCGCCCGCGCCCTGCCAGGTCAGGTGCTCCAGCTCCGCCTGGGGCGGCCGGCTGCGCCCCGTGCTCTCCTCCGGGTATTCGTAGTGCAGCTCATCCAGGGAAAACGTGACCACGTTTCGGATTTGTTCCGTGCGTTCAACGGCCTCGGGATGGTGGGCGAACAGCCGGGCCATGTCCTCGGGGGCGCGCAGGCGGCGCTCGCCGTTCGCGGCGAGGCGCAGGCCCGCGTCGTCGATGGTGCAGCCCGCGCGGATGCAGGTGAGCACGTCGAGCAGCGGCTTGCGCGCGGCCGTGTGCATGACCGCGTCGCTCACCGCGACCATCGGGGTGGCGCAGCGATCCGCAAGATCCGCCAGCGCCGCCAAGCGCCGGGCGTCGCAGCCGTCCAGGCGCGGCGTCGCGGCCAGGTGGCATTCGGCGCCGAAGATGGCCTTATAATCCGCGAGTTGCGCGGCAAAGCTCTCTGGAAGCGGCAGCTCGTCGGGCGGCATGACCAGGGCCACCTGCCCCTCGGCATATGCGGCAAAATCCGCGACATAGAGCTCGCAGTCGCCCTTCGCCGCGCGCCGCCGGCCCAGGGTGAGCAGCCGGCACAGCCGGCCGTAGGCGGCGCGGTCCCGGGGATAGACCACGACCTCGGGGCCGTCGCGCGGGACCAGGCGCGCGCCCACGCACAGCGGCAGGCCCAGCTCCCTCGCCTTGAGGTGCGCGCGCACCACGCCCGCCAGGGAATTCCGGTCGGCGATGCCCAGCCCGGACAGCCCCAGCGCCGCCGCAGCCGTCACCATCTCCTCCGGGTGCGACGCCGCGCGCAGGAAGCTGAAGTTCGTCGTCGCGGCGAGGTCGGTGAAGGCGCAATCCATCACACATCGGCGACGTGGCAGCCCAGATGCCCGAACCGGCTTGCGTGCAATTGCTTCAAGAGCCGTTGATCGGCCGTCACGAGAATGCCGTCGCTTGCTTCAGCACACGCGATATAAAAGCAATCATACACTGGATGTTGCAGATCCTGCGAAATCTCGAAGGCCCGCAAGGCAAGATCTTCGCCGGGCCAGAACGCGACATCTCCACGCAAAAGCTCGCCGATCGATGCCTCCGCCTGATCTCGCGAAACCTCGCCCTGGCGAAGCTTGCGCCAGAAGATGTTGCACACTTCGTAGATCAGGATATCCGGTGCCACGCGATCGTCGGGCACCCCGAGAATCCGTAGCGCACGCTGGTGATCCTGCTCCGCGACAAACCATTTCACGGCGACCGAACTGTCGACCACCCAGGTCACCGGTCACGGTCCTCGCGCATCAACTCGGCGCTGTCCGTCTGCGGCACGGCCGGGGTCATGGCCGCAATCTTGCGGGCACGCGCCACGGCCGCTTCGCGATCCGCACGGCGAACCGACTGTTCGAGAATGTGCCGCACCTCCGCCTCGAGTTCGCGATCGTGGGCGGCGGCAAGCATGCGCAACCGCTCAATCGTCGCCTCGTCCAGATCGTATATCGTCAGGCTCGCCATCGCCGTGCTCCGCCGATCCGTACTTTCTTTGTTCCGAGCCTAGCAGTCGGCCGCCGCCCTGACCAGCCCTGCGACGTCGCCCGTCGACGGCGCCCGAGGGCCCACGACCAACATCTCATCGCGCCCGAACCAACCGACATTCGCCAACATCCGCCAACATGCGGCCGCGCACCGGCCAACATCCATCACGACCGTAAAATCGAACGAATCAGGAACATTATGGCAGGCGGGCGGCGCCGGGTCAAGCTCGCGCGCGGCGTGCGCGCGATCACCGGTGCGGGCCTTCACCGCCGGCGGTGAAGGCCCGCAAGCCCGGCGCTTAACCGGTCGACCGGCACGCCATGAAGTGGAACGCCAGATAGCGAATGCCCCGTTGGTCCAGAGTGCCGATCACCTCGCCCAGGAACGTCGGGCCGGCCTGGTCCTTGAGCAGGATGATATCGTGATTGACGTCGTGGGTCTCCTTCGCGCGTTTCGCGCTGACCGTGGCGTTGTCGAACCAATCGCTTGGGAATTTGGACAGCCGATAGTTCCAGATGTTGCTGCCCGGCCCGGCGATGGCCGTCGCCTCCTGCTTTGGATCGGGTTGCGCGATGACGTGATTGCAGCGCCCGACCGTGATCGGCTGGCCGTGCGGCCCGTAGAACAGCATCTCCGGCGCGCCGCTGTTGTAGTCCGGCAACGTGAAGCTGCCGTCATTATCGTCGTAACCGCCGTGCGAGCAAATAAACGCCTGCGTCGCATAGTGCTCGCCCGTGAACCGCCACACGACGAACTTCCCGAAATCCACGATTTGATTGGGCATAGCCCACCTCCGAGGTCCGCGATGATCCAATGGCCGCGTGGCACGACCCGTCGTGTCGTCGCCACACGCGACACATTATCCTTTAACGCGAACACTTTAAACACTTTTTCGCCTATTACGCGAACACGCGCACGGTGTGGTGGGGCAGTGTTGCGCCCGGCCGTCGGCAGGGCGTCCGGCGCGGCGGGGAACGCCCCGTCGGGTTAGCGCGTGGATTGCACCGCAACCACGTCGATCAGGCGGCGAACCAGCGCGGGCGGCAGGTCTTCCAGCGCCCAGGCGCGTTGCTCGCCCAGGCGCCGGAGCAGGCGCGCGAGGATCACGGGCTCGTCGTCGCGCCCGGCGGCCAGCTCAGCGATGCGGTCCTGCAGCGCCTTGGCCCGCCGTTCGTGCTCGCGCACCGCCTTTTCCGCCGCGCGCAGCCCGGCCCCGCCGCTGTCCAGCGGGCCGTGGGCGACCAACGCCTGCTCGCGCGACGCGACGGCGGCCATCAGCGCCGCCCACTCGGCCTCCAGCCGCGCCAGCTCCACGTCACACACCGACTCTCCCCCGCCGCCGGAGGCCCATACCATGCCCATTCCCCTTTCAAGCGTCAGAGGTTCTAGCCAGGGCCAGCCGAATCATCTAACCTACGCGTTGAACGACGACATCAACGCCCAAGGCCCGACGATGCGACCGATGCCATATGTTTCCTCTGACATTGCGCGCATCGGACAGCAAAGTCAAGAGGATTTCTCTGATGTCCGATGAAACCAGCATCACGATCGCACAATGCCGCGCCGCCCGCGCCCTCCTGAACATCTCGCGCGACGAGCTCGCCGACATGGCCGAGGTGTCCGTCTCCACCATCGCCGACTTCGAACGCGGCCAACGCCAGCCCTACGAACGCACGCTCCGCGATATCCG
>CAJXKW010000054.1 GCA_913055855.1 uncultured Limimonas sp. | reverse complement strand
CATAAGCGGCGAGAGCCCAGCCCCATCCCCCTCTGGGTTTCGGGCTGTCGCCCCAAACCCATCTCCCCCTTCCCCTGCCAGGGGAAGGGGGAGATAATAGAGGGGGTTGGGGTCGATGATTTCATCAACTCGGCTGTATAACGCCGCGTCCGGCCCGCGCGATCACAGCACACGTGCCGGGGGCCACGCGCTCCCGGCACGTTTGTGCGGTGGCCGGGTGAAGCGCTGTCGGATCGGCGGACGAGGCGGCGCGGGTCTTACCCGGCCGCGCGGTTGTCGGGTGTTTGGGGCGCGGTCTCCGTATCCGCGTAGGGGATGCGCTCGACCTTCGGGGCGTTACGCATGAAGATCCGGTAGAGCGGGCTGTCCTCGGCCTTCTCCGGCTCTTCGGTCTCGAGCCCGGCGGCCTTGCGCCGGTCGCGTTCGAGTTCGCGGTTGACCGACCGCAATTGCCAGATGGCGAAGGCCAGGGGCAGGGCGAAGCCGACGAAGGCGTCGAACAGGATGATCGCCATTTCGGGGCGCATGCTGCACCTTCCGCTCACGGTCCGTGGGGGTCCCGGAAAGCCAAGCATGGCCGTCGCGGCACGCACAACCCTTGGTCGCGCAGGGTTTTGCGCGGTTGCGGCAGGTATACGGGACCGTGGCGGCCGGGTCAGGCGACTTCGGCGGGCTCCCGGCTCTCCGCCGTGCGCGCCGCATGGGCGGGCTGCGCCGTGTCGGAACGCGTTGCGGCCGCTTGGGCCGCCGGCTCGGCTGCCGGCGTTTCGGTCCTGTGCGCCTCGGCTGTCTCGGCATCCTTCCGGAGTTCCCGGTTCACCGAGATGATTTGCTGCACGGCGAAGCCGATGGCGGCGGCGACGAACATGCTTTTGAGGATGATGAGTTCGATGCCCATGGCGCGGGCCTCCTTCGCGTCCCGTTGGCCGTAACCGCGATATGGCGCCGCCGACCCGGCATGGCGAGGGATCATGGGCGAATGCGGACGCGCGTTGCCGGTTGCGCCCGCTCGCGTTCCGGCGGGCTGGTGTGCTAACTCGCCACGTATGGGCACGATCTACACGGTGGGGCATTCCAACCATCCCATCGACGCGTTCGTCGCGCTGCTCACCGGCGCAGGCGTGGATCTCGTGGTGGATGTACGCAGTGTTCCGCACTCACGCCGGTTCCCGCAGTTCGCCAAGAAGGCGTTGACCAACGCGCTTGCCGGGCACGGCATCGGCTACCGCTGGATGGGCGACGCCCTGGGCGGGCTGAAACACCGCCGCGAGGCGGCGACCTTCGATCAGGTCGCCGCCACGGATGCCTTTCGCGCGGCCCTGGCGACGCTGGTCAGCCTGACGCACACGCACACACCGGCCTTGATGTGCGCGGAGCGCGAGCCCATGGCCTGTCACCGCACCATCCTGGTCGCCCGGCACCTGCGCGATCAGCCGGTCACGCTGCAGCATATCCTGGGCGACGGCCGTATCGAGCCGCACGCGGATTTCGAGGCGCGTCTGGTCCGGCAAACACGCGTTTCCGCCGGCGCCGATGCGCCGTTGCTCGGCGAGACGCCATCGCGCGATCCCGTGGCCGCCGCGTACGCCGAGCGCGCCGCGCGCATGGCGCGTGCCGCCGCCCGGTGAATCGCGGCCGGCAACGCTGTACCTCTGGACAGGCGACCCTTAACCTTTTGTTACTTCCGACGTTGCTAGGCGCCACGGGAGATTGCATGGGTCGCCGTACCGCACCCTTTGGCCGGGCGAAAGGAGCCGGGACGCCGCCATGAAAGTCGCCCACCTGATGTATCTCGCCATGGCCGGGCTGGTGGTGTTGGGCACCACCGCCAACGGTCTCCTGGTCACCACGCTCTGGGGGCTCTACACCAGCGAGATCGACGCCACGATCACGGAAGGGGCGCTGTTCAAGCTCGGTGGCGCCATCGGGCTGGCCGTGCTCTCCACCATCTGGCTTGTGATTGCGGTGCTCATCGTCACCCGCCGCGTCACCCGGCCGTTCGGCCAGCTCACGCGGACGATGAGCCGGATGGCGGAGGATGCGACGGCCGTCGAGGTTCCCTTCGTCGACAACGCCGACGAGTTCGGCCAGATGGCGGGCGCCCTGAAGGTCTTCCAGGACAACGCAGAGGAGCGCCAGCGCCTGGAGGAACAGGCGCGCGCGGACATGAAGGCGCGCGAGGAACGCGCCGAGGCGATCCGCCGGCTTACCCAGCAGTTCGACCAGGACGTCCGTGCCGAGATGGGCGAGGTCACTTCTTCGGCGAGCGACCTCAAGTCCACCGCCGAGGGATTGGCCAAGACGGCGGAGGAAAACGATCAGCGCTCCAGCAGCGTCGCCGCGGCGGCCGAGCAGTCCGCCACCAACGTCCAGACCGTCGCCTCGGCGAGCGAGGAGCTTACCGCGTCCATCCGAACCATCAACGAGCAGATCGACCAGTCCAACAGCATTGCCGACAAAGCGGTGCAGGAGGCGAGCAGCACCACCGAGCAGGTGCGCGATCTCGCCAAGGCCGTGGACAAGATCACCGAGATCGTCCAGCTCATCCAGGACATCGCCGGGCAGACCAACCTGCTCGCCCTGAACGCCGCGGTGGAGGCGGCGCGTGCCGGCGAGGCGGGGAAGGGCTTCGCCGTGGTGGCGAACGAGGTGAAGACGCTGTCCAACCGGGTGGCCAAGGCGACCGAGGATATCGGCGAGCAGGTGCGCACCATCCGTTCGCAGACCGACGGCGCGGTCAAGGCGATCGACAACATCCGCGGCACCATCGATTCGATGAGCAACATCACCCAGACCATCGCCGCCTCCGTCGAGCAGCAGCGCGCCACGACCGACGAGATCGCGCGCAACGTCCAGGAGGCCTCGGAGGGCGCGCGCCAGGTGACCGAGAACATCTCGGCCGTGAGCCACACCGTCACGCACACCCGCGAGGCCGCGGAGACGGTGAGCACCGACGCCGAACACGTCTACGGCCGTGCGGAGCGGCTGCAGCGCATGGTTGACGACTTCATCGCCAAGATGGCGGACAAGTAGGACGCGCCCGCGCGGCAACCGGGCGCCACACCTTTGCCGTGTCGACGCCCCGTTAACCCGTCGCCGTTAGGGTACTCCCGGTGTTCGAGGGAGGCCCGTTCATGCTCGACGAATACAGCCCGCTGCAGCGCGTCGGCCTGCGTCACCCGCGCGAGATGTTCCGCGACCCGGATTACGTCCGGCGCCACTGGCGCGCGGCTGACCGCCGCCCCGGCCCGGGCATGGCAAAGCCCCCTGCGCCGCAGCGGGCGAGGGGGCTTGGCGTGATGCCGAGAGGGCGGGAAGGGCCGGGGCGTTACGCCGCCAGGCCCTTCGCCACGAGGTCGGACAGGCGCTTGGCGAACGCCGAGGGGTCTTCGGGGTTGTCGCCTTCCATGATGCGCGCCTGGTCGAGCAGGAGGTAGGCCGCCTCCTTGGCGTCCGCCTGATTGCTCTGGCCCTTGACCGTCTCCGCCAGCCGGTTGATCAACGGGTGGCGCGGATTGACCTCCAGGATGCGCTTGGACTGCGGCGTGGTTTGGCCGTGCTGGCGCAGCAGGCGCTCGAGATGGATGTCCATGTCGCCTTCGTCCGCCACGAGGCAGCACGCGCTGTCGGTCAGGCGCTCGCTCTGCCGGACGTCCTTGACCTTGTCCTCCAGCGCCGTCTTCAGGAAGGCGACCAGCGTTCCCACGGTGGTCTCGTCGGGCTGCTCGCCCTGGTCCTGCTCGCTCTGGTCGCTCTTGAACTTGTCCAGGTCCGCCGCGCCCTGGGTGACCGACTTGAAGGGCATTTCCTTGTACGTGCCCACGGCCGGGACCCAGAAGTCGTCGATGGGATGGTGTAGCAGCAGCACCTCGATGCCCTTGGCGCGGAAGCCCTCGAGCTGCGGGCTCTTCGCCAGGGCTTCCTTGGTGTCGCCGGTGACGAAGTAGATGGCCTCCTGGCCCTCCTTCATGTTGGCGACGTAGTCCTCCAGGCTGATCAGCCCCTCGCGCTCACTGGAATGGAAGCGCGCCAGCTCGAGGAGCGTGTCCTGGTTTTCCGTGTCCTCGTACAGCCCTTCCTTCAGGACCGCGCCGAAGTCCTCCCAGAACTCGCCGTAGGCCTTGGCGTCCTTGTTCGCCTTCTTCTTCAGCTCGTTGAGCACGCGCGTGGTCAGGGTCTGCTTGATCTTGGTCACCCGCGGATTGTGCTGGAGCATCTCGCGGCTGATGTTCAGCGGCAGGTCCTCGCTGTCGACCACGCCGCGCAGGAAGCGCAGGTACGCAGGAACCAGGTCCTCGCAGTTCTCCGTGATGAAGACCCGGCGAACGTAGAGCTTCACTCCGTGCTTGCGGTCCGGGTGGAAGAGGTCGAAGGGCTTTTGCCCCGGAACGAACAGCAGGCCCGTGTACTCGACCTTGCCCTCGGCCTTGAAGTGAATGCGCAGCCACGGGTCGTCCATGGCGTGCGCCACGTGGTGATAGAATTCGTTGTATTGGTCCTCGGTGATCTCCGACTTGGGCCGGGTCCAAAGCGCCGAGGCCGTGTTGATCTGCTCGGCGTCCTCGCCCTCACGGAGGTAGATGGGCAGCGCGATGTGGTCGCTGTACTTCTGCACGATCGTGCGGATGCGCGCATCCTCCAGGAATTCGTCCTGGTCCCCCTTGAGGTGCAGGCGCACCCGGGTGCCGCGCGCCGGCGCGTCCTCCGTCTCCTCGATGCTGAACTCGCCCCGGCCGTCGGAGGTCCAGCGCCAGCCCTGGCTCTCGCCGGCCTTGCGCGTCTCCACCTCGACCTTGTCGGCGACGACGAAGGCGGCATAGAAGCCCACGCCGAACTGGCCGATCATGTTCAGGGCTTCCTGGTTGGACTCGCCCTGCTGGCGCGCCTGCTCGAGCTGCTCCATGAACTTCATGGTGCCCGAGCTGGCGATGGTGCCCAGGTTCTCCACGAGGTCGTCGCGGTTCATCCCGATGCCGTTGTCCTGGACCGTGACGGTCCGTGCCTCCTTGGTCGGGATGATGTTCACGCGGAAATCGGGGTCGTCCTGGGTCAGCTCGGGCTGGGTGATCGCCGCATAGCGCAGCTTGTCGCACGCGTCCGAGCTGTTCGAGATCAGCTCGCGCAGGAAGACTTCCTTGTTGGAGTACAGCGCGTTCGCGACGATATCCAGAAGCCGGCTGACTTCCGCTTGGAAACTGTAGGTCTCACTCGCCATGGGTCTGCGCTTCCGCTCTCCTGTCCCTTGCGTCGGTGTGGCCTGCGGTGTCCTGTGATGGTTGTCCTGTGATGAACGCACCATACCCGGGGCGCAGCGCGCGGCGTTGCGGCGCGCCCCCGGGGATGGCCGTCGGCGACGTGCGGCTTTCATGTGGGGAAGTGCGCGCGCGATACAAGGCGCGGGCGGTTCCGGATGCAAGGCCGTGAATCACGCCCACGGCGGCGGAATCGGCACGTCGGTGAAGGGCGGGGCCTGAATCGGCGTCATGCCGGTAAAGCTGCCCGCGTGCGCCCGTGCGCCCGCTTGGCGCCCATAGGTCTCGCCCCGCGCTGCGGCAAAGGGCGGCTCTGAAACCGGCGAGATCAGGTGCGAGGAAATCCGGACAGATGACATGTTCGCGACACGCGCGGCCCGCCCCCTTGCATTCGCCGGGCGTGTCGCGGAGTCTGGGCATACCAGCAGCCATCGAGGAGGGACCCATGGCCGGTCAGGGCGGGCGCATCACGGCGGTGCTGGGGCCCACGAACACCGGCAAGACCCACCTCGCCATCGAACGCATGCTCGGCCACACCTCGGGCATGATCGGGTTCCCGCTGCGCCTGCTGGCGCGCGAGAACTACGACCGCGTGGTCAAGACCAAGGGCAAGAACCAGGTCGCGCTGGTCACCGGCGAGGAAAAGATCCTGCCGCCCAACCCGCGCTATTTCGTCTGCACGGTCGAATCCATGCCCATCGACCGGCCGGTCGAATTCCTGGCGGTGGACGAGATCCAGCTCTGTGCGGACCCCGAACGCGGGCACATCTTCACCGATCGCCTGCTGCGCGCACGCGGCCTGAGCGAGACCATGTTCCTGGGCGCGGACACCATGCGGGCCATGGTGCGCACGCTCGTCCCGGACGCGCAGGTCATCGCCCGGCCGCGGTTTTCCACGCTGAGCTATTCGGGCCCGCGCAAGATCACCCGGCTGCCGCCGCGCTCGGCGGTGGTGGCGTTCTCCGCCAACGACGTCTACGCCACCGCCGAGCTGCTCCGGCGCAACCGCGGCGGCACGGCCGTGGTGCTGGGCGCGCTCAGCCCGCGCACGCGCAATGCCCAGGTGGAGATGTTCGAGGCCGGCGAGGTGGACTACCTCGTCGCCACGGACGCCATCGGCATGGGCCTCAACCTCAATCTGGAGCACGTCGCCTTCGCCAAGCTCGCCAAGTTCGACGGGCGCAGCACGCGCCCGCTGACCGCGGCGGAGGTGGGCCAGATCGCCGGGCGCGCCGGCCGCCACATGGCCGACGGCACCTTCGGCACCACGGCGCAGGTCGGCGACATCGACGCCGAGACCGTGGAGGCCGTGGAATCCCACCGCTTCGATCCGGTGGACAAGATCGCCTGGCGCAACCCGGACCTGGACTTCAAGTCGCCGGGCGACCTGCTCAAGAGCCTGGAGGTCGCGCCGCCGATGCCGGCGCTCGCCAAGGGTCGGGATGCGGACGACTACAACGCCCTGCGCGCGCTGGCGCGCGATCCGCAGATCGCCGACATGGCCCGGACGCCGGCGGACGTGCGCCTGCTCTGGGAGGTCTGCCAGGTCCCGGACTTCCGCAAGGTGATGTCGGACCAGCACACCCGGCTGCTGGCGCAGATCTACCGCGGGCTGATGCAGGGCGAGGGGCGGCTCTCGGGCGACTGGGTGGGGCGCCAGATCGACCGCCTGGACCGCACCGACGGCGACATCGACAGCCTCATCGGGCGCATCGCGCACATCCGCACCTGGACCTTCATCACCCACCGCGGCGACTGGGTCGCCGACAGCGCGCACTGGCAGGCGCGCGCCCGCGCCATCGAGGACCGGCTGTCCGACGCCCTGCACGAGGGCCTGACCCAGCGTTTCGTCGACCGGCGCACGGCCGCGCTGGTCAAGCGCATGAACGAAGGCTCGGATCTCATCGGCGCGGTGCGGCGCAACGGCGAGGTGCTGGTCGAGGGCGAATACGTCGGGAAGCTCGACGGCTTCGCGTTCACCCTGGACAACCAGGTTCCCGGCACGGACACGCGCCCCCTCCTGACCGCCGCGCGCAAGGCGCTCAGTGGCGAGATTCCGGGCCGGGTCAGGTGGCTGGAGGGCGACGACGACGGCAGCTTCACCCTGGACCCGGGCGGCGGCATCCGCTGGCGCGGCCAGGCAATCGCCGAAATGATCGCCGGCCCCGACGCGCTGCGCCCGCAGGTGCGCGTCTACGACACCGACTTCCTGGACGGCGCGCTGCGCGAGCGCATCCGCAAGCGGCTCGCGGCGTGGCTCGTCCGGCACACGCGCAACAAGCTGGCCGCGCTGTTCGCCCTGGCGGAAGCCGACCTGCCGCCGCGCCCGCGCGGCATCGCGTTCCAGCTCGTGGAGGCCATGGGCGTGCTGCGCCGGGCCGACGTCGCCGAGCACCTGGGCGCGCTGACCAAGCACGAGCGCAAGCTGCTGCGTGAGCACGGCGTGCGCCTGGGCCACGCCTGCGTCTGGGTGCCGGGTGCGCTGAAGCCCAAGGCGGACCGGATGAAGGCGCTGCTCACCGCCGTTTACCGGGGCGACGATCCGCGCACGCTTCCCGAGGCTGCAGGGCCGGCTTTCCGGCCGGACGGCGCGGCCGACGAGGCGCTGTGCCGGGTGCTCGGGTACAAGCGCATCGAGGCGCCGCGGCGCGGGCGCGGCCCGCGGTGCGGCGACGGCGAGGTGGTTGCGGTGCGCGTGGACGCGCTGGAACAGCTCGCCGGCGCGCTGAGCAAGCTCCGACCCAGCGGCCCGTTCACCCCGGTGGCGCCGCTGACGGACATCCTGGCCGACGACCGCGCTGCGCTGGCCCTGGCGCTGCCCGCGCTTGGGTATGCGCAGAGCGGGGAGGCGGACGGCGAGACGCCCCAGGCGTTCCGGCCGCTGCGCGGCGGCGCCCGGCAAGCGGCACCGCCGGCCAAGGCGTCGAAGAGCCGACGCGGGCGCAAGCGCAAGGCCGCGGGCCAGGACGGCGCGGCGGCGTCGGCCAAGCCGCCCAAGGGCAAGCGGGCCGCCCAGCATGGCGGCGGTGCACCGAATGGCAAGGCCCGCGGCAACGGCAAGCCGGCCGAGGGCGACCGTCGGCCCGCCGCGCGGCGCGGCTCGCGCCCCGATCCGGATCATCCCTTCGCCAAGCTGCAGGAGTTGACGTTCCGCGAATGACCGAAGCGGCGACGCTGCGTGTGGACAAGTGGCTGTGGTTCGCGCGTTTCTTCAAGAGCCGGACCCTGGCCGCCGACGTGTGCAAGAGCGGCAAGGTGCGCGTCTCCGGGACCAAGATCGACAAGCCCAGCCATGCCGTGCGCCCGGGCGACGTGCTCACCTTCCCGCAGGGCCGGCACATCCGCGTCATCCGCGTGGTCGCGCTGGGTAGCCGGCGCGGCCCGGCGAGCGAGGCGCGCGAGCTGTTCGAGGACGTCGACCCGCCGCAGCCCTCGGCAACGGCGGCAGCGGCCCCGCCGCCGGGCGCGGACCGGGGCAAGGGCGCCGGCCGGCCCACCAAGAAAGAGCGCCGGGAGCTGGACAAGGTGCATCCGAAGGGCACGGTTTAGCCTGCGAAGCGAAGACGACGCTTTATCGGACGTGCGCCGCGTACACCCGTGCCAGCGCACAATACTGCGCCACCGTCAGCGCATCCGCGCGCGCCGTGGGGGGCACGCCCGCCTCGGCGCACAGGGCTTCCGGGTCGGTCCCGAGGCGTTTCAGGCTCTGGCGCAGCATCTTGCGCCGCTGGCCGAACGCAGCGCCAGTAACCGCCTGTAGGGCATCCGCATCCGCCGGATATGCGGGCTCGGACCGGGGCGTGAGGCGGACGACGCTGGAGGTCACCTTGGGCGGCGGCGTGAAGGCCTCGCGCGGCACCGTGCGCACCGGCGCGATCTCGCACAGCCACTGGGTCAGCACCGACAGCCGGCCATAGGCCTTGGTGCCCGGCCCGGCACGCAGGCGCTCGGCGACCTCGCGCTGGAACATCAGGGTGAGGCTCTCGACCACCCCCGGATCATCGGCAATGGCCTGGAGCCAGTTCAGGAGGAGCTGGGTGCCCACGTTGTAGGGCAGGTTCGCCACCACCCGGCGCGGCGCGGGGCCCAGCTCGGCGAGCGCCACGTCCAGGGCGTCCGCATCCACCAGGCTCAACCGGCCCGGATAGGCCGCGGCGATCTCGTCCAGCGCCGCCCGGCAGCGCGGGTCACGCTCGATGGCCACGACGTGCCCGGCGCCCTCAGCGAGCAGTCCGCGCGTGAGGCCGCCCGGGCCCGGCCCGATCTCGATGGTGGTGCCCGCGCTCAGGTCGCCGGCGGCGCGCGCGATCCGGCGGGTAAGGTTGAGATCGAACAGGAAGTGCTGGCCCAGCGCGCGCTGCGCGCCCAGGCCGTGGCGGCGGATAACCTCGCGCAGCGGCGGCAGCCCATCGGGGGTTTCGGCCATGGGGATCAGGCGGCGGCCGCCCGGTTGGCCGCCATGGTGCGCGCCGTGTCCAGGGCGGCGATGAGGCTGGACGGGTCGGCCCGGCCCGTCCCGGCGAGGCCGAAAGCGGTGCCGTGGTCGGGCGAGGTGCGCACGAACGGCAGCCCCAGGGTGACGTTTACCCCATGCGCGAAATCCAGCGTCTTCAGCGGGATCAGCGCCTGGTCGTGGTACATGCACAGGGCCGCATCGTAACCCGCACGCGCCTCGGCGTGAAACATGGTGTCCGCGGATAGGGGACCGTCGATCTGTAAACCTTCGGCGCGCAGGGTATCCAAAGCGGGTTCGATGACCTCGATTTCCTCGCGCCCCATGCGCCCGTGCTCGCCCGCGTGCGGGTTGAGCCCCGCCACCGCGAGGCGCGGTTGGGCGATGGCGAAGTCGCGCCGGAGCGCCGTGTGGGTAATGCGCGCCGTGGCCGTGAGGGTTTCGGCCGTCAGACGCCGCGGCACCTCGGCCAGGGGGATATGCACGGTCACCGGCACCACGCGCAGGGCCGGGCAGGCGAGCATCATCACGGGCTGCGGCACCGCGCCGTCGGGGCCCGCTGCGAGTTCGGCCAGGTATTCCGTGTGTCCCGGATGGGCGAACCCGGCCGCCTGGAGGACGTGCTTGGCGATCGGGTTGGTCACCACCGCGCCGGCCGCGCCCTGGCGCACCAGCGCGACCGCGCGGTCGATGGCGTCAATGGTCGCGCGCGCATTCGCCGGGTCGGGGGTGCCCGGCGTCACGGGCGCGGGAAAGCCGTGCGCCAGCACGGGCAGTCCATCGGCGAATGCGGCCCTGGCGGCCGTCGGCGTATCGACCGGGCGCACCGGCACCTCCAGGTCGAGCCGCGCGGCCAGCGCAGCGAGGCGCTCGGGATCGTCGAGAAGGGCGAACGCCGGCACATCCGCCTCCCCGCGCCGGCGCCACGCGGCCAGGGCGATCTCCGCGCCGATTCCCGCCGGATCGCCGGGGGTCAGCACGGGCGGCGCGGGCTGCGTCATAGGCCCTTCATCCGCATCTCGATGTGCGCCTGCCGCCGGAGGTCCTGGAGGTAGCGCTGGGCGAGGCGTTCCATGCGCTGGCGGATCAGGTTGCGCCGGATCTTCTCGCGGTCCAGGCCCGCCGTGGTGCGCTCGCAGACGACCACCACGCCGAGCCCGCCGCCGGCGGCCATGGGCGGCGAGACCTCGCCCACGTCCAGGCCGCCCACGGTCTCGCGGATGCGCTCGGGCATGTCGCCCAGCTTCATCTCGCCCAGGTCGATCTGCTCCACCTTGTCCAGGCCGTCGGCCACCGAACCGACGTCGCCGCAGCCGTTCACCTTGTCGCGCAGCGCCGCGAGACGGTCGCGCACATCCTGCCGGGCGGCATCATCGGCGTCATCGGGCAGCGGGATGCGCAACTGCTTCAGGGCGACGGTGGTGGCGCCCGCGGTCTGCCGGCGGGCGTCCTGCAGGCCCAGGATGTAGAAACCGTTGCCCGCGCGGACCGGTCCGGCAATGCGGCCCTTGTCCATTTGCGTCACCACCTCGGCCAGCGGGTCGGCAAGGCTGGCCGCGGTGACCCAGCCCAGGTCGCCGCCCGTGGCGGCCGTTGCCGCCTGGGAAAACTGCCGCGCCAGCGAGCCGAAGCCGGCGCCGTTCTTGAGTTCCTGCATCAGCCGCTGGGCGGTCCGGCGCACTTCCGCGGTGTTCCCGTCCTCGGCCGGCAGGTAGATCTCGCGCAGGCGTAGCAGCCGCTGGCCGGCCTGGGCCTTGCGCCGTTCGACGACGTCGTTGACGTCGTCCGGCCCGATGCTGACCTGCGGCCGGACCTTACGCGCGAGCACCTTCTGCCAGGCGAGGTTCGCGCGCACCCGGTCGGTGAGCGTGCCCGGTAGGATGCCGTTGCGTTCCAGGGCATCCAGAAAGCCCTCGCGGCTCATGTTGTTGCGTTCGGCGATGCGCGCGGTGGCCTTGTGGATCTGCTTGTCCGACACCTCGACGCCGAGCCGCCGCGCTTCCTGGAGCTGCAGGCGCTCGTTGATCAGGTTGCGCAGGATTTGCGGCGCGAGTTGCCGGGCCCGTTCCGCATTGGCCTGCATGCCCGAGGACACGCTGACCAGGCGGACGCGTGCCTTCACATCGAGTTCGGAAATGACCTCGTCGTTGACGATCGCCGCGGCGCGCAGGGTGTCCGACGCGGTGGCGGGCAGGGCGGCGGCGAGGGAAACGACGAGTGCGGCGGCAAAGCGGACTGGAAGCCGCATACGGGTGGACCTCGTGTCTGTGCCATGCGCGCGCCGGCGCCCGGCGGCGCGCGCACACTATAAGGCCCTGTGCCGGGCGCGGCAACGCGGGTGCAGCTACTCGCCGGCGATGACGCCGAGGTGCTTGAGCGCCACCCGGAAGCCGATGGAGCGTTGCGGGTCCACCTCGCGGTCGTCGAAGTAGGTCCGTTTGAGCTGGAGGTCCAGCAGGAAGCATTCGTCGTGGTAGGACAGGCCCACGATGGTCTCCAGCGGATCCCCCGCGGCGACGTCGCGGCGATGGCTGGCGAACGCCGACCAGTGCCGGGCGAAGCGGCTGGCGATCTGGCCGAAGAGTTCCTCGCGCGCCCGCGCAAAGCCGCTGCGCGTGCCCGTGTCGTCGAGGAAGGTGTAGTCGAGGTTGACGCGCAGCTTCCGCGGTCCCGCGGCGAGGCCGAGTTCGTGCCGGCGCGCCTCGAAGTTCTCCTCGTCGATGCGGAAGCGGTACAGGGCGTCCACGTCGGGAAGCGGGCGCAGCTCCACACGCCCGACGATGTCCGAGAGCCCGCCGTCACCGCCGGCGATTTCCGGGATGTCCTCGCCGCCGTTGAGGCGGTAGCTCTGCCCGATGAAGCTGGTCAGCCGCCGGTCGCTGCCGCCGTGGATGGCGTAGTTCAGGCCGTAGTCCACGCGCTGGCCGGAGCTTACCCGGTCGCGGCCGGGAAAGCGGTTGAGCTGGAACAGGTTGGTCGCCTCCAGATTGAAGTCGCGGCTGTCCTCGTTGGGGATGGTGTCGGTGTTGGCGTTGCCCGGCCCGGCGACCACCTGGACCTGCGGTTCCAGCACCTCGCGCCCCAGGAAGCTGTGCCGCGCCACGGGCAGGCTGTAGCTCAGCGCCGCTTGCGGGAAGATGCGCCCGGCGACGTCGTCGCCCCGGGGATTCGCCGGGTCCACGCGCGGGTTGCCCGGATCCACCCCGTTGGTGGCGTAGATGTCGCCGTTGAGCGCGACGGTGGCCTCGAGCATGCCGCCCAGGCGGCCGATGAGGCTGCGCCGCCAGCCCAGCGTCCCGGAGACGCGCCGCGAATCCCGGCCGCCGCTGCGCGTGATGCCGAGCACGCTGGCGTCCAGGAAACCGCGCCCGCCGTACAGGCGCCGGTCGCTGGTCGCATCCAGGCGCAGCTCGGGCAGCACGTAGGGCAGCTCCCCGGTGGGATCGCCGAGCGTCTGGCCCTGGAAGGCCATGGTGCGTGCGCTCAGGTAGTCATCCCCGGCGAAGCCCTCGACGTAGGCCTCGGAGGTGAGAAAGCGCTCGTCGCCGAAGTCGTAGACGCGCTTGTAGGTGTCGTCGCTGGCGCGGTTGGCGCGGAAGCCCCAGCGGAAGCGCTCGTTGATGTTGAAGCGCCCTTCGGCGTCCACGTGCCCGCGGAAAACGTCGTCTTCGGGATCACCGCCCGTTTCCCGGTCGGCGACGGTGCCGCTGCCGGTGATGCGATAGCCCCCGCCTTTGGTACGCGCCCGGTATTCGGTCTTGAGCGCCAGCCCCTGCTGGGATGTCGCGATGGGCGTCAGCGTGATGTCGCGGTTGGGCGAAATGACGTAATGAAACGGCGCGTCGACGCGCGTGCCCAGTTCGTCCGAGATTTCGAAGCTGGGCAGGAGGAAACCGGTCTTGCGCGCGACCGTGGGATCGGGATGCGAGAAATACGGCGTGTAGGCGACGGGCACACCGAACAGCTCGAACCGGGCGTGGCGGTAGACCAGGAGTTTCGCCTTCTGGTCGTGGACCACCTTCTGCGCCTTGATCTGCCAGAGCGGCGGCCGGTCCGGTTCGTCCTCGCACACGCGGCACGGGCTGAACACGACCTTGCGCATGACCGTCCGGTTGCCGCCCACGCGCACGGCGTTCGCCGCAGCCAGGCGCGAGCGGTCGGTGAGCAGCATGCGCAGGCTGGTTACCGCGCCCTCGCGCAGGTCGCCGCTGAGTTCGACGCGATCGGCGAAGACCACTTCCCCTGAAGGCTCCAGCAGCGTGACGTCGCCGCTGGCGCGGATCACGTCCGCGTCCAGGTCGTAGCGCAGTTCCTCGGCGAGCAGGATCCGTTCGCCCCGCGACACCTCGACGTCGCCGCGCGCGGTCACGGTATTCGCCTTGTCGTCGTAGATCACCTCGTCCGCCTGGAGCAGCGCCGGCTCGCCCGCTTGTGCCGGGGCCGGGGTTTGCGCCGCCGCCGGCGCCGTCCAGGCGGGCAGCATGGCGGCCAGCACCGCGGCGGCGATCCGTGCGGCCCGGACGCGTCCACGCCATCGTCCCAAGAGGGTGCCCGCCGCACGCATCGGCCGGTTACCCATCTTCCTGGTGGAGCAGCGCGGCGACCCCGAGCAGGAGGGTCATGGCCGCGGGCGCCCAGGCCGCCAGCGCAACCGGAAGGGGCGAACTCAGGCCGATGGCGAAGACCAGGTTGGACAGGACGTGCAGGGCGAATCCGGTCAGAACCCCCGCCACGATCAGGACGGGCGCGCCGCCGTGGCGGTGGCTGCGCAGGCTGAACGCGGCGGCGAGCAGGGTCATCGCGGCGAGGAGCACGGGCATGGAAAGCAGCCGGTGATAGTGGAGCTTTTGGGGCTCGGCCGTGAACCCGGCGTTCTCCAGCGTTCGGATGAACTCGGGCAGCGCCCAGAACGAGACCGTCTCCGGCGGCGCGAAGCTGTTGTAGATTTCCCGGGGCGTCAACGATGTCGTGATCTCGCGCCGCGCCACGCGGTGCGTCCGCTCGCCCGGGCGCGCCACCTGCGCATCGTGGAGAACCCAGCGCCCCCCGGCCAGCTCGGCCCGTTCGGCGTCGATGCGCGCGGCGAACGTTGTCCGGCCGCTGTAGCGGTAGATCGTGACGTCGCGCAGCACGGCGCCCCGGTCGCGCACGTCGCGCGCGTGGATCACGGCGACGTTGCCGTCGGTCACCTGGCGCAGCCAAAGGCCCTGGGCGTCGATGGCCGAGGCGGCGGGCTGGTGTGTGGTGTAGCGCGCCGCCAGGCGCTCGTGCCGCTCCAGCAGGACCGCGCTCAGCGGGTTCAGGGCGGTCGCCGTGAGGGCGCCGATACCGAGGGCGACGAGCACCACGGGAAGCTGGATCTGCCACATCGATACCCCCGCGGCGCGCGCGACCACCAGCTCGCTCGCCCGGGTCATGCGCCAGAACAGCGCCATGGCGGCGAAGAGCACGGCGAAGGGCATGATTTCCTGCGCCAGCTCGGGCAGCTTGAGCAGCGCCATCTCCAGGCCGACGAGGACGCTGGCGTGCTTCTTCCCGGCCACCTGGTCGAGCATCTCGACCGCCGTGACCAGGGCGATCACGGCGAGCAGCCCGGCCGTGACGACGGCGAAGCGGGCGGCGAAACGGCGCGCGATATAGCCGGTGAGCGTGACCGGGAAGCGCCCCGGCTGCATCGCCGGAAGGCCCGCGGGGTCAGCGCGGCGGCTCATGCCGGTGCCTCCGTCGGCCGGCGCGCCCGTCGCAGACGCATGCGCGCGAGAATCATCGCGAGGGGAAGGGCCACGGCGAGCACGGCCAGGGCATACAACGCGGGAACCAGGACAAGGTTTCGGGCGGCAAGGTCGGTGAGCACCATCTGCAGGGCCTGGAGCACCGCCACGGTCACGGCCGCGCCGGTGATGCGCTGGGTGCGCGTGGCCGTGCCGAAGCCGCCGCCCACCACCGCGGCGAGCCCGATGCCGGCGTAGGCGAGGGTGTAGAGCGGAAAGGTCAGGCGCCGGTGTCCCTCGGCGATGAGTTCCTCGCGAAAGCGCCGGTCGTCCGGCCCCGGTCCGGGATTGAGCAGATTTGGCAAATAGCGCTCGCGCGGCTGGCGCCAGCGCTCGCCGAGCGCCCGCCGAAGCCCGCCGAGGTCCAGGGTGTAGCGGTCGAAGTAGAGCATCGACAGCCGCCCCGTCTGGCTGTCCCGGACCTGCCGGTTGCCGTCCAGCAGAACCACGCGCGGACCGCGCTGCGTGTGCACCACCGCGCCCTGGCGGGCCATCATGGTTACCGCCGCGTCCGCGCGCGCATCGTGGACGAGCACCCCGCGCAGCTTGCCCTCCGGTCCGCGTGCGCGGACGTAGACGGTAAGCCCGTCGGTCACGCGGTTGAATCGCCCCGCCTGCAGCATCACGGTGGAATAGTCGTTGCGGATTTCGAACTGCAGGTTCTTGAACGCATGATAACTTGCGGGCAGCCCGTAGAGGGAGATGGCGTAGACGGCTGCGGTCGTGAGCAGCGCCAGCGCGGCCACCGCACGGCCCTGGCGCGCCGGGCTCAGGCCGGCGTTCGCCAGGACCACCAACTCGCTTTCGCTGCGCAGCTTGCTGTAGACGAAAAGCACCGCGACGAACAGCGCGATGGGCAGGACGAGCCCGAGAAAGCCGGGCAGGAGATAGATCACCAGGCGCAGGAATTCGGTGACCGGCAGGCCGCGGTTGACGATGTAATCAATGAAACGCAGCGACTGCGACAGCCACACGGCCGTCACCAGCGCCGCGGCGACGAAGGCGCCGACGGCCGCAAGCTGGCGGAAAATGTAGCCGTCGATCGTGCGCATGCGCGAAAACGCGTCGCCTCCGGGCTGCCGGGCGCGTGCTAGCCTGCCCGGACCGCGCGCGTCCACCCCGTTGCTGTCCGATGCACCGGCTGGGGCGGCGCGCGATTGACAGTCCGGCGCGCCTGCGCATATCCGCATCGCGGGCAGCCGTAACGGCTTCCCGATCGTGGGGGCGATCCGCGCACCCCGGATGCATGTTGCTGTCGCGCCGAACGCGAAACGCCACCACGCCGAAGGGAAACGCCATGGAGATCAGCTTCGCCGCGCGCCGTTTGCCGACCGCCGGCGCCGTCGTCGCCGGCATCCTGCCGGAACAGACCCTGACCCCGGCGGCCGAGGAACTCGACCGCGCCACCGGCGGCGCCGTGCGCCGCGCGCTGGAAGCGAGCCCGCGGGTGACGGGCAAGGCGTCGGAGACCCTGGACATCCTGGCGCCGACGGGGATCGACGCGGGGCGCATCCTCCTGGTCGGTCTGGGCGAGGCGGAATCGCTGACGGCGCGCGCCGCCGAGCGCATCGGGGGCGAGCTGGTGGCGCGCCTCAACGGCCTGGGCGTGCGCGAGGCGACGGTGATGCTCGATCGCGTCGACGGCGCGCCCGTCGCGGCCGGCGAGGTGGCGGCGCGCATGGCCCTGGGCGCCCGCCTGCGCAGTTACCGCTTCGACAAGTACCGCACGCGCGAGAAGGACGAGGACAAGCCCAGCCTGGGCCGCCTGATCTTTGGCCTGGACGACGAGGACGGAGCGCGCGCCGCGTTCGCGCCGCTGTCGGGCGTCGCCGAGGGGGTGACCCTGACGCGGGACCTGGTCTCGGAGCCCGCCAACGTGCTCTCGCCCGAAATGCTCGCCGAGCGCTGTCGCGAGCTGGAGGCGCAGGGTGTCATCGTCGACGTGCTCAACCGCGAGCAGTTGGAGAAGCAAGGGATGGGCGCCCTGCTGGCCGTGGCCGGTGGTTCGGCGCGCGAGCCGCGCGTGGTGGTGATGCGCTGGAACGGCGCGGGCGGCAAAGAGACCCCCTTGGCCGTCGTGGGCAAGGGCGTGTGCTTCGACAGCGGCGGCATCTCCATCAAGCCGGCCAGCGGCATGGAGGACATGAAGTGGGACATGGGCGGCGCCGGCGTGACCATCGGGCTGATGAAGGCACTGGCGGCGCGCAAGGCGCCGGTGAACGTGGTCGCCGCCGTGGGCCTGGTGGAGAACATGCCCTCGGGAACGGCCTATCGGCCGGGGGACATCGTCACCTCGATGTCCGGCCAGACCATCGAGGTCATCAACACCGACGCCGAAGGCCGGCTCGTGCTCGCCGACACGCTCTGGTACACGCAGCAGACCTACCAGCCCAAGACGGTCATCGACCTGGCCACGCTCACCGGGGCGATCATCGTCACCCTGGGGAATATCACCGCGGGCGTGTTCAGCAACGACGACCGCACGGCCCAGGACCTGGTCGCCGCTGGCGGGGAAGTGGACGAGCCATTGTGGCAGCTTCCCGTCAACGACGAGTATGACAAGGACATCAACACCGAAAGCGCGGACATGAAGAACACCGGCGAGGGCCGCTCCGCGAGTTCGATCGCCGCCGCGCAGTTCCTGCGTCGGTTCATCCAGGACGGCGTGACCTGGGCGCATCTGGATATTGCCGGGGTGACCTGGTCGAAGAAGGACAGGGCGACGGTGCCCAAGGGCGGCACCGGGTTCGGTGTGCGCTTGCTCGACCGCTACATCGCGGCCCACCACGAGCCGCGCTGACGCCCGCCGGCAGCCCGGCTGTCACGGAATCTTCACGACGCTACCACGCCGGTAGGGGTGCGCCTTTAACCGTGGCGATACCAGTCGCGGTGTAAGGCAGTCTCCGATCGGGTGCACATCGCGCCCCGGGGGATGTTGCGCATGACCGAAACCGGCCGCACCGCCGACTGGGCCATCGGGCAGGTCGCCCGGCCGCTTCCTGCGGTCGGGCCGGAGATGCCGTGCGGGCGCGTCTACGCTCGGATGCAGGAACTCGGCGCGTCCGCCGGGCTCGCCGTGGTCCAAGATGGGTGCCCGGTGGGGCTCGCCGGGCGGCGCCGGCTGATGCACCAGCTCGCCCACCCGGTGACCTACGCCCTCTATGAAAACCGGCGCATCGCCCTGGTGATGGAGCAGGCGCCGCTGATCGTGGACGCCGCGACCTCGGTGGACCGGGTGACCGAGTTGATCGCCACGGAGAAGGTTTCCGCGCTCGACGACGGTTTTATCGTCGTCGACGCGGGGCGTTACGTGGGCGTGGGAACTATCACCGAGCTGCTCAATCTTTCGGTCGAGAAGGCGCGCAGCCAGATCCACGAAATCGATGCCGCACGCGCGGCGGCGGAGCGCGCCAGCGATTCCAAGTCGCGCTTCCTCGCCAATCTGAGCCACGAGCTGCGCACGCCGCTGAACGCCATCCTGGGCTTCGCCGAGTTGATCGAGAGCGGCACGGCCGGCGCGGTCACGGACAAGCAGGCGGAGTATCTGGGCGACATCCAGAACAGCGGGCGACGCCTGCTTACCCTGATCAACGACCTGCTCGACCTGTCGCGTGCCGAATCCGGCCGCCTGGAGCTGCATGCGGAGTCCGTCGAGCTGGACATTCTCCTGAGTGAAGCGCACCGCACGCTGATGCCGCGCGCCAAGGCGAAGGGGCTGTCGTTCGAGATAGCCCGGCACGCGCCCCTGGTGATCCGCGGTGACGAACAGAAGCTGCTGCAGGTCCTGCTCAACCTGCTCAACAATGCGGTGAAGTTCACGCCGGAAGGGGAGACCGTGCGCCTGTCCAGCGAGGTCGCCGCCGATGGCGGGGTGGCGTTGCACGTCGTGGACACCGGCGCGGGCATCCCCGAGGGTGACCGCGCGCGCATCATGGAGCCCTTCGGGCGCGGCCGCGACCAGGCCACGCGGCGCGCCGAAGGAGCCGGGGTCGGGCTCGCCCTGACCAAGGTGCTGGTCGAGGCACATCAGGGGGAGCTGGCGTTGAACAGCGAGCCGGGTGTGGGCACGCGCTTCACTGTGTACCTGCCGCCGGCGCGCGTTGTGGGCCCGGATCCGGTGAACGGGCCTGGCGATGGGCCGGGCATGGCGGCCGCGCAAGGTGGCGGTTACACTGGCGGCGCATGAGCGACGTGCGCTTTTATCACCTCACCACCACGAGCCTGGAGAGCGCCCTGCCGCGCCTGCTGGAGAAGACGCTGGCCCGCGGCTGGCGTGCGGTGGTCTGCGCCGGGACCGAGGAACGGGTGGAGGCGCTGACGGCGCATCTCTGGACCTTCGAGACGGAGTCCTTCCTGCCCCACGGCTCGCCCAAGGACGGTTACGGCGCGCGCCAGCCGGTCTGGCTGGACACCTCGGATGCCAACGTCAACGGCGCACAGGTCCTGTTTCTCACCGACGGGCGGAGCGCCAGCGATGTCCATGCCTACGAGGTCGTCGCCGAGTTGTTCGACGGCAACGACGGCGAGGCGGTGGCTGCCGCGCGCCAGCACTGGAAAGCCTACCGGAACGCGGGGCATCAGCCGACGTACTTCAAGCAGGACGACCGCGGCCGCTGGGTGAAGGGCGCCTGATACGCGCCGGGGTCGCCGGCGGGGTAGGCCGCCCGGGGCAATCTCGTCTGGCATCCGGGCCGCTTCTGCCATACCTTTTCCGGGTGTCGCAGGTTCGCTTTCGCCGCGGCACCGACGGCGGTGGCCTTGGGATCGGGAGTTTTGACGTGGAGATGGTGCACATCCGCAAGCTGAACGATGGCTTCGCCGCGGCCGGGCAGCTCGGCCCGACGGACATGGCGGAGATCAAGGCGCAAGGCTACACGACCATCATCAACAACCGGCCGGACGGCGAAATCGGCCCGGACCAGCCGACCTCGGCGGAAAACCGCAAGGCAGCCGAGGCGGCCGGGCTGACGTACTATTACCTGCCCATGACGCCGGATACCCTGTCGCGCCATCTGCTGGACGCCTTCCACGCCGCCGTGCAGCATGCCGACGGCGGGGTGCTGGCGCACTGCACGACGGGCGCGCGTTCGGCGGCGCTGTGGGCGCTCGTGCAGTGCGTGCACGAGGGCGCGGACATCGCGGCGACGCTGAACCAGGCCAAGGCGGCCGGGTACGAGCTGGACAACCTGCGCCCCGTCATCGAGAAGCACCTGGCCGCGCACAACGCCACCGATTCCGCCTGAGCGGCGCTATGCCCGGGCCTCCGGCTCGCCCGGACGGGGCGCCGGCAGGCCCTCTTCACACCGGCGCGCGGCCGGCAGGCTCAGCACCGCGCGCGTTCCCTCGCCCTTGCGGCTGTGCAGCTCCAGGTGACCGTCGTGGTACGCCGCGAGCTGCCGCGCCAGCGGCAGCCCCAGGCCGGTGCCTTCCTGCTGGCGCTGGCGGTGGCGCCCGACCTGGGCGAACGGGCGCAGCGCGTGGGCAAGTTCCGACGGGTTCATGCCCAGGCCCCGATCCGCAACCTCTACGCGCACGCCACCCTGGCCGTCGATCGCCGTGGTCACCCGGACCGTATCCCCGGTGCGCGAAAACTTCACCGCGTTGGTGAGCAGGTTGGTGACGATCTGAAGGAGCTTGCGCGCCTCCCCGCGCACCGCGACATCGCCCGCGTCGTGGGCCGCCGCGATGGTGACCTCGCGCGCCGCAGCCTGATGGGTCACGAGCTTCCGCGCGGGTTCGACGACGTCCGTGGCAAGCGCTACGGTCTCCTCGGCGAGTTCGAGCTGGCCGCTCTGGGCGCGCTCCAGGTCGAGGACATCGTTGACCAGCGCCAGCAGATGCTCGCCCGACCGCCGGATGTCCGCGACGTAGGCGCCGTAGCGCGGCGGCTGGATGGCGCCGAAGATTTCCTGCTCGATGGCCTGCGCGAAGCCGATGATCGCGTTGAGCGGCGTGCGCAGCTCGTGGCTCATGTTGGCCAGGAACATGGACTTCGCCGCGTTCGCCGCGCGCGCTTCCGCCAGGGCGCGGGTGAGGTCCGCCTGGGTGGCGCGCATGGTTTCCGCCGCCCCCAGCATGTGCGCTGCCATCGCCAGCGCATCCACGACGTGCGCCGTCCAGCCGGCGAACTCGGCCTCGCGCTCGGCGACGATGTCGAACCCGATCAAGCCGCGGACCCGGCCGTCGACCTGGACGGGGTGGACGCAGATGGCGGCGATGTCCTGCGGATCGAGAACGACGCGCTCGGCAGCGGGAAGCTGCTCGGGGCCGGCGGCGACCACGGGCTTGCCCGCGCCGAGGCGGTCGATCCAGCGCTGGAAGCCCGCTTGCGCAAGATCGAGGTTCTGCAGCTCGGGATTGTCGATCTGGGCGGGCACACCGGGTGCGCACCATTCGCAGACCTGGCTGGCGATCCAGCGATCCTTGCCGGTGATATCAAAATAGTAGCAGCGATCGACCGCCGCGGCTTCCCCGATTGCCGCGAGCAGGGCCTCGCGTTCCCGTTCCAGCGGCCCGCCGCTCAGGAGCCGTTCCGCCGAGCGCGCCACGACGCCCAGAATACGGTCGCGGACCTGCAGCTCGGCATCCGTGTTGCCGGGCACGTCGGGCAGGGCCATCACGGCCAGGCAGCGCTCACCCGCCCAATCCACGCCCCAGAGTGTGCACGGCACGGTGCGCGGCACGCCGCCGGGATAGACGGTCCAGATCTCGGTGATGCTGGCCTCGCGTCGCAACCGGTCCGCCACCGCCTGAAGCCGGGCGCGCGTGACGGCGCGGATGTCGGACAGATCGCGCGCGGACAACTCGGTCAGATCGGCGGCGCCCCAGAAGGCGAGCCCGGCCTCGTTCGCCCAGCGGAAGACGTTCGCCGTGACGCTGTACACCCAGACGGGCACCGGTACGTCCGTGACGTGGAGGCCACCGGGCGAGCCACGCGGTTCGGGTGCGGACATGGCGCCTCCGGTTGTTCCGTGCAGCCCAAAGCCGCGCGGTAAGGGTATCGCAGCGCGGGTTCCGTTCGAAAGAGTAAAATATGGCCCTTTCGTATTAGCCGACCGATCCAAGGTTTATGCAAATGCGTTCGAATGACGCGATTCGCTTGGCCGCGCGTGCTCGCGATGCACACCACATCCGCGGTGAGATAACCTGAGCTAATCTTGAAACGCGATTCGCGGTTGTGGATTCAACCCGCTTGCGCCGCTTCCAGCTCTTCCTGGGCGGCCAGCCAGGTTTCCTCGGCCGTTTCCAGCTTCTGCTCGAGCTGGGCCAGCGCGCGCTGCAGGCGCTGAAGCTTTTCAGCCGGGCCCTCGTAGACCTGCGGATCGGCGAGCAGCGCCTCCACCTTCGCCTTTTCGCCCTGAAGGCGCTCGACCTCCTGCTCGGCGTCCTTCACGCGCTTGCGCAGATCGGCCGTGGCGGCGCGGGTGGCGGCGGCGGCCTTGCGCTTGTCCTTCTTGCTGGTGGCCGCCGCGCCCTCGGCGTCGCCCCGCGTGCTCTCCGCGCGGCGCTGCTGCGCCCGCTCGGCCCGGCCGCTTTCCAGCAGGAAGCGCTTGTACGCCTCCAGGTCGC
>CAJXKW010000053.1 GCA_913055855.1 uncultured Limimonas sp. | reverse complement strand
AGCGCAAGGTTGATCAGCGAGCGCGCGTTGTCCGTGCCGTGGACGTGCTGGCTGATGCCCATGCCCCAGAAGATGATCGACGCCCGGGCATTGGCGTAAGTCCGGGCGGCGTCGCGGATGGTCGCCGCGTCGATGCCGGTGTGCTCGGCCATCACCTCGGGCGGAAAGTCCTTCACCTTGTCGCGCAGCTCGTCCATGCCGGCGGCGTAGGCCTCGATGTACTGCCGGTCGAACAGGCCCTCGTCGAAGATGACGTGCAGCATCGAATTGAGCAGCGCGACGTCGGTGCCCGCCTTGAACTGAAGGTACTGGTACGCGTAGCGGCCGAGCTGGACGTTGTAGCGCGGGTCCATGACGATCAGCTTGGTGCCGTTCTTGGCCGCCTGCTTGAGATAGCTCGACGCCACGGGGTGGTTCTCGTTGGGCCGGGCGCCGATGACGATCATGCATTCCGCATCCAGCGCGGCCGTGAACGGGGCGGTCACGCCGCCGGTGCCGATGTTCTCGATCATCGCGGCGACCGAGGAGGCGTGGCACAGGCGCGTGCAGTGGTCGACGTTGTTCGTGCCGAAGCCGGCGCGCACCAGCTTCTGGAACAGATAGGCCTCCTCGTTGGTTCCCTTGGCGGAGCCGAAGCCGGCCAGGGCGCCGCCGCCGTCGCGGTCGCGCACGCGCGCCAGACCCTCGGCGGCGCGGGTGAGCGCCTCGTCCCAGGTGGCCTCGCGAAAGTGCGTCCACGGGTTATCCGGATCCACCTGGTCGTCCCAGCGCTTGGGTGCGTCCTCGCGGCGGACCATGGGCACGGTCAGGCGCTGCGGGTGGCGGCTGTAGTCGGTGCCGTAGCGCCCCTTCACGCACAGGCGGTTCTGGTTGGCCGGGCCGTTGCGCCCCTCGACGTTGAGGATACGGTCGTCCTTGACGTGGTAGGTCAGCAGGCAGCCCACGCCGCAGTAGGGACACACGCTGTCTACTGAGTGATCCGGGTATTCGGTGCGCGTCTGCGTGGCCATGTCGAGCAGGCTCGACGACATCAGGGCACCCGTGGGGCAGGCCTGCACGCACTCGCCGCAGGCGACACAGGTGCTTTCGCCCATGGGGTCGTCGAAGTCGAAGACGACCTTGGCGTCCGAGCCGCGGAACGCCATGCCGATGACGTCGTTGACCTGCACCTCGCGGCAGGCGCGCACACAGAGGTTGCAGTTGATGCAGGCGTCCAGGTTCACCGACATGGCCGGATGGCTGATATCGGGCGCCCATTTTTCGCTGGCCGGATAGCGGCTGTGGGTGACGCCCACCGCGTCCATCCACGTCCAGAACTCGGCCGTGGGGTCGTGGTGCGCCGCGCGCGCGGGCTGGTCGGCGAGCAGCAGCTCGAAGACCATCTCGCGCGATTTCCGCGCGCGTTCGCTGGCCGTCTTGACCTTCATGCCGGGCGTGGGCTTCTTGATGCACGAGGCCTGGAGAACGCGGTCGCCCTCGACCTCGACCATGCAGGCCCGGCAGTTGCCGTCCGGGCGGTAGCCCGGCTCTGGGCGGTGGCACAGGTGCGGGATATCGACGCCCTCGCGCGCGGCGACGGTCCAGATGGTCTCGCCGGGTGCGGCCGCGACCTCGCGCCCATCCAGTTCGAAGCGGATCGTGCCCTCACTCATCGCAGATCCTCCGGGAAGTGCGTGAAGACGCTGGCGATCGGATTGGGCGCCGCCTGACCCAGGCCGCAGATCGAGGCGTCGCGCATCACCGTGTTGAGATCCCCGAGCAGGTCGGGATCCCACTGATCGCGCGCCATCAGCTTGACGGCCTTGTCCGTCCCGTTGCGGCAGGGCGTGCACTGGCCGCAGCTCTCGGCCTTGAAGAAGCGCAGGAGGTTATAGGCGGCGTCCTTGGTGCTGTCCTGGTCGCTCAGCACAATGACGGCGCCCGAGCCGAGGAAGCAGCCGTATTCCTCGAGCGTGCCGAAATCCAGCGGGATGTCGGCCATGCTGGCGGGCAGGATGCCGCCCGAGGCGCCGCCGGGCAGGTACGCCTTGAGCGCGTGGCCGAACTGCATCCCGCCGCCGTATTCGTCGATCAACTCGCGCGCGGTGATCCCCGCCGGCGCGAGCTTCACGCCGGGTTCGGCCACGCGGCCGGAGAGGGAGAACAGCCGCATGCCCGAACGCCCGTTCCGGCCCATGCCGGCGAACCAGTCGGGCCCGCGCTCGACGATGTCGCGCACCCAGTACAGCGTCTCCACATTGTTGGTCAGCGTGGGCCGGCCCCACAGGCCCACTTCCGCGGCGAACGGCGGCTTGTGCCGGGGCAGGCCGCGCTTGCCCTCGATGGACTCCAGCATTGCCGATTCTTCGCCGCAGATGTAGGCGCCGGCGCCGCGGCGGAGGTGGATGGGGCAGCCGGGATTGAGCCCCGCGCGCTCGACGCGGTCGATGGCGCCCCGAAGGATCCGGAAGCACTGCGGATACTCGTCGCGCAGGTAGATGTAGCAGGCGTCCGCCTGGCTGACCCAGCAGCCCAGCAGCATCCCTTCCAGGAAGCGGTGCGGGTCGTTCTCAAAGATCCAGCGGTCCTTGAACGTGCCCGGCTCGCCCTCGTCGGCGTTGATGGCGACATAGCGGGGATGCGGTTGTTGCCGGACGATGCTCCACTTCTTGCCGGTGGGGAAGCCGGCACCGCCCAGGCCGCGCAGGTTCGCGCCGGACAGGCGCTCAAGGACATCGTCCGCCGAACGCGTGCCGTTCAGGCAATCGCGCAAGAGCTGGTAGCCGCCGTGCGCGATGTATTCGTCAAAACCCACGTGCTTGGGAATCTCGGGCTCGGTATCGCCCGCGCGGACGGTTTCCACCACGGTGGTCACATCGGCATGGTCGATGAACCGATGGCCCACTTCCGCGACGGGTGCGCAGTTACAGCGGCCCACGCAGGGCGCGCGGACCACGCGGACCTGATCCGACAGCACCGGCGGCAGGCGGTCGATCAGCTCCTGCGCGCCGGTCATCTCGCAGGCGATGCCGTCGCACACCCGGACCGTGATCGGTGGCGGCGGCGTCTCACCGTCCAAGACGATGTCGAAGTGGGCGTAGAACGAGGCCACCTCGAAGACCACCGCCATGGGCAGCTTCATCTCCTCGGCGAGCGCCTGGAGATGTGCCGCGGCCAGGTGGCCATAGGCGTCCTGAATGGCGTGCAGGTTCTCGATCAGCCAGTCGCGCTCGCGCGGCTGATCGCCCAGAACGGCTCGAACCTCGTCAAGGCGTTCCGGATCGAGCTGGCGGCCCTTGGGCGTGGGCGGCGCCTGCCGCCGCCCCGCACCGGGGTGGATCATGCGATCCAGGGGCCGTTCGGGCCGCTGGGTGCCATCGGGCATGGCGGACAACCTCGCGCATCTCGAGCCTCACCCGCCGGCGGCCGGCGCATAGATCGCACCGGCCGCCTGTCGGGTTCCCATCCAGGCTCGAGTATGCGCGAAAGCGCGTTGGGATCGCGGGGACGGAACCGACGCCAAATCGCGCCCATGCGACACTTTTACGCATTGCATGGCCTCTATCGGCGCGATCGAAATTTTTTATTGTTTTTGTTTCCCGCGATCCGACAGCGCCAGGTTGTCGCCCGGCTCAGAACAGGGCGAGCGATTTCTCGATAGTGTTGAACACGCCGTAGGCCAGCGGGATCAACACGATCAGCCAGAGCAGGATCAGCCGGCCCTGGGCCGAGGTGACGTGCTCCTCGCCGGCGAGGGTGGAGGCTTCGCGGTCCACCGCGTCCTGACCGGCATAGGGATCGTCGTTGCGTGTCATGACATACCTCCGGTGATGTTGTGCGCAATCCCGTCAGGGATTACTCGGTGGCGAGCTGTTGCTCGTCCATCAGGTGGCGCTCCTCCATCCGGCGGATGGCGAGGTTGCACAACAGGCCGACCGCAAGAAGCCCGGCCATGATGTACATGGTCAGCGAGTAGGCGTCCGCGGGCGCCACGCCCTGATTGATCTGGAAGTCACGCAGGTAGTTGATGATCACCGGGCCGGCGACGCCCGCCACCGACCATGCGGTGAGCAGCCGGCCGTGAATGGCGCCCACGTGCGCCGTGCCGAAGAGATCGCGCAGGTAGGCCGGCACGGTGGCGAAGCCGCCGCCGTACATGGTCAGGATGATCAGGTAGCTGACCACGAACAACGAGATCACGCCCGCCGAGGCGATGCTGGGCACGGCGGCATAGAGGACCAGGCCCAGAATGAAGAAGGTCGAGTACGTCGCCTTGCGGCCGATGTAGTCGGACAGGCTCGACCACAGGAAGCGGCCCAGCATGTTGGCGATGCTGAGAAGGCCGACGAAGCCCGCGGCCGCTTCCGCGGAAATGCCCACCATCTCCTGGCTCATCACCGACGCCTGGCCGAGCACGCCGATGCCGGCGGTCACGTTGAGGCAGAGCACCGCCCAGACGAGCCAGAACTGGGGCGTCTTCAAGGCCTGGTCCACGTGGACGTGACCGGCCGTCTGAAGCTTGTTCCCGGTGGCCTGCTCAGGCTGGTAGCCGGCCGGCTGCCACTCGGGATGCGGGATGCGCACGATGGCCGCCCCGAACATCATCAGGATAAAGTAGAGGACACCCATGGTGGCGAAGGTTGCCGCCACGCCGACCGAGTTCGGACCGGAATAGAATTCCATCAGGTTCACGGCCAGCGGCGAACCGATCATTGCGCCGCCGCCGAAGCCCATGATGGCCATGCCGGTCGCCATGCCGGGCCGGTCCGGGAACCAGCGGATCAGCGTCTTGACCGGCGAGATGTAGGCGAAACCCAGGCCGATGCCGCCAAAGACGCCGTAGCCCAGGTAAAGCAGCCAGATCGAGTGGAGCCAGACGCCCAGCGCGGAGACGAGGAAGCCGCCGCCCCAGGCCAGAGCGGCCACGACCATGCCCTTGCGCGGCCCCACGCGCTCCAGCCAGCGGCCGCCGAACGCGGCCGTGAGGCCGAGCACCGCGATGGCAATGCTGAAAATCCAGCCCAGCGTGGTGAGTTCCCAGTCCTGCGGCGCGGACTCACTCACCCCGATAATGCGTGTTAATGGTTCGTTGAACACGCTGAAGGCGTAAACTTGACCAATAGAGAGGTGGATCGCCAGCGCGGCCGGCGGAATGAGCCACCGGTTAAAGGTTTTGGGCGCGACGATACGTTCCTTATCCAGGATTCCTGCCATGAGCCGTTTCCCCTGTTCGTTTCAAGATCTTTGACGCCGTTCGCAACGGATATCGACGGCGCCGCGTCTTGCGGTTTGGTACGAATACCGCTCACGAATCGCGATATTCGATAACCGAAGGGCTGTTATTATTGGTTTGCCTTATGAGACTGGAATGGCCCCGCCGAACGTCAAAGCGATTTTTCCAATAACGCGATAGGCAACGGCTATCAAGCCGGAATCGCCCTTGCGCGGGCTCAGCCCCTGTTCAGACCCCTGTTTCAGCGGGATCGCCGGTCAGCGCGGCGGGCATGATCTGCCGGCCGCAGGACCAGACGGCCGCGATCAGGGGCGGCACTGGATCGCTGTGCAGGGCGGCGAGGCCGATCAGCGGCCGGCGGTCGGGCGCCACGATGGGCACGGCCGTTGCCGCGCGCGGCTGGGCGATGGTGGAGAGCAGCGCCGCGGGCAGGATGCTCGACCATCCGCCCGGCTGAATGTGCGCGCAGAGCGTGATGATCGAGTTGGTGTCCACGCGGGCGCTGGGTTGCACGCCGGCTTCGCGGAACGCCGCGTCGACGATGCGGCGGTTCTGCATGTCGCCGGTCAGCAGCGTCAGCGGCAGCGTGGCGGCTTCGGCCCAGGTGATGCTGGCGCGTCCGGCAAAGGGGCTGTCGTGCGGGGTCAGCAGGACATAGCGTTCGCGATAGAGCGGCAGCGTCTCCAGGTCGGGCAGCGGCTCGTTGTCCAGGTAGGTCAGGCCCACGTCGAGCCGGAAATGCGCCAGCGCCTCCTGGATCTGGTTGGAGGTCATGGACAGCACCGTCACGCTCACATCCGGGTGCTGACGGCAAAGCTCGTTGGTGATGGCCGAGACCGGAGGCAGGGCGGTGGGAATGGCGCCCAGGCGCAGCCGCCCGCTCAGGCGGGTGCGCACGGCCATGAGGTTGTGCCGGAGCGCGTCCCACTCGTAGAGCATGCGCTGTGCCCAGGCCAGCACCTGCTCGCCTTCGTTGGTGAGACCGCCGAACTGGTTGGACCGCTGCACCAGCAGCGCGCCCAGATCCTTTTCCAGGGCGCGAATGCCCGCGGACAGGGTGGGTTGCGTGACGCTACAGGCCTCCGCCGCACGGCGGAAGTTGCCATAGCGCGCCAGGGCGTCGAGGTACTTGAGCTGCTGCAGCGACATCCGAGGATCCGGGCCGCGACGGGTGCCGGCGACCCGCGCGTTGTGTGGCCCCACGATGACATCACGGCTGCCGTCCCGCGTCCAGCGGCTGCAGCGTGGCGCGCGCGATGTCGACGAGCTGCTTGCCCGCGTGCTCGAAGTTAACCGTGACCCGCGTCCCGATCACCGACTGCACCTGCCCGACGCCCCAGTCCGGCGCATCGGGGTTGTGTACCAGAATGCCGGGTGCAAGTTCCTGCATCGTTGCCTCCGCGCGCGTTCCGGTCCCGCGCGTTTGCACGGACCCAATGCCGGGGAAATCGCGCCACGGCGGCGTTCTGGCAAGGGCCGGTTGCGCCCGCCGTGATCCGGGCGGGCAAACCTGTTATCATCCATACCCTAGGCGTCCACGTCGCGCGGAATCGGGGGGTGCGCGATGGAAACGGCTCTGGATCTGCGCGTTGTCGAATTGCTGGCGTCGCGCCTTTGCCACGATCTGATCGGGCCCGTCGGGGCGATTCACAACGGCATGGAACTGCTGGAGGAAGCGCCCGACGATCCGGCCGCGGTGCAGGATGCCGTGTCCCTGGCGGGCGGTTCGGCGCGCCAGGCCTCGTCGCTCCTGCAGTTCTACCGCGTGGCGTATGGACAGGGCGGACGGCGGGTGCTGACCGATACCGATCAGATGGCGGAGCTGGCGCGGAACTTTGCGGCGGCGCGCAAGACATCGATCACCTGGCCGGACGATGCACGCTGGCAGGCGGTCACCGTGGACGCGGCCAAGCTGACGCTGAACCTGGTGGGTCTGGCCGTGGAGGCGCTGCCCCGCGGGGGCGCCATCACCGTGGCCCTGACTCCGGCGCCGGCCGGGCTGCCCGAGGTGACCGCGGCGGGGCAGGACGCACGCCTGGGCGAGGGCAACCGGGCCGCACTTGCGGCTGGCGTGGGCCCGGCGGACCTCACGCCCTATACCGTGCACGCTTATTTCACCGGATTTCTGGCCGGCGTGCTGGATGCCCGGGTCGATGCCGACGCGGGTACCGACGGGCGGGTCGTGCTGCGCACGGTGGCTCAGGACTGATCGGCCGCGGCGCGTTCGCTTCCGCTTTCCGCCGCCTGCTCCGCCTCGTATTCGGCATAGACCTCCTCGACGGCGCTGGTGACGAAGGGCGAGGAGCGCGACGGCATGGCCACGTAGGGTCCCTGCTCCGCCGCGGTGGGCGAGGGGCGGCGGGTCATGCGCCACAGGCCGAAGGCGCCGATGCCGGCATGCACCACGAACAGCCAGGCGAAAAAGCCGCCCGGTCCCATGACGTCCATGGCGACGCCGGCGATCGACGGCCCCATGATGGCGCCGATGCCGTTGGCCAGCACGAGGCCGCTGCTCGCGGCGACGAGTTGGTCGCTGGAGGTGTGGTCGTTGGTGTAGGCGACGCAGAGCGAGTACAGCGACAGCGTCATCCCGCCGAACAGCGCCACGGCGAGCAGGAGCCCCACGTCCGAAATCCCCGCCATGCGCGACGCGGCGGTGCCCAGCAGCGCGGCGGCGAAGGCGGTGCCGGCGATCACGCCGCGCCGGTCCATGTGGTCGGAGAGCTTGCCCACGGGCCACTGGAAGAGCGCTCCGCCGGCGATGACCGCGACCATGAAGAGCGAGACCTCGGCCACCGAGAGGCCGGCGCTGCGGGCGTAAACGGCGCCCATGGTGAACACCGCGCCGTTGGCGATTCCCGTGGCGAAGGTGCCGACCAGGCCGAGCGGCGAAATGCGATAGAGCGCGGGCAGGCTGAGCCGGTTGGGCGCCTCGCTGGCGGGCGCGCGGGTGGCACTGAGCAGGATGGGGACCACCGCGACGGAGATCACCACCGAGACCAGCATGAACAGGTCGTGCTGGCCGGGCGCGGCGACGTTGAGCGTCAGGTGGCCGCCGCCCATACCGATGTAGCTGATCACCATGTAGAGCGAGAGCAGACGCCCGCGGGTGGCGTTGTCCGAACGGGCGTTCAGCCAGCTCTCCGCCACGACGTAGAGGCCCGCGTAGCACACACCGGTGAGCGTGCGCATCAGCACCCAGACGACCGGCGTCACGAGCAGGCTGTGCACCAGGATCGCAACCGAAGCCAGCGCCGCTAGGGCGGCGAACACCCGGATGTGGCCAACCCGGCGCACGGCCCGCGGTGTCCAGGTGCTGCCGAACAGGAAGCCCACGAAATAGCCCGACATCACGATACCGGTCAGGGTGCTGCCGAACGCTTCGATCTCGGCGCGCACACCCAGCAGACTGGCCTGGAGGCCGTTGCCCATCAGGAGCAGCCCGATTCCGACGAGCAGCGCCCAGACGCCGCCCGCGGCTTCCATGGTGGGATTGCTCGCAAGACGCACGACGGCACGGGGCGGGCGGACGGACGCGAGCGCCATGGGCGGCACCTCCCGGAACGACGTGACGGGTTGTGGGAATGCACGAGCCGGCGGCGCGCGGCGCCGATCCAGCAGCTTCGCAGCGCTTGGGTATCAGGCCGGCGGGGGCGCCGGGAAACGGAGTTTCTGCATAGCCGGCTGTGCTGCCCGCATAGCCAGCCCCAGATCGCCGGCGCGGAACCGCGCTCGCGGCCCGGCGGCGGCGCCATCGCCTCGGCCGCGGCTGTGATCTCTGCAAATGATTTGCAATTGCATAGCGCCACCGGAGGCGCTATAAGGGACGCACGATGCATCGGCGCTCGTGGCTGGTGGCATCGATCTCTCCTGTCGACCCTCTTGGCCCCGCTGCCGCATCCATGCAGCGGGGTCTTTTTTCGGGCGAGACACACCTGTCCGCTTGATCATGCGAATGATTTGCATTATCACCGTTCACGCCAGGACGGCATGGGTTCAAACGCGCGAGCGCCCGCTAGCGCGGGCACGTACACAATGGAGGCTTGACGGATCATGCGGATTTCCACGGCACGACGCTTTGCGGGCGCCCTGGGCGCCGTCGGCCTGAGCGCGGGCCTGATCGGCAGCGCGGCGGCGCAGGGCGAGGTCAACATCTACTCCGCCCGGCACTATCAGGCGGACGAAAAGCTCTATGCCGAGTTCGAGGAACGCACCGGGATCGAGGTGAATCGCCTGCAGGGCAAGAGCGACGCGCTGATCCAGCGTATCGAGAGCGAGGGCCGCAACACCCCGGCGGACGTTTTGATCACGGTCGATGCCGGCCGGCTCTGGCGGGCCGAGAAGGCGGGCATCCTGGCCGGCGTCGACTCGGCTGTGCTCAAGGAACGGCTGCCGGAGAACGTGCGCCACCCGGACGGCAAGTGGTTCGGCTTCTCCGCGCGCGCCCGCGTCATCGTCTACAACACGCAGCGCTACGCCGAGCCGCCCGTGACCACCTACGAAGGGCTCGCCAACGACGATCTCGCGGGGGAGATCTGCATTCGCTCGAGCAGCAATGTCTACAACCAGTCCCTGCTGGCGAGCCTGATCGCCCACCACGGCGCCGAAAAGGCGCGCGACTGGGCGGCCGGCATGGTCGAGAACTTCGCCCGCGATCCCGAGGGCGGCGACACCGACCAGATCATGGGCGCCGCCGCGGGCGAGTGCGGCGTCGCGGTGGCGAACCATTATTATTACGTCCGGCTGCTGGAGAACGAGCCCGGCATCACCAAGAACGTCGAAATGGTGTTCCCCAACCAGGACGGCCGGGGCACGCACGTGAACGTCTCCGGCGCCGGCGTGGTCGCCGCCGGGCCGAACCGGGACAACGCCGTGCGCTTCCTTGAGTTCCTTGCCAGCGATTTCGCCCAGCGCCACTTTGCCGACGGCAACAACGAGTATCCGGTCGTCGCCGGGGTCGCGCCCAATACGAAGCTGAAGAAACTGGGCGATTTCAAGCAGGATGACGTCAACGTCGCGCTCTTCGGCGAGTACCAGGCGCAGGCGCAGAAGATCTTCGACCGCGTGGGCTGGAAGTAGAAGCCGGCCCGAGGCGCGTTCTCTTTGTCCGCCCCCATGCTGCGATAGCTGCAGCATGGGGGCTTTTCCCGTCCCCGGCGCGAAACGCAATCACGTCCCCGGCGCCGGAATCGCGACTGGCGTGAAGGGTGGCGCCGCGATGCGAGCAGCCTTGACCGGCAGCCGGTGTGATCGGCACCCCGCATAGCCGGCAAAAACCCCGGCACGCTTATGCTTGAACGACACGGTCCGGATTGCCATGAAGGCCGGCTTGCGGCATGCTGTCGCAAAAGCGCCAAAGACCGGGGAGGAACGATGACCCAGCTGGTCGATCCCTTCGATCGCGCGATCACCTATCTGCGCGTGTCGGTGACGGACCGCTGCGATTTTCGCTGTGTGTACTGCATGGCCGAGGACATGACCTTCCTGCCCAAGCGGGAGGTGTTGAGCCTTGAGGAGCTGGACCGCCTGTGCAGTGCCTTTGTCCGGCTGGGCGTGCGCAAGCTGCGCCTGACCGGCGGCGAGCCGCTGGTGCGCCGGAACATCATGTGGCTGATCGACCGGCTGGGCCGGCACCTGGGCAGCGGCGACCTGGATGAGCTGACCCTGACCACCAACGCCAGCCAGCTCGCCAAGTACGCCCAGCCCCTGGTCGACGCCGGGGTGAAGCGGGTCAACGTCTCGTTCGACACGCTGGACCCGGACAAGTTCGCCGCGATCACGCGCTGGGGCCGCTACGACAAGGTGATGGCCGGCCTGGCGGCGGCGAAGAAGGCGGGCCTCCATGTCAAGATCAACACCGTCGCGCTGCGCGGGGTCAACGACGACGAGGCCGAACGCCTGATTGACTGGGCGCACGGCGAGGGCTGGGACATCACCTTCATCGAGGTCATGCCCATGGGCGACGTGGGTGCCGACCGGCTTGACCAGTACCTGCCGCTATCGATGCTGCGCGGGCAGTTGCAGCAGCGCTACACGCTAACGGATCTGCCCGACCGGACGGGCGGGCCGGCGCGGTACGTCCGGGCCGAGGAGACCGGCGGGCGGATCGGCTTCATCACGCCCCTGACCCACAACTTCTGCGAAAGCTGCAACCGGGTACGCGTGACCTGCACCGGCACCCTGTACATGTGCCTGGGCCAGGAGGACTCGGCCGACCTGCGGACGCCCCTGCGCACCAGCGACGACGACGGCCCGCTCATGGAGTCCATCCACGAGGCGATCGGGCGCAAGCCCAGGGGCCACGACTTCGTCATCGACCGGCGCCAGCAAAAGCCCGCCGTGGGCCGCCACATGAGCGTGACCGGTGGCTGACGGAATCCACACATTTGTGTGCAGCGAAAAGGACAGTGTTTATTACATTTGGATGATTCGACGTCCGGCCAATCCGATCCCATAATACCAGTCTGGAAAATGTTTCAAAGCCGGGATCGTGAGGTTTCGGCAAAGCAGTCGAGCGTGGTGCCATGAATGCGCTGACGGAATGGGCGGCCGACCCGCAGGACGATATCGCTTCGGTCCCGCAAGCGGTCCTGGATGCGATGGTCTATCCCGTGGCCGTCCTCGACACGGTGGGCGTGATCCGGCGGGCCAATGCGGCCTGGATGCGCCGGGCCGATACGGATGCCGGCGGAGCCTATGCCGGTTTCCTGGGCTGGAACTACATCGCCGTGTGCCGCGGGGCGCGCGGCGCGTGGCGCGACGGCGCCGGGACCGTCGCGGAAGGCCTGACGGACCTGCTGGGCGGGGTGCGCACGCGCTTCGTTCACACCTATCCGTGTCCGTCCCCCGACACGCCCGCGTGGTATCAGCTCGTCGCCGCGCCGATCATTGAGGCGGGCCGCATCCAGGGGCTGCTGCTGCAGCATGTGGACGTCACCCGTGCGGCGACCCAGGACCTGGAACGCTTGACGCCCCGCGAGCGGATGATCCTGATGGGGATTGTCGACGGTATGTCGAACAAGGAGATCGCGCGCCGCGACGGCGTCAGCGAGAGCGCGGTGAAGCTGCACCTGCGCGGAATCTTCCGCAAGCTCGGCGTGGCCAACCGGACGCAGGCGGCGATGCGCGGCGAGCGCCTGATGCTCGCGGGCGGCGAGTCCATGCCGGCCGAGGGCGACGCTTCGTCCGAGCCCGCATAGCCGTCCGCCGCTTGCGGCGCCGGGGCAGCGCGCGCTATCGGGTGTCCCCATGGATATGACACCCGAGCGCCTCGACCTTTGCGAGCGGATCATCGGCGCCGCCCGGGCGATGAACGCCAGCGGCCTGAATCAGGGGACCTCCGGCAACATCAGCGCCCGCTGGGGCGACGGGCTGCTGATCACGCCCAGCGGCATTCCGTACGACCAGCTCGGCGCGCGCGACATCGTCGGAGTCGACTGGGACGGTAATGTCGACGGCGCACACAAGCCGTCGAGCGAGTGGCGCATCCACCGCGACATCCTGTACGCCCGTCCCGAGACCGGCGCGGTCGTGCACGCCCATCCCATCTACGCCACGGCCTTCGCCATCAACCGCACGCCGCTGCCGGCGGTGCATTACATGGTCGCTGCAGGCGGCGGGAGCACCATCCCGGTGGCGGACTACGCCACCTTCGGCACGCCCGAGTTGTCGGATAACGTACTGGCCGCGCTGAGCGGACGCACCTGTTGCCTCATGGCCAACCACGGCCTGGTCGCCACGGGATCGAACGTGGCGAAGGCGCTCTGGCTTGCCGAAGAGGTGGAGGCCCTGGCGCACCAGTACGCCACCGCGCTCCAGGTGGGCACGCCCGTCGTTCTCTCCGATGCCGAAATCGACCGGGTGCTTGAAAAGATGAAGGACTATGGCCCGCGCGGTTCGGGCGAAACCTAGAGCAAAATCGACGAAAGCCGAACCGGCTTGCATCGTGAATTTTCTCTAACTTCCTGAAAAGTGGGCAAGATACGATCAGGTTGGTTCACCTGATCGCTGAATCTTGCCCTATTTTCAAAGGGTCGTGTGCGATTCAGCGATCCATCCGGATCGCATCGCACGCTCGGCGACGCGTTGGGTCTCGCTTGCACGTTCGCCGCCGCGCCCGTGTCCGATTTGCCGTGTCTGCACACGCGTGGCGCGGTTCGCGTCGCAGGCCCTGGTGGTCTCGCTGGGCGTGGACGTGTTCGAGGTCGGTCCCTTTTCCTTCTTCGCCGTCAAGCCGACGGAATTCCCCCGGATCGGCGAACGTGTTGCGGGCATCGGCCGGCTCACCCTGTTCGTCATGGAGGGCGGCGACGCCGTGGAGGCGCTGGGGCAGACCATGGTCAATGTCTGCACCGGTTACCTGAACGCGTGATGGCGGCATCGTTCGCCGGTTGCCGCTAACGCGGACGGCATAAGCGCCGGTTCGGCAATGCAAATCGCGTTGCGTTGTCGATCAATGCCGCGACGCAGGTTTGACCGAGCTTAACCGCAGCAAAACCCAATCGCGAACCTCGTCTACACGCGTGTGTTTCCAGTGTCCGGCGGCGATCAGTCGCGGGTATACGCCCGTTCAGGGTGACAACACGCGATGAAAGGGGTACCACAATCGTTCGGAAAGTGGTTCGGGCTGCCTTGGTGTTGGTACCGCGCGTGCCCGCGCCGTTCCGAGAGCCAGAACGATAGCCGGCACAGCCCGGCAGATAGGGGGTCACGCCATGATGGAGGTTTCACGGGGGTTGCAGCTTTATGACCTGGACCATGCGCGGCGCCGCGCCATCGGGATGTCGGCGCCCACGCTCCAGGGTGCCCTCGACAACGTGATCCGCGCCTTTTACGCGCGTGTCTGCGATTGCGCGGCGGACGGCCACGGATTGCCCGAACCGGGAGCGACCCAGGCGCGGCACGATCTCCAGGATCACTGGAACCGGCTGCTCGTCGCGGATCTGGACGAGTCCTATGGCGAGTCCGCCCGGGCGGTCGGGCGCACCTGGCGCGAGCTGGGCGTCAGCGCGGACGCCCTGGTCGCCGGCTACCACGCCGCGCTGGAGACGATGAGCGAGGTCGTCCTGCACGGCAATCGCTTCCGGCCCGCGCAACAGGCGCGCGCCATTGCCGCCGTGCAGGCGGTGATGATGCTGGACATGGACCTCGCGCTCGCCGCCTACACCGAAGGTGGCGGTGCGACGGCGCCGCAGGCCGCGCGGCAGCAGGAGGGCGGCCTCGACCGCTGCGGCACGGAGTTGATGGATTCGGCGATCGACATCTCGATTTCGGTCAACCGCACCTCGATCGCCAATTCGCACCTGCTCAAGTCGGTGCGCGACCTGGAAGAGCGCACGCAGGCCATTTCCTCCGCCGTGGAGGAGACGGTGAACGGCATTGCCAGCATCGGCGAGTCCACACGCGCGGCCAACGGCCTGACCCAGGAGACACACGACGCGGCCCAGAACGGCGAGCGTGTGGTCGGCAAGGCCGCGGAGACCGTGGCAGGGCTTTCCGGCAAAGTGGACGACACCGCCCAGAAAATCGAGACGCTGGCGCAGGAGAGCCAGAACATTGGCGATATCGTCCAGACCATCGACGATATTGCCGACCAGACCAACCTGCTCGCGCTCAACGCCACCATCGAGGCGGCGCGCGCCGGAGAAGCGGGCAAGGGCTTCGCCGTGGTGGCCAACGAGGTGAAGAACCTGGCCAAGCAGACGGGCAAGGCGACGGAGGAAATCCGCCAGCGCATCGGCTCGCTGGTGAGCGAGATGAACGATGTCACGACCGCCATGCGTGAGGCCAAGACGGCCAGCGACAACGGCGAGCAGGCCATGGGCGACGTGCGCGAGGCGATGCAGGGAATCCTGGGCAAAGCCTCCGACACCGCCGCCCGGATCAACGAAATCGCGAGTGTCCTGGAGCAGCAGGAGGCCGCAGCACAGGACATCTCCACGAAGGTGGGCGAAATCGCCCAGCACTCCGAGGAAAACGTCCAGGACATCACCCAAGTGGAGAAAGGCATGACGGAAGAGGAGCAGCTGATCGCGGGTCAGCTCGAGCTGTTCCGCGAAGCCGACGTGCCGGACAAGGTGCTGCGCCTTGCCAAGGCCGACCACATCATCTGGAAGAAGCGGCTCGTCAACAAGCTCATGGGCCACGAGAGCCTGTCCGTCGAGGAACTCCACGACGAGCACGCCTGCCGCCTGGGCCAGTGGTACGACGGCCACGAGTCCGAGCCCTATCGTCACCACGCCGCCTACGCGCAGCTCGCCGAGCCGCACCGTGAGGTGCACCAGCTCGGCATCGCGTGCGCCAAGGCGATCGACGAGGGCGATCAGAACCGGGCGCTGCAGCTCCTGGAGAACATGGAAGCCCCCAGCCAGCGGCTGCTGTCGCTGCTGGACCAGCTCATGGGGCAGGGCACTACGGACGACGCGGCGCGCGCAGCCTGACCGCGTGCCGCACGGCGCGGCCGGCGTGCGGCCCCTCGGGTCAGGGCAGGTAGTCGCGCATCCGGTACCACAGCATCGCCAGCGTCAGCAGCGGCGTGCGCAGGAGGCGGCCGCCCGGAAAGGTGGTGTGGGGAAGCTGTGCCATCACATCGAACCGCTCGGCCTGGCCGGCGACCGTCTCCGCGAGCAGCTTCCCGGCAAACCCGGTCAGGGCGACGCCGTGGCCGGAAAACCCCTGGGCGAAGAACACGTTGTCGTGCAGCCGGCCGAGGTGGGGCATGCGCTCGACGGTAATCCCGACATAGCCGCCCCAGACATAGTCGAAATGCGTGTCCGAAAGCTGCGGGAACACGCGCAGCATCTTGGCGCGCATCGCCCTGGGTAGATTGGGCGGCATGATGGTGGAGTAGCTTACCCGCCCGCCGTAGAGCAGGCGGTGATCGGGCGTGCGCCGGAAATAGTCCAGGACGAAGTTGCAGTCGGTCACGCCCGAATTCCGCGGCAGGAGCGCCGTGGCCCGGTTCTCGCCCAGTGGCTCGGTGGCGGCGATGTAGGTTCCCACGGGCATCACCTTGCGCTGCAGCGCGGGCACGAGGTTGTCCAGGTAGGCGTTGGTGCAGAACAGCAGGTAATCCGCTTCGACGCGCCCGGCGGGCGTCGTGGCGACCGGTTTCGCGCCGAACGCGACCTCTGTGACCGGGCTCTCCTCGAAGATCCGCGCGCCCGCGTCCTCGGCCGCGCGCGCCAGGCCCAGGACGTAATTCAGCGGATGCAGGTGCCCGCCGCCCGGATCGTGCAGGCCCCCGACGTAGGCATCGCTGTCCACGTAGCCGGGCAGCGCGTCGCGGCCCACCAGCGTGGTGCCGGTGTAGCCGTAGGTCTCCGCCCAGTCGGCCTGCATGGCTTTGAGTTCGTCCAGGTGACCGGGCTTGTTCGCCGCGTCGAAACGCGACCACACCAAGTCGCACGCGATGCCGTGCCTGTCCACGCGCTCGGCGATGAGGCGCTTGGACTCCTCGGCCATGTCGAACAGCCGCCGGGCGTTCGCCGCGCCCACCCAGCCGCGGATTTTCGCCATGTCGGCGGCGAAGGCGGTGACGATCTGGGCCCCGCTGCGCCCGGACGCGCCCCAGCCGACGCGCGCGCCGTCGAGCAGGACCACGTCATAGCCGCGTTCGGCCAGGTGCAGCGCGGCCGAGACCCCGGTGAACCCGGCGCCGACCACGCACACGTCCGCCCTCACGCGGTCCTGAAGGGGCGCGCGGTGGGCTGCCGGATGCGCTGTGGCGGCATAATAGGACGGGGCGTGGTCTCTCGGGCTCACGACGATCCTCGCAGCGGTGGCGCATGACCCCGCCGGCGGCCGGGCGCGTCGGCCGGCGCCGGCGGGCTGCGGTTGTGCGGGCTGGTACGGGGCGGAACATGTCCCCGCAATGCGGGCCGGTCAAGCGAGGCCGAGCCTCAGGCTTCCAGCCAGGCGGAACCCGGCGCGTCGTGATAGTAACCGTTGGCCAGCGGAACCTCGCCGCAGACGTCCTCCAGCGCGTCCAGCGCCGAATCCGCCTCGCGCCGGCCGTCCAGCAGCTCGCGGAAGATCCGCGCCACCGCGACCATGTCCAGGTTCTGCGGCGACAGGCGGAAGGCGGGCACACCGGCCGCGTACAGCTCGCCGATCTCCGCGGCGAGACAGGCATAGGCGCGGGACAGCGTCTGCACGCCGTTGACGGCCAGGAAGGGCTCGTCGTCCAGGGTGTCCACGGGCAGGCCGTCCGGGTCCTCGGCGCAGGCGTACTGGCAGGTCGCCTTGGTCCGGCCGTAAGCGCGTGCGTGGTAGCAGCGCGCCGAGATCGCCAGGGGCCAGCGCCCGAACACCTGCACTTCGAGCGACGGCGGCGCCATGTCCGCGAGCGTGCGCATCGACGCGCCGGGAAGCTCGGCGGGCGGCACCACCCGCTCGATCCCCTGCGTCCGCAGGTGGGCGAGGGCGGACTCGTTGTAGGTGGTGATCATGGGGCCGGCGACCTGCGCCTGCCGGCCGGTCCCGGCGAGTGCGCCCAGGGCGGCGATGTCGTTCGCCTCGATGGGCAGGCCGTGCTCCGCGAGTTCATGGACCAGTGCCATGTCGGTGTCCTCCGCCACCAGGGCGGGCGTGGACAGCACGACCTCCTTGTCGGCGCGCTGCAGGCGCTCGATCACGGCGTCCAGGTGCGGCCGGTTCGCGGGCCAGCGCTTGGGGCAGACCACTTCGCCCAGGTACACACGGCTTACCGGCGCCTCATCGGCGATGCGGAAGTGGAAATCCCGCCACGCCTCGCCGGGCCAGTACAGCAGCAGCGGACCGAGCGTTAGCTCGCCGGTCATGTCGGCTCCTTTCGGACGGGGTGAGGGCAGTGCGTCACTGCCACGCCTTCTGGTAGGCGCCGGCGGAGCGTTGCGCGCCCTCGGCGAGGCCGCTGAGGTTGTCCACGTCGGGGGTTTCGCCGCGCAGCGCGGCGTCGCGCATGGCGCGCATGTTTGCCACCGCCTGGGCGACGTAGGCGCGCCCGCGCTGGCGGCCTTCGATCTTCAGCGCGGCGACACCCGCATCGACCAGCTCGCGCATGACCACACCCGCATCCAGGCTCGTGGGTTCCTCGAAAATGTGCTGCTCCTCGCCGCGCACGCGGAAGCGCCCCTTGCAGAGCGTGGGATAGCCCGCCGCCTGGCCGTGGGCGAAGCGGTTGATGGTGAAGTCGCCCAAGCGCGTGATGAGGCCGTCGCTGCGCTCTTCGTAGTGGACGTCCGTGGCCGGCGAGCACACACCCACGGTGTTGGGCGACTTGCCCGTGGCGTAGGACGACAGGTAGCAGCGCCCTTCCGCCATGGGGCAGAGCCCGCCGAAGACGAAAACCTCGTATTCCACGCTGGTCTGCGTGCCCGTGCGCCGGATGTCGTCCACGGTGAGCACACGCGGCAGCACCGCCCGGGCGATGCCGAAGGTCCGGCGGTAGTGCTCCAGCGCGGCCGGGTGTGCCGCGCTCGCCTGCACGGACAGGTGCAGGCGCAGCTCCGGCCGGCGCTCGGCGGCCTCGGCGAGCACGCCCAGGTCCGCCAGGATGACCGCGTCCACCCCGATGCGCGCGGCGTCGTCCAGCGCCTGCCGCCACGGCGTCATGTCGCCCGCGCGGCCGAAGGTGTTGATGGCCAGGTACAGCTTTGTCCCGCGCGCGTGGGCGTATTCGCGCGCCTCGGCCAGTTCGTTCCGCGAGAAGTTCAGACCCGGGAAGTTGCGCGCGTTCGTGGCGTCGCGAAAGCCCACGTACACGGCGTCCGCCCCGGCGTCCACGGCGGCGCGCAGGGATGCTGGGGTGCCTGCGGGACAGACCAGCTCCGGTCCGGCGGTCATGCCGATTCCACCTCGCTCGACGGGGTTTGCGGCGTGGTCGGCGCCGCCTGCTGCGTACGCTTGGTGCGCGGCTGGCGCCGGCGCAGGCGAGCCACCTCGCTTCGCAGCTCGGCGATCTCGCGCGCCTGGGCATCGAGGCGGGCCGCGAGCGGCGCGCGCAGGTCCGCCTTCACCATGTCCAGGCCACCGGCAAGGCGCTGGTACATGCGCCCGGCCCGGCCCAACGCGGTGCGTGCGGGAGCGGCCAGTGGTCCGGCCAGCGCCGCCGCTTCTTCGGTGAAGTCGATCTCGGCGTCGTCCAGCGCGTTGCGCAGCGCGACCACGAGTTCGCTGCTGCCGGTCACGCGGATCTCGCGGGCGAAGAACATGGCGTCACCGTCCCCCTGGCCGCCGGCGCAGGCGATCAGGCGCTCCAGCGGTCCCTCGATCGCGGCGTCGCAATCCGGCGCCGGCGCGTCCGCGGACAGCAGCGTGAGGTGCGCGCGCGTGCCGTCGAGGTCGACCAGCGCCTGCCAGGGCATGTCCGTGGCGACGAGGCGCAGCCGCGCGGCACCGGCGTCGGCCGCACGGTCGAGAAGCTCGGGATGCCGTGCCACCAGCCGGTCGGCGAGGCGCTGCAGCGCCGCTTCCAGCGGGCGTTCCGGCAGGGGCCGCAACAGGGCGCCCACGGGGGTTAACGGCGTCAGCGCAGTGGGTCCGGATGCCATGTGGATCGGCGACTCCCTGGATGGTCGGTCAACGGAGGTTTCCGGGGCTGGAGGTGTGTGTGACATGATCTGCATCAATTGGGACAGAGACGCACAGCTTCGGCCGTCCCGCTTTCCCGTGCTACGATGCCGCGGCGCGCCGGGGTTCGTTTTTGCGCTCGAAGCTCGCGCGCATCCCGAAGACGGTCGACCTGCGGACGGAAATGCAATCGCGTTGTAACGTATACGTTCCGACGCTCGGTCGCTTTGGGGTCGGTGTTTCCGGACAATTTCGGAGGAGCCGGGTTGCCCGGAAGTGCCAATGCGGGGGTGCGACGTCGCGTCCAGTGTGGTCTGCCGGTAAACCGGGGCCAAATCCTATAATACCGGGAAAGGGTATCGTGGCGACATCCACGCCCCTTTGGACGGCAAGCAAGGTAGCCGAGACGACGGCAAAGGAGGGTCGTATGCAGGAGAACCGGTCGCTGACGCGTCGGGGCTTTTTCGGGCGCGCGCTCACGGGCGTGGCCATGACGGCGGGGGCGCTGGCCTTCGGCCGCCGCGCAGCCGCGCAGAGCAAGGCGCCCAAGCAGGCGGTGCAGTACCAGAAGGAGCCCAAGGTTCAGAACGGCCAGACGCAACGCTGCGACAACTGCCGCTTCTGGATCCCGGTCGAGCAGACCGATCACGACATGGGCGGTTGTCAGGTCGTGGCGGGCAAGATCGCTCCGGAGGCTTGGTGCAATCTCTGGTCGGGCCAGGGCTGACAACTCGGCAGACGGAATCGATCACGCCATGTTCGGCGGGCGGGTCGCGGTGTTCGGCCCGCCCGCTGTTCGTTTGAGGCATCGTTTGAGGCAGGCATGCCCGCTGGGGTGATCGCATGGCCGATTCGCGCGTCCGCTCGCCGGCCCTGTTGAGTTACGGCGCCGAGCCGTCGGCCCTGGGCGGCCGGCCGCACGACTGGATCCGCCTTTCCCTCGCGGCGACGGGCGCCGCCGCGCTGGTAAGTCTGGTCGCGCCCGCCGCGCCGGTGTCCGTTCGCGCGGCGATCTATCTGGTCGGCATGGTCGGGCTGAATCTGCCCCACGGGGCGGTCGAGAACTGGCTCAACCTGGTCGGGCGCCCGCGCGTCCGGACAGCCGGGTATGCCGCCGCGTTCCTGGCCGGTGTGGCGGCTTTCGCGGCGGTGCTGCTGGCGTGGCCGGTCGCCGGGGTGCTGCTTGCCATGGCGATTGCGACGGCGAAGGCGGGTTCGGGCGATCTCGCGGTGATGGCGCAGGTCCGCGGCGCGGCGCATCTCCGCGGCCCCGTCCACCGGCTGCTGGCGGGCGTGACGCGCGGCGGCGCGGTGATGGCGCTGCCCCTGACGCTGCACCCGGGTGCATTCGACGCGTTCGCCGGGATCATGGTGGCCACCGTCGATCCGGCGGCCATGGGCAGCATGGGCGCGACGCTGGCGGCGCTCCGGCCATGGCTCGGGATCGTCTGGGCGGGTGCGGCGCTGGCACATCTGGGTCTCGGGGTGGTGTCGGCGTGGCACGATACCGAGGCGCGCCGGCCGTGGGGCGTGGATGTGCTGGAGACCGCCGTCCTCGCGGCGCTGTTCGCCGCCGCGCCGCCGTTGATCGCGGTGGGTGTGTATTTCCCGCTGTGGTACTCGGCGCGTCAAACCGCGCGGGCGCTCGCCGCCGCGCCGGACGCCGGGGCGCGGCGCAGTCGGGCGCGCCGGACGCGCGGGGCGTGGCTCGGGCTGATCGGCCTTCTGGCGGGTACGCTCGCCACGGCGGCGCTGCTGGCGGCCGTTCTGCCGCATGCGCTGCCCAGCGGACAGTGGCTCGCCGACGGGGTGGCACTGTGGACGCTGATCATCAGCGCCGTCGCCCTTCCGCACGTGGTCCTGGCCGGCTGGCTCGACCGTGCCCCCGGCATCTGGCACACGGCGGCGTGACGTGCCGGCCGCGGCCGGCAGGCCGGCGCTAATTCAGGATGGCTTCCCACCCGTTCGCCAGCAGGGCCGCGACGATCCCGATCAGGATCACCGCGCCGAACCACCGGAACAGAATCCCCAGCACGATATCCTCCATGACCTCGCCCGAGGCGATCGTAATGGCGCTGCGCCCGGCGCGGAAGGGCCGATCCCGGGCGCGTGTCCCACCCGCGGCGAGATGGCGCGGATCGGTACGGGGAAAGCCGAACCGCTCGCCCGACCGGGGCGCCATGTGCCAAGGCGGCGCCCGTTTCCTGTAGCCGCGTGCGCGTGTGCATGCATTATATGCGACACATATTTGCTGGATATTGACATCGGGCCCGGTTGCGAACAGACCTCCTGGGCAGAGGGCTTCGGCTCTCGGGGCGATCAAAGGGGAACCGACATGCCCACGTCCACGCCCGCCGGCAGCGATCTCGCGATCAGTTTCGAGTTTTTCCCGCCGTCGGATGACGCCGGGGAGGCGCGTTTGTGGGAGACGGTTCGTGAGCTTGCGCCGCTTGGCCCGGAGTTTTTGTCGGTGACCTACGGGGCCGGGGGGTCGACGCAGGTTCACACGGACCGGATTGTCCGGCGGATTGCGAAGGAGACGGATCTCACGCCGACGGCGCACCTGACCTGCGTGGGGCAGAGCCGTTCGGAGGTTGTCGAGCGGGCGCGCGGCTGGTGGCAGGCGGGTGTGCGGAGCATTCTGGCGCTGCGCGGCGATCCGCCCAAGGGTTCGCGGCGTTTCCAGCCGCATCCGGATGGGTTTCAGGACGCGGCGGAGCTGGTGGGGTCGCTGAAGGAGATGGCGCCGTTTCATATCGGTGTGGGCGGCTATCCGGAGGTTCACCCGGACAGTCCTTCGGAGGCGGCGGACACGGCGAACCTGAAGCGCAAGGTGGATGCCGGTGCGGACCGGATCATCACGCAGTTTTTCTTCGAGACGGACGACTTTCTGCGCTTTCGCGACCGCTGCGACCGGGCCGGCATCGACGTGCCGGTGATTCCGGGTGTGTTGCCCATTTTCAACTTCGGCAAGGTCAAGCGGTTTGCCCAGGGCTGCGGCGCCAAGGTGCCGGGTTGGCTGGAAGCGCGTTTCGAGGGCCTGGACGCGTATCCGGAGACGCGCGCCCTGGTGGCGGCGTCGGTGGCCTCGGAGCAGTGCAACCGGCTGCTCGCGGAGGGCGTGCGCCACTTCCACTTCTACACGCTCAACCGCGCCCGGCTGACCTACGCCGTCTGCCGCGCCATCGGCGTCGCACCCGCCGTCGCCGCCGAGGCAGCCTAGGGTCTGTTGGGGATCGGGGGATTCCCTTGCTGGCGGCGATGTGATTCAAGCTCCCAAAATGGGAGTTTGGCAT